>CAVCAX010000001.1:0-8783 GCA_963599995.1 Coprobacillus sp. CAG:698
GTAATAAGATGACCCGTACGGACAAAGGATGTGCAGGCGTGTATGGTAGCGCGAAAAGTGCGAATCCCAGTTCTTGTCTGTACAATACAATCGTATGGGGAAATGATGCAACGATCGGTGGGGGTGCCAATAATATAGCCGGTTATGGTACGACTCCTGCTGATATGGTGAAGAATTGTGCGATTGAAGGAATGCCGGAAAGCTTTGTTAATGAGACGAACATCAATCTTTCATCGGACAATGCAGGGGTATCGGGAAGTGATTTCTATCCTCGTTTTGTCAATCCGTCGGCTACTGCCGGTACGGTGATGGTTGGTGATGATGGAAAATATGCGTACGATTGGAGAGTGACGGAGAATTCGGCTTGTATAGACAAAGGCGACAAGCAATATTGGACTGCGGCATATAGCAATGACTTGGATGGGAACTCACGTATCACTGGAGCTTCCATCGATATGGGTGCTTATGAATTTGGAGCCTCTACAGGATGGGCAAGCTACAAGGAATCTCCGGTTTATGTTCAGAAAAACGGAAAGACAGTTACAATTATAGGGGCAGTTCCCGGAGAATTGATTTCGATCTATAATATACAGGGAGTATTAGTTGCCCAACGGGAAAATTCATGTGCGGAGACTTTTAGCCTTGATAGTGGTATGTACGTCATTAAAGTCGGAAAATCATTGATTAAGGTAATTCTGTAAAGCCGGCTTGACTGAATTCTGTTTATTGAAGAGGGGGTGCCAAAACTCTCTTGTCAACAAAGCCACTCTTGCTGCTGGTACTTGCTGGGCAGGGGTGGCTTTTATGTGCTTTCAGTATTGGGGATGTACCAGCTTCAAGGAAATAAGAAAATAGATTACATTCTGATTGAAAGAGAAAGAACCTTGATATGCTTTTGAAAAACACTTAAGTCCTTCAGAAAAAACACTTAAGTCCTTCAGAAAAAACACTTAAGTCCTTCAGAAAAAGACATAACATCTTTCAAAAAAAGACTTAGCATCTTTTAAAAAAAGACTTAATATCTTTTCCATAGAAACCGAAATTGTTCAGCAAACAGCCTTTCCCCGATATGTTTTTACCCCTTTCACCACCTTCACCTTTTCCCCTCAAAGCCTTTATCCATCGCCGACACAGGGTGAAACCCCGGTCGGGACGGCTTTTACGGTCCGTGAACACGGTCCTTACGAATCATCAGCACGTTTGTTGCCGGCTGTAAGTACAGTGCTTGGTAAAACGGAACGGCCTTTCACCCGCTATTGCCGATGAACAAGCCGATAGAGCAAAAAGGGTGAAGGAGGTGAAGGGGGTAAAATCTTATCAGAATGCCTGTTTATATGTCCGAAAGAGAAATTGCTTCTTGCTCTATGCGGTACGATTCATTCTATCGAATGGTGGTTAAATTAGCAAAAAATGAGCAGGCGGGTAGCTTTTGTTTAACGAAATGGAGACAATATTCGATTAGGAAAACTATCTTTGTCTGCAGATTGTTGCATTTATATATGCTTAAGAAGTGCTTTGGTGTCATTTCGGCTAATATATTTGCGAATAAAGACTAATAACAGCAGAGAATATGAGCATTGAATTAGGTAAATTCAACCGGCTTGAGGTTGTGAAAGAGGTTGATTTTGGAGTCTACCTGGATGGAGGCGATGAAGGAGAAATCCTGTTGCCTGCCCGTTATGTACCCGAAGACTGTCAGATAGGAGATATCTTGAATGTGTTTCTTTATCTTGATAATGAAGAGAGATTGATTGCCACTACGTTGACTCCCCTCGTGCAGGTCGGTGAATTTGCTTGTCTGGAGGTGTCGTGGGTCAATCAGTTTGGGGCATTTCTCAACTGGGGGTTGATGAAAGACCTGTTTGTACCCTTTAGCGAGCAGAAAATGAAAATGCAGATAGGTAAGAAATACATCATTCATGCCCATCTCGATGAAGAAAGCTACCGCATTGTGGCTTCAGCCAAGGTAGACCGCTATCTGTCGAAAGAAAAGGCAGAGTATCAGCCGGGTGAAGAGGTGAATATCCTGATTTGGCAAAAGACGGATTTAGGCTTCAAGGCTATTATAGAAAACAAGTTCGGCGGATTGCTTTATGACAGCGAGATCTTTCAGCCTTTGCATACCGGCATGGTGCTGAAAGCCTATGTAAAGCAAATACGCGAGGATGGCAAGATAGACCTGGTGCTTCAGAAACCGGGATTTGAGAAGGTGGATGATTTCGCGAAAACCCTGCTGGAGTATATTCGTGAGCACGATGGGTATACACCTTTGAATGACAAGAGCCCGGCTGATGATATATATGCTACTTTCGGCGTAAGCAAGAAGACGTTCAAGAAGGCGGTGGGCGATTTGTATAAGAAACACTTGGTGGTATTGCAGGAAGACGGCATCCGGTTGGCATCTTCCTAACAACAATAGGGAAATCCCTATATACGAATATAGATAATCATTAGGGTGGGGAGTTTCCTCACCCTAATTTTGTGGTATAAGAAAACACGGAGGTTGAACTATTAAATGTATATCTGCTGCAGATGCCTTGCATATAGTAGAAAAAAGAGGTGTTTTCTTAAAAAAGTTCCACTTTTAAGACATAGGTTATGAAAAAGATACATATTTTTGGCGTCCTGTTGTTGATGATGTTGTTTGCTGGCTGTATCACAGCCGGAGCCGGATTCACGAACGAACAACTGTCCGCTATCCATAAAGGGATGACGCTGGAACAGGTTAAGGAAGTACTCGGAACGCCTGCTTACAGGAGCTTTGATGAAAATGGAGAAGAGTGGGAATTTCGGGTAATGGTACTTTCCGGGTGGTCGGTTGTCAGGGTGCATTTTGTGGATGGTAAAGTGACGGAGATGAAGTCTCATTTGGAGAGAGAGCGGGATTGCCATACCGGAACGGAGAATAAAAAAATAGAAAAGATATGATACGCAAATTGATACTTGTTTTGAGTCTTCTGCTGGCAATGCTTCCGGTGAGTGCTTTTTCTTTGGAGGGACTCTCGATTGAAAGCCCAAGAACGCAGGTGGTGGTATTCATTGACGGACAGCAGGTGTGCAGACCTACGTATAGCTGTTTTATCGCTAACCTGCACGGTGGCAGTTATCGGGTGGAGGTGTACGCAGCCCGTCGCGGAGACCGTTTTGAAAGAGAGGACTTGTTGTTTGATGAGCATGTCCGTTGTCTGAGTAATGAGGTGAAGGAGATAGTAATCGACGGTTCAGACAGACCGGAACACAGACCTGAATACAGACCGAGCAGACCGGATAAACCCGGACAACGGCCGGATGACTGTAATCTCAGAGAGCCGGTGATGAGTGACCGTTCTTTTAATCAGTTTGTGAGTTCATTGAAAAAACAGCCTTTTGAATCCGACCGTAACGCTTTACTTGACAATGCCTTGATGAGTTCTTACTTTACCACCGATCAATGTATCCGGTTGTTGGACTTTTATACATTTGACAGTGAAAAGAAGCCGTTCCTAAAGAAGATATATCCAAGGATTGCCGATAAGGCGAATTTCTTCCGGGCATTGGATAAACTGACCTTTAGCTCGGACAAGGAGGAAGTGAATCGGTTTATAAAGAGATACCATGAAAATAATAACTAAAAGATTTAATGATTATGAAACGGATGATTTTAATATTATTTGCCATCGGAATAACTGCCATGAGCAGTGTGAGCATGGCCGCAATGAGTAATAGCAGAGTTCGCAAAGAAACGCGTTTTCTGACAGACAAGATGGCGTATGAGCTGAACTTGAGCACAGCTCAGTACAATGATGTCTATGAGATCAATTTCGATTTTATCTATTCCATCCGCTATCTGATGGATGATGTGATATGCGGATACGAATGGGCATTGGATGATTATTATAATTATCTGGATGTACGTAATGACGACTTGCGTTGGGTATTGAACGATGCGCAGTATCACCGTTTCCTGCAGGCGGATTATTTCTATCGTCCGATTTATGCATACGGTGGCGGATGGAACTTCCGGGTATACATTACTTACACCAATCATAACCATTTCTATTTCCCGAAACCCTACCATTATCGCAGTTATTCGGGAGGACACTACCGGACGCATTTTCACAATGTAAGTTATTATCGCGGAAGATATAATCATGATTGCTATCATGGGAATTACAGCGTGAGAAACGAACATGTGTACCATACGAACCGCCATTCCGATTTCGGTTCGGTAAATATCCGTCCGAATACAAGCACACGGCCGAGTTCGAGATCAAGTAGAACTACTACCCGTCCCAGTGTCTCTACCCGTCAGAGCACGAGAACAAGCAGCCGTCCGAGTACAAGTACAAGCACCCGCTCTACTACGACTACCCGTCCGAGCAATAGTTCTTCCTCCTCATCGAGTCGCGAGAGTTCATCAAGCAGCCGAAGAGAAAGCCGTAAATCGAGCACTGCAACCCCGGTCAATACTAACACAAACTCCGGAAGCAGCAGGCGTAGCAGCAGTTCTTCAACGAGCCGCACAACGACCTCTTCAAGCAGCAGTAGTTCTACCTCTACCCGAAGCACTACCCGTAGCAGTACTCGCAGCAGTTCGGTTTCCGGTGGACAATCCAGCCGCAGCTCTTCTTCGAAATCAACTTCCGGCAGTAGCAGCCGGAGAAGCTCTTCTTCAAGTTCCTCAGAACGGGGAAGCAGCTCATCAAGAAGATAATCGGTGTAAGCCAAGAAGATAGACGCTGTAAGCCGGGAAGATAATCAGTTTAAGTCTGGAAGATAATCGATACAAATCAGAAAGACCCATCGTTTGAATAAGAAGAAACGATGGGTCTCGTTTCTTTTTGAAACCCTTCCGAGATTGAACTTTGGGGCGTATGGTCAACTATAAAGGGGCGTTTGTATAATAATATCTGCTGAATATCGTTATTTTATAAAGTTATGGAACGTTTAAAGACATTTACAGATAAACGAGGTAGCCTGACTCTTCTTGAAGTAGGGAAGGATGTACCTTTTGAGGTGACACGTGTATATTGGATATACGATGTGCCACAAGGGGAAGAACGCGGCAAGCATGCTAACAAGGTATCCTACCAATACCTGGTTGCAGTGAGTGGGAGCATTGATGTCTGTCTGGAGGATGTAAACGGACGGAGACATTATCATTTAGACTCCAAGTCGGAAGGATTATTGGTGCCTCCCGCTACCTGGAATGAACTGAGCAACTTCTCTTCCGATGCTGTTTTGATGGTATTGGCTTCTCATTCTTATTGCCCGCAGACTTATATAAATTCTTATGAAGAGTTTCTGGACTTTATAAAACAATGATTTAGTCTATGCTTGAATCGCTACATATTGTCCGTTATACAGCAGAGCAAAGTAAGGTTTGGGATGACTTTGTGGCTCAAACGAAGAATGGGACTTTTCTGTTTATGCGCGATTATATGGATTATCATGCGGATCGGTTCACGGACTGTTCATTCCTGTTTTATAAAGAGAAACAACTGGTGGCTTTATTGCCGGCACATATTAACGGTAAAATCTTTGGCACTCATGTGGGGCTGACTTATGGTGGCTTTCTCATTTCCCGTCAAGTCACCATAGACATGGTGATGGAAATGTTTCGCATGCTGTGCCGCTATCTGAAAGAGAACACAGAAGCTGACAGGATTCTGTATCGTGTCATTCCACATATTTACCACGCATACCCTTCAGAAGAAGATCTGTATGCCCTTTTCCGTATGGGAGCCCGTCTCACGGAACGGAAAATCTCCTCAGTCGTTTTGTCGGGTGCAGGAATTCCTTTTCGGAAATTACGGGTACGAAAACTAAAACAAGCCCGGAAGGAGGGATTGTCAGTCTGCTCGGATGAGGCCTACGACCTGTTTTGGCCCATCTTGGAAGAGAACTTGCGGGAACGTCATGGCGCCAAGCCGGTACATTCTCTGAACGAAATAACTTGTCTGCATCAGAAGTTCCCGGATAATATCAAACTTCACCGCATCGTTGACGAAACCGGAGAGACGATGGCCGGCTGCGTAATGTATATCACCGACAGGGTTGCTCATGTGCAGTATATCGGCTCTACCGATCGGGGACGGAAACAGGGAGCACTCGACCTGCTGTTTGATAATCTGCTCCATGAATGCTATACAGATAAAGAGTATTTTGATTTTGGAACTTCGGTAGAGGATGGCGGACGTTATCTGAATGAAGGATTGATATTCCAAAAGGAGGGTTTTGGCGGCCGTGCTGTGGTATATGATGTATATGAACTTTGCTTAAATTCGATATCTGATGATTAAATATTTTGAGTTACAGCGTGTTAGTGAATCTTTTGAACCCGAGTTGTCGGAAGCTGTAAATCGGGTGGTTAAGTCCGGCTGGTATCTTCAGGGAAAAGAGAACGCCGCTTTTGAAGAGAGCTTTGCCAAATATTGCGGGGCAGGCTACTGTGTCGGTACAGGGAATGGCATGGATGCCCTGACCCTCATCTTCATGGCTTATCAGCGTCAGCATATATTGCAGGAGGGAGACGAGGTGATCGTTCCGGCCAATACGTGTATTGCAACGATTATCGGTGTGCTTCGCGCCGGACTCAAACCTGTGCTTTGCGAACCTTTATGGGAAACGTGCAATATGGATTCGGATCGCATAGAGGCATTGATAACTTCACGTACACGCGCCATCCTTCCGGTTCATCTCTATGGACGGTGCGCTGATATGAACCCGATATTGGATATTGCCCGTCATCATCATCTGAAAGTAGTGGAGGACGTGGCACAGGCGCATGGAGCTGTCTATGAGGGAAAACGTGCCGGACATTTGGGAGATGCCGCTGCATTCAGTTTTTATCCCTCCAAAAATCTGGGCGCATTGGGAGATGGCGGTGCAGTGGTGACGGATGACGAAGAGGTGGCTGCCTTGGTGCGCTCACTGGGCAATTATGGCTCTTCTGCAAAGTATGTGTATCCCTACAAAGGTATCAACAGCCGTCTCGACGAACTGCAGGCCGCCATTCTTTCGGTGAAATTGCGCCGGCTCGATCAGGACAACGAGCGTCGCAGATGCATTGCCCGTAAGTATATGAATGAGATTCAAAATGACTTGTTGACCTTGCCCCGGGTGGATAAGTGGGAGCAGGTTGTGTTTCATATATTCCCGGTATTCTCCCCTTGCCGTGACCGTTTGCAGGCATTCCTGGCAGAAGAGGGTATACAGACTCTTATTCATTATCCGATACCTCCGCATAAGCAAAAGGCTTTGGCGGAATACAGCTCTCTGTCATTGCCGGTGACAGAAAGAATACACCGTGAGGAACTGAGCTTGCCGCTGTCTCCACTGATGACGGATGAAGAGGTGGAGCAGGTCATTGCAGCGCTGAACAAGTTTGCATAGGGGAAATGCCTTAGTGCATTTCCCAGAAATCAATATACTGTCGGGCTACTTTTATATGGTCATGATGCCTTTTTACGTATTCGATGCTCTGTGCCGATAGTTTGGGGATTTGTTCTTTGTTCAATACGAGGTATTCTAATTTTTGGTAGATGTCTTCCTCTGAGGGGCGTACGTTGATGATGGGACGCAGCTCCTTCTCATTTATTATCTCATAGTTCTCTTCTTCCCCTCCGCCTACAACGATGATTCCTTTGGCCATGGCCAATAGAGAATTCATGGACGGAGTGTACGAATAGAGTTGGTCCAACAGTACATCCGCTTCATCCATCAGCCGTTGGTATTGGGCGTAAGGAATATCTATTGCCTCGGAAATGCGGCATTGGTCAGGATATTTTTTCTGTATCTCTTTTAGTACCGGATACATGATGTCGGTTCCTTTCAGTTCGCTTCTGGCAGATTGAATGCCGATGAAGAAGTTTATTTTGTCCGGAACCGTTCTGATCCGGCTTGCTGTATCCGACAGATTGACGGGCAATGGAATGAAAGCGAGTTTCTCGGGATAGAAAGGGATATATGATTGATAGTATTCCCAAAGACAGGCGATGATGCCGTTGCATGTTTCGGCTATTTCCTTGTTGGCCTTTACAGTTCCGCCATGCAGATGCTCGTACAGATCGGCTCTGTTTATTTCAATATCGCGGAGGCGGTCTCCCACCTTAAAGTCGGAATAGCGGAAGGTATCGGTTTCCATACAGGCCTTGACGTAAAAATGGTCTGTGCCGAAGGCGCCCATGAATACTTTCTTGTTGTGTCTCCGCAGGTATCTGTATACGGGTAGGGTACGTTCCGAGCGCAAACGCAGAAAGTAGGGATGAATGATCTGTACGACGTCGTATCCTCTGAAACGGTGCAGGTTCTTTAATATTCTCATCAGGCAGAGCAATCCTTGGAAGAAGGAATTGTCTTTACGGGTGATGGAAATATCGCGCGGGTAATTTTTCCAACCGTTTCCGTCGGAAGCGACACATACCGTATGCCCCAAAGCGCGTAATCCTTGTGCAAGTGTCCAATGCAGTCCGCTAAAATCACCGATAAGTAAAATCTTCATAGATGCGAAAATAAGTTGATTATGATTCTTGTAATGGAATATTTCCATGAATACCTCCTTGCCGGCAAGGGGAGATACTTCGTCTGTACCAATTCCTTTATGCTCTGATGTATGAAAGAATAGGAGCATTGATTATGGAACAGCTGGAGGAGGTAGTCGATGGTCAGAAAGTGTATCCTCCGTTGTAAGGCCGCTTTTTGCAAGGGGGATGCCGTGGATGCGTTCTCGAGAAATTCTCTTAACGATGTAAGTATCAGCCGGAAGTCATGGATGCGTTTCAGGCGGTGACCCTTCTCTTGTC
>CAVCAX010000002.1:0-5651 GCA_963599995.1 Coprobacillus sp. CAG:698
CTCTTACTATTCTTGATAGTGTTCATCTGTTCTTCCGCTATGTTTGAGTACCTTTGCATCAATAAAAAACACGATCTCTTCGGCAATATTTGTTATATGATCTCCTGAACGCTCCAGTTTACGGAATACCCCGACAAGGTTCAGACAAGAAAGCACACCTTCCGGATATTCTTTCATATAATCGGCAAGAATGGTGGTAGCTTCGGCATTGATCTCATCCAGAAGATTATCTTTCGCGAAAACGGCTGTTGCCAATTCGATGCTTTCCTCATTCAAGGCACGCTTTGCCAGTTCGAGCATGACGAGCACCTCCCTCAGCATCTCCGCCAGACGCAGATCTTTCAGCAACTCCGGGTCCAATGCAGGCTCTTCACACTTCAATACGAAACGGGCGATACCTTCGGCAAAATCACCCAAACGTTCCAGATTGGTGTTTATTTTAAGCATGGCGAGCACAAAGCGCAAATCAATGGCTACCGGATTATACAGAGCGATTACATCCTCCACATCGCTGTCTATCTTAAGTTCGAAAGCATTCACCCGCCGTTCGCGGACAACAACCTGCTGTGCCAACTCCTTATCGAGCGTGAGTACAGCCTCCCCTGCCCTATCCAACTGATTATAAACCAGTGTCCACATTTCGTCAATCTCCTTTTTAAGCAGAATGAGCTCCGATTCTATAAACTTTACCATAGTTATGAAATAATTTAAAAAGATACGCCTATAGAGACTTTATTTGATTTTTATAGGTTCTCTTTTTGGTTTCTGATTCCTGTTGCAAAGAAAGGAATATTATATGAAAACGGTGTGAATATTGTTTGAAAGAAATGTTTCAAACCTGTTACATTCTTGTTACAATAGATATCAAACTTGTTACAATAAATATCAAGGAGAGATTTTGAATTTGTTTAAATTTTGTCCTGCATCATTTTGAGAAAAGCACTCATAACGCATACAGAAATCGAAAAGGTTCTTACTACGGACCAAAGTAGATTTAGCGGGCATTACATTTTATTTAGATATCGGGCAACACATTATTATATATATGAAGAATTATAGATGAAGAGAAAAGCGATACGAACACTATATGACGTACAGACATCACATAATATACAGACACCACATAACGTACAGACACCATACGATGATACGAACACTACAGAATAATGCAAGTTTCACAGAACGATGCAAGCCCGCAAAATAAAAACGCCATCCCCTTCACCGGCCTCATCTCTCTTACGACGAATGGGATATATATAAAAAAAGAGAGGATATATATCCAGTGAAATAAGGATATACAAAAAAAATGTCATACATTTGCAGCATATTTGGCTGCGAGTCATCTTCAGCAGTTTTCAACTCTCGTAACTCATAACTAAATTAAGCGCTATGACAGATATTAAGGACGAAGAGGTTACAGGCGAAAAGAAAAGCCTCAACTTTATTGAGCAGATTGTAGAAAAGGATTTAAAAGAAGGTAAAAACGGAGGACGGGTACAGACGCGTTTTCCGCCCGAACCGAACGGTTATCTGCATATCGGACACGCCAAGGCTATTTGTCTCGACTTCGGTATGGCAGCCCGTTACGGCGGCGTGTGCAACCTTCGTTTCGATGATACCAACCCGACCAAAGAAGACGTAGAATACGTGGAAGCCATCGAAGAAGACATCAAATGGTTAGGCTTCGAATGGGGAAATGTATATTATGCCTCCGATTACTTCCAGCAGCTCTGGGACTTTGCCATACGGCTGATTCAAGAAGGAAAAGCCTACATCGACGAGCAGACTTCCGAGCAGATCGCTGCCCAAAAAGGAACTCCTACCCAACCCGGTACCGAAAGTCCTTATCGCAACCGTCCTATCGAGGAGAGCCTTGCCCTGTTCCAGAAGATGAACAGCGGAGAGATTGAAGAGGGTGCCATGGTGCTCCGTGCCAAAATCGACATGGCAAACCCGAACATGCACTTCCGCGATCCGATCATCTACCGCGTGGTGAAACATCCTCACCACCGTACCGGAACCACCTGGAAAGCCTACCCGATGTATGACTTTGCCCACGGCCAAAGCGACTTCTTCGAAGGCGTCACCCATTCGCTCTGTACGTTGGAGTTCGTCGTACACCGCCCACTCTACGACCTGTTTATCGACTGGCTCAAAGAGGGCGAAGACCTGAACGACAACCGTCCCCGCCAGTACGAGTTCAACAAGCTGAACCTCAGCTACACCCTGATGAGCAAGCGTAACCTGCTCACTCTCGTGAAAGAAGGCCTGGTGAACGGCTGGGATGATCCCCGTATGCCTACCATCTGCGGATTCCGCCGTCGCGGATACTCTCCGGAGTCCATCCGTAAGTTCATCGACAAGATAGGATATACCACCTACGATGCACTCAATGAGTTCGCATTGCTGGAAAGCGCCGTTCGCGAAGATCTGAATATCCGCGCAACCCGTGTTTCCGCCGTACTGAATCCGGTAAAGTTAGTAATCACCAATTACCCCGAAGGACAAGTGGAAGAGCTGGAAGCCATCAACAACCCCGAAGACCCGCAAGCCGGAAGCCATACCATCGAATTCAGCCGCGAGCTGTGGATAGAGCGTGAAGACTTCATGGAAGATGCTCCGAAGAAATATTTCCGGATGACTCCGGGCCAGGAAGTACGTCTCAAAAACGCCTATATCGTGAAGTGTACAGGCTGCAAGAAAGATGAGAACGGAACAGTAACCGAGGTGTACTGCGAATACGATCCGCATACCCGAAGCGGTATGCCCGATGCCAACCGCAAGGTGAAAGGCACGTTGCACTGGCTCAGCTGTGCACACTGTCTGCCTGCCGAAGTACGTCTTTACGACCGCCTTTGGAAAGTAGAAAATCCACGCGACGAACTGGCTGCCATCCGCGAAGCCAAAAATTGCGAAGCTCTGGAAGCGATGAAAGAGATTATCAATCCCGACTCGTTGCAGATACTCAACCGCTGTTACGTTGAGAAATTCGTAGCCACGCTGCCTGCGCTCTCTTATCTGCAATTCCAGCGAATCGGCTATTTCAACATAGACAAAGACTCCACGCCCGACAAGCTGGTATTCAACCGCACCGTAGGGTTGAAAGATACGTGGGGAAAAATCAATAAATAGTGATAGGTGATAAGTGATTGGTGATTAGTGTTATGTAACATATATCGCAGCTTACTTATCACTATTCACTTATCAATAATCAATAATCACTAAAAAACATGGTAGAAAAAAATGATTTACCGTCTGACAAAGATCAGGAATTAGAAAAGCTCATTGCCGACTATGAAGCGGCGAGAAAAGAGAACAGATCACTTTATCTGGACGAAGACCAATTCGTAGATATCGTTAGTCGGTACATCACCGAAAAGAGTTTTGACAAAGCACAGGAAGCGATCGACTACGGTCTGAAGCTTCATCCGGGAAATGTCGACCTTATGATGGAACAGGCCTATCTGTATATGTTTGCCATGGAGTACTCCAAGGCCAAGAGTGTAGCCGACAGCATAGCCTACGCCGACCCGACGAAAGTCAAAATACTGAAAGCCCAAATTGCACAGTCCGAAGGCAATACGGATGAAGTGGAAACGTTGCTCGAATCGATTGAAGACAAAGAATCATTAGGTACCATCCTTGATGTATCTTCTCTCTACATAGGTATGAATAAATACGAAAAGGCGCTGCAATGGCTTACGCCTTACATAGAGAACTATCAAGAAGACGTGTCGTTTTTGGAGACTATAGCCACTTGTTACTATAAGACCAAGCAGGGCAAGCAAGCAATCTGTTTCTATAACAAATTGATAGACAAGAATCCTTATGAACCAGTTTATTGGTCCTATTTGGCTCAACTTTATTTCAATCAGCTGAGATTGGATAAGGTCATTGAAGCCTGCGATTTTGCCATAGCCATTGATGAGAAACTCGGAGATCCTCACCTTTTGAAAGCCTATGCCCTCTACCATTTGGATAATTCAGAGAAAGCGATTTTTGAGTTTCAACAGGCATTCAAATATGAAAAATCTCTCTCCGGATCCCATTATCTATTTATGGGATTCGCCTATACTGATTTGCAGAAGTGGGAAGAGGCTATTCAATGCTACGACTTGGCTTTAAAAGCGATCGAAGACAAGAGCACCTCTCTCGTGAAATATTTATATAGAAATAAAGCGACCGCTCTTTTCGAGTTGGGTAGGTATAAAGAAGCTCATCAGGTCTTCGAAACAACAAAAAGAGAATACCCCCAAGACGAAATGTTCTATCTGTTGGAAGGTTCTCTCTATAATAAAGAACAAAAATACGATAAAGCCAAAGAGTGCTGGGATATTGCCATACACCATGCTCCCACAGCAGATACATGGAGAGAAATCGGCGATTGCCATATCGATTCCGGCCTAATAGCCGATGCACGTGCTTGTTTTGAAGAAGTTCAAAAGTTGGACCCGGAATATCCGGATATCAATCTCCACCTAACTGTTCTCTGCCTGCTTCAGCAAGACGTTGAAGGATTCCAGAAATACAACCAGTTGATGGAGCATCCTCTCACCGAAGAGAATGTTCAAAAAGTCTTTGCTTATCAAATTCCCCCGATAATAGGTAATGATATTTTCAATGAATTCATACAAGACATCGCTAAAATCATCAAAAAAGGAAATAATAATATGAATATAAAGACAAATGAAGACCTATACGATATCTTCTGATGACAATGAGAAATATTAAACCCCAATATCAATAGAGAACAAATGGAATCTGTAGCCTTTATTCAATGGTGTCTCGATCACCTTAACTACTGGACTATTACTTTGTTAATGGCCATCGAAAGTTCCTTTATTCCTTTTCCATCCGAAGTAGTCGTGCCTCCTGCCGCCTACAAAGCAGCTGTAAACGATGAGATGAACGTTTATCTCGTTGTATTATTTGCTACCATCGGTGCGAATATCGGAGCAATCATCAACTATTATCTGGCCTACTGGCTGGGACGCCCCATTATCTACAAGTTTGCCAACAGCCGTTTAGGTCATATATGCCTGATCGATGAAGCCAAAGTGCAACATGCCGAAGCATACTTCGACAAGCATGGAGCCCTTTCCACTTTCATCGGCCGTCTCATTCCTGCCGTACGCCAGCTGATCTCCATTCCTGCTGGACTGGCGCGTATGAAACTCGGAACTTTCCTGTTGTATACCACTCTCGGTGCCGGCGTCTGGAATACGATTCTTGCCGCTATCGGATACAATTTGGCATCCGTTCCGGGCATCGAAAGCGAAGAGCAGCTATTGAAACGTGTAACCGAATATAGCCACGAGCTTGGCTATTTCTTTATTGCCGTAGGCGTATTCATTGTAGGTTTCCTTGTATATAAGGGAATGAAGAAAGGAAAATAATTTCAGAAAACTTATCGTTCACACCAAGTCACCTCTGTTACAGCAGCTATTTGTAACAGGGGTGGTTTGGTTATGTATCAGATATTTTGTCACACACCCCTGTCTTTTCTGTGAACTCTATGTGAATTTCAATTGTTGTATATTCAAACAGATGGAAATCCGGATTCTCTCAAAAATCCCGGATTCTCTTAAAGAGTAATTTATCAACTAATAAAAAATAAACCATTAATAAACATCATTATGGCAACAACAAAT
>CAVCAX010000003.1:0-2604 GCA_963599995.1 Coprobacillus sp. CAG:698
GCAATAAACGGTTGCTTTTCCATCCCTTCAGGAACAGACTCCCCATTCACTTCTGTGATTTTCCATTCTCCCTGCAAATCCGCAACCTTCACATCAGCGGTTTTCTTTGCCAGAATAACCACAGGGCGATTGGAAGCGTTACAAAGGGCCATATTTTCTTTTCCCATTTTCTTATAGCCTTTCACCTGTGCCAAAGCAGTCAACACATTCTGTTCCAAAGTTCTATCCGGACACGCCATACGGGTACTTCCCAATGCTCCCAAATCAATGGTACCAGGTTTGGCATTCACATCAATCGAGCCGATAATACGATTACAGCCACTATATCCGTACACTTTTCCGGTAGTGGTGTCGAAACCTATAAAAGGGAGTTGCTGACCTTGACCCGGCACAACAGCCGAACCGTTTATTTCAACAATATTCCATTCTCCGTTCATAGAAGACAAAGAGAGAGCCTCTTTCGAAGAACGGCAAGAAAACATTACAAGCGCTACACTTGCAACAAAAACAGAAACAATTGCTTTTCTCATTATTCAATAACGTTTAAGTTAAATATCGGTGCAAATATATTGAAAATAACATAAAGTTCATACATTTGCGTCCAAAATATCAAACAGTACCAGCTGTTCAATAGTTCATTAATGTCTAAATTAAAGATGAAAGAAACGATATTTACCTTACTTTTTATCATTTCAGGAATGATAAACATTACTGCTCAAAATGATTACATCGTAAAAACCTCTCAACAGACAAACAACAATATGAGCGAAGAAGAACGGTTTGTTGAAAGTAATTTTCCGTTGATAACGATATGCAAATGGACACCGGGATTGAAATTCATGTTTATTCCCGACGGTAATGACCTGTTTGTGCCTATTTTCAATTCTTATGAAACCGGAAAAGAGGTGAACAGCAGTAAATTCAAATATAAAATCTTCGAATTTCAAGGCACCGAAGAGAAAGCAAAAGAGACGCATGTAGGGATCAATTATTCCACCCGTTTTATCTTTAGCTGTGAAGGGAACAAATATTATTATGAATTCAGAGGACAGAGATTGGATGACATCTGTGACCGGAATCCCCGCGCCAGTATCAACGGACTGGTATACCTGCCCGACGTAGACACTGCACGAAATCTACTTATCGGGAAAGTCGTTTATACAAACTTTACCACTGCACAGGTAGATGACAGCAACAGCTATGCAGGTTATAAAACAATAGCCGTCCCCAAAGACGAGAAAGTAACCATTACAAATGTCGGAGTCGGAAGTAAATCATATCCCGTAAAAGTAGTTTTCGAAGATGCGGCAGGCAATTCATACTATGTTGAAGTAGCCCTATCGAGGACAAACTCCGGAATGGATAAATCCGACTTCCAGGCGGAGAAGAAAATGAGATATTTCCCGAATGCTTTTTCTTTCAATAACCGGCAGGCATTAACGACAGAAAACCTAAAAAAGAAATATATAGGCATGGCGGTTTACCCAAAACATACAGCAAGTGTGAAATGTTATGTAAAGTTAGACGGGAAGAAAACAGAAAGACAAGTACGCTTATTGCGCTACACTTCACTACGTATAAAAGATATTGAAATAGAGCATCCGGAGACAAAAGCGAAATTAACCCTTGAAGACGTAAACGGAACGATATTTGAACTTGAAGTAGATTTGAAATACGACGTCATTACCAAAAATGAAAACTATATAGAGGATCTACTGGCTTTTGGAGATATCCGTAAACAGTATCCGCACACCACAGAGGAGAACTGGAAACTCATTTCCCAAGGTGAAGTGCAAGAGGGAATGACGACCGACGAATGTCGTCTGGCACTCGGCAATCCCATTCAGATAGAATTCAAACAGGATACCCGGTTCGAGACTTGGTTGTATGCACGTAAAATGTTGGAATTTGAAAGCGGACGCTTGCTCCGTTACAAATAAATACAGTTGTTCTATATAAATAAGGAGAGCAGAAACGGTTTTCTGAAAATAATGCCGTATATTTGTTCCATAAACAATTCTTAAATTCTTAATTTTAAATTCTTAATTAAAGAAATGGGTAGAGTTCTTATTATCGGTGCGGGCGGTGTAGGTACCGTTGTAGCACACAAAGTGGCACAAAATGCCGATGTATTTACTGACATTATGATTGCCAGCCGCACTAAATCCAAATGTGATGACATAGTAAAAGCTATTGGTAATCCCGATATAAAAACGGCTAAAGTAGATGCTGACAATGTAGATGAACTGGTAGCCCTGTTCAATGATTTCAAACCGGAAATGGTAATCAACGTTGCCCTCCCCTATCAAGATCTCACCATCATGGAGGCCTGCCTTAAAGCCGGAGTAAACTATCTCGACACAGCGAATTATGAACCTAAAGACGAGGCTCATTTCGAATACAGCTGGCAATGGGCTTATCACGAACGTTTTAAGGAAGCCGGATTGACAGCCATTCTCGGCTGCGGTTTCGATCCGGGAGTAAGTGGTATTTATACAGCCTACGCAGCCAAACATTACTTTGATGAAATACAATATCTGGATATCGTTGACTGTAATGCCGGCAATCACCACAAAGCATTTGCAACCAACTTCAATCCGGAAA
>CAVCAX010000004.1:0-973 GCA_963599995.1 Coprobacillus sp. CAG:698
GCTTTCAACCGGGGAAAAGTGCATTAATATTCCGGGTAAAAGTGTATATTTATCCTGTTTTTGGCGAAAATATGCAGTAAAAAGTGTATTTCCTTCCTTTATTTATGCGCTTTTTTCTCTATTTGCAACTTTTTGAACGAAGTGCGTGTTAGTAGAATTTGCAATATGAAGGAATTGTGTCAGGCTATTTGCATTTCTGGTAACTTTTGTTTATGCTGGATTTTGCGGAAACCGGCAGGACGATGGGCGGGATAGATGGGCCCGTTTTACTGAAACAAAGTGATAATTCTCTGATAAGGCCAACGCTGCCGTCTTATTTCATTGAAAGTTCTTTTAAAAGAAAGAACCCTGTTTTATAGCTAACTTATTTATGTATGCTCTTTCATAATTCAGAAAAAAACACGAAATTTGCATCGCTTTTAATTTTTAGAACCGAACTTACTAACACCTTTAAATAAAAATAAAGAAAATGACTAAAAGTGCATTGCAAATCGCAAGGGCTGCTTATCAGCCCAAGCTTCCAAAAGCGTTGAAAGGAGCTGTTAAGGCTGTAGAAGGCGCTGCTACTCAATCAGTGGCTGATCAGGAAGCTATTCAGAAATTATTTCCCAATACGTATGGTATGCCATTGATCAAGTTCGAGGCCGGTGAAGCTGTAAAGTTGCCTGCCATGAACGTGGGTGTTATTCTTTCCGGTGGACAAGCTCCGGGCGGACATAATGTGATCTCCGGATTGTTCGACGGTATCAAAGCACTGAATCCGGATAGCAGACTGTATGGTTTCATCCTCGGTCCTGGCGGTCTGGTTGATCATAACTATATGGAGCTGACTTCGGATATTATCGACGAATACCGTAATACCGGCGGTTTCGATATCATCGGTTCAGGCCGTACGAAACTGGAAAAAGAAGATCAGTTTGAGAAAGGTCTTGAAATTCTGAAAGAACTGGGTATCAAAGCACTTGTTATCATC
>CAVCAX010000004.1:983-4337 GCA_963599995.1 Coprobacillus sp. CAG:698
GTTATCATCGGCGGTGACGACTCTAACACAAACGCTTGTGTATTGGCAGAATATTATGCAGCCAAGAAAGCCGGCGTACAGGTAATTGGCTGTCCGAAGACAATCGACGGTGACTTGAAAAACGAGATGATCGAGACTTCTTTCGGTTTCGATACAGCTTGTAAAGTTTATTCGGAAGTGATCGGAAACATCCAGCGCGACTGTAACTCAGCACGTAAATACTGGCACTTCATCAAACTGATGGGACGTTCGGCTTCTCACATTGCTCTGGAATGTGCTTTGCAGGTTCAGCCTAATATCTGTATCATCTCCGAAGAGGTTGAGGCTAAAGACATGTCTTTGGATGACGTAGTGACTTACATTGCCAAAGTAGTGGCCGACCGTGCTGCACAGGGCAATAACTTCGGTACGGTTCTTATTCCTGAAGGTTTGGTAGAGTTCATCCCGGCTATGAAACGTCTGATTGCCGAATTGAATGACTTCCTGGCTGCAAATGCCGAAGAATTCTCTCAGATTAAGAAGTCTCACCAACGTGATTATATCATCCGCAAACTTTCTCCTGAAAATTCGGCTATCTATGCAAGTCTTCCCGAAGGAGTGGCCCGTCAGCTGACATTGGACCGCGACCCGCACGGAAATGTACAGGTATCACTGATTGAAACAGAAAAACTGTTGTCGGAAATGGTTGCTACCAAACTGGCTGCATGGAAAGCAGAAGGTAAATATGTAGGTAAGTTTGCTGCACAGCATCACTTCTTCGGTTACGAAGGACGTTGCGCTGCTCCGTCAAACTATGACGCAGACTATTGTTACTCATTGGGTTATACCGCTTCTATGTTGATTGCCAATGGTAAGACAGGTTATATGTCGTCTATTCGCAATACGACAGCTCCGGCAGAAGAGTGGATTGCAGGCGGTGTGCCTATCACTATGATGATGAACATGGAACGTCGTCACGGAGAGATGAAACCGGTTATCCAGAAAGCGCTTGTGAAATTGGATGGTGCTCCGTTCAAGGCATTTGCCGCTATGCGCGACCAGTGGGCTATGACTACGGATTATGTATATCCGGGTCCTATCCAATACTTCGGCCCGACTGAAGTATGCGACCAGCCTACTAAGACTTTGCAGTTGGAACAAGCTAAATAAAAACATACATTTGTAGTAGGGGCGGAGTAGCACTCCGCCCTTTTTGATATATGACTACTCCTCATAAGCCTATACCTCGCAAAAAAACTTCTGCTACTTTCCGTCGTTCTCCACGAAAGACAACGAAAAAAGCCGCCCGTGCCACCATGCCTGTATGGTTGCGTAATATGCTTGCTGTTGTCATTGCCGTTTTTTTCTCGGTGGCATTTTATTATTTCTTCATCCGGCCTTATGCCTATCGTTGGAAGCCCTGCTACGGATTGAAGGCGTATGGGATCTGTGTCCCTTGCTGTTATGATGTGCATGGCATCGATATCTCGCATTATCAGGGGGATATCGACTGGGAGCAGTTGACACAAAGCCGTTCGACAGATTTTCCCATTGAATTTGTTTTTATGAAGGCCACCGAAGGAGGTGATCATGGGGATGACACTTTTGTCCGTAACTTCTCCGAAGCGGGAAAGCACGGATTTATCCGCGGTGCCTATCATTTTTTCTCTCCGGCTACCGACCCGTTGAAACAGGCGGATTTCTTTATCCGTACCGTGAAACTTGCTCCGGGCGATCTTCCTCCGGTACTGGATGTGGAAGTTACCGGAAAGAAAACGAAGGATGAATTGCAAAAGAGTATAAAACGCTGGCTCGACCGGATCGAGGCGCACTATGGGGTGAAACCGATCTTATACACCTCTTATAAATTTAAGACACGCTATTTGAGTGATTCCATTTTTAATACTTATCCTTACTGGATAGCCCATTACTACGTGGATTCGGTAAGGTATGAAGGAAAGTGGCACTTTTGGCAACATACGGATGTTGGCAGTGTGCCCGGCATCAAAGAGGACGTGGATCTGAATGTGTTTAACGGGACGTTGGAGGAGTTGAGGAAGATGACGATTGATGAAAAATAACGTACCGCTGTGGTAAAATGTCATGCAATGTGCCGTTAGTACACACCTATATATATATATATCAAGGTGACTAACCGACTACATATTATAAGGTGGCTAACCGACACATTGGCATATCTTCCGGACCGGCTCATTCATTCGGACAACCCGTCTTCATGATCAACCGGATCGCATTAGCACATTCTTTATTATTATTTCCCGGCTTATCCTTTCAGGATGAATTTTACGGCAGCCCAACGGTTCTTTTCCTGATGGTGGATAAAGTGTAGTCCGTTACGCTCGGCTTCTTTGCGGATAGCGGGAATGTCGTCTACATAAAAACCGCTCATGTAAAGTTCGGATCCCGGATGCATGCAGGCCACATATTGCTTCATGTCGTTCAGCAGGATGTTCCGGTTGATATTTGCAATAACTACATCAAAAGGACCTTTTCCTTTCAAGGTGCCGGCATCTCCCAGTTCCACATCTATGTCTGTCACCTTGTTCAATTCGATGTTCTCAATCGAGTTACGCACGCACCATTCGTCGATGTCGATTGCCGTGCAGGGGGCAGCGCCGCGCATACGTGCCAGAATAGCCAGGATGGAGGTACCGCATCCCATGTCGAGAAGAGATTTTCCTTCCAGTTCACAGTTCAACAGTTCGCTGATGATTAGACTGGTCGTCTCATGGTGTCCTGTGCCGAACGCCATCTGCGGATTGATGACAATGTCGTATTCCGCTTGGGGCACATCGTGGTGGAAGGTGCTGTGAATCACACAACGGTTACCGATTACTATGGGTTGGAAGAAGTTCTTTTCCCATTCTTCATTCCAGTCTTTGTCTTCGGCTTCCGCATAACTGTAAGTGATTTCTGTATCCGGTAGCGGGAACTCGTCAAGGGCGTTTTTTAGTGCTTCTTCATGAAAGAGAGATTGTTGGATATATGCAGACAGACCGCCTTCGCGTTCTATAAAGCTTTCAAATCCGACATCTCCCAAAACTGCAGCCAACAGGTCGTTGACCGTTTCTGTGCAGGGGTTGGTGTTAAACGTGAACTCAAAATACTTCATAATCGTTTTTGTTTGCAAAATTACAACTAAATGAGGATAAAACAAAAGAAAGTTACATTTAGGGGGATTACCCGGATTCTTTTCGGGAGAGTTTTCCGGCAAACGGACCTTTAAGCACAGATCCTAAAACAGACTTTTAATGACTCTTAAATGGATTCTAAGTAGCCTTTCGGGGCAGACTCTTAAATAATCTCTTGGGTAAACTTTTGAATAGCCGGTTAAGCAAACTCCTGAATAGCCGG
>CAVCAX010000005.1:0-3955 GCA_963599995.1 Coprobacillus sp. CAG:698
TCTACTTGTAATCTAAATAGCGACCTCAATCGTAATTCGTAAATCGTCCAATCGTAAATCTCAAAATTGGTATACTTGTTCTATATAATTTATAAACGCTTCATTCAACAGCTTCACGCCACCCGGTGTGGGATAGTCTCCACTGAAATACCAATCGCCACTATGGTTAGGACAGGCCTCATGCAAACCGCTCAAAGGCTGATATACAATTTCCACTTGGGCTTTTGTACCCTTCGGAGTAAGCAGTTCCACCATCTTGGCAGAGATTTCCTCATCGGTGAACGGCGCATAGATCTCTTTCACGTAATTCACCATCTGCTCTTTCGGCAATCCCACCTGATCTTTCGATTTACGGTAAGCAGCGGCGATTACATCTTTCATATCCCGGTCTTTCAGTAGTTCGACAGCTGCTTTAAAAGCGATAAACTCACTCATCTTTGCCATATCGATACCGTAATAATCGGGGTAGCGCACTTGTGGAGAAGAACTAACAATGACAATCTTCTTCGGTCCCAGTCGATCGAGAATACCGATAATGCTCTGCCGGAGTGTAGTACCCCGCACAATGCTGTCGTCAATAATCACCAGATTATCAATGCCGGCACGCAGACTGCCGTAAGTAATATCGTACACATGAGCCGCCAAGTCATTACGGCTGTTGCCTTCGGCAATAAAGGTACGCAGTTTGATGTCTTTAATAGCCACCTTTTCACTGCGGATACGCCGGGAAAGGATTAGCTCCAGCTCCTCCAGATTCGGATTATGACCCAAAGAGGCTATCTGCTGCACCTTCTCTTCATTGAGATAATTGTCCAGGCCTTCGAGCATCCCATAAAAAGCCACTTCGGCCGTATTGGGGATAAAGGAAAAGACTGTATGGTCGAGATCATTGTCGATTGCTTTCAGAATACGCGGAATCAACTTCTCACCCAGCAATTTCCGTTCTTTGTATATATCGACATCACTACCTCTGGAAAAATAAATACGTTCGAAAGAGCATGCCCTTTTCTGCCGTGCCTTGTTGATCTGAGTGGTATGCAACTGACCTGCTTTGTTGATAAAGAGCGCCTGTCCCGGCTGAAGTTCCTTAATCTCTTCGACGGGAACATTAAAGGCAGTTTGTATAACAGGACGTTCGGAGGCCAACACGGCTATTTCGTCATCCTGATACCAGAAAGCAGGACGAATGCCCCATGGATCACGAATGGCAAATGATTCACCGCTTCCAGTCAGTCCGCAAATGACATATCCCCCATCCCACTCTTTGCTGGAAGAACGCAACACATTGGCAAGGTCGATATGCTCTTCGATGTAGTTGGTTACCCCCATCCCTGTCAGCCCCTCCGCTTCCGCGAGATTAAAAAGGCGCTCCACTTCACGGTCGAGGCGGTGTCCTACCTGTTCGAGCATGATATAAGTATCGGCATATTTACGAGGATGCTGACCGATGGCTGTAATACGGGCAAAAATCTCATCTACATTTGTCATATTGAAATTACCGCAAAGTGCCAGATTCTTGGCACGCCAGTTATTTCTTCTCAAGAAAGGATGAACATAAGAGATACCCGATTTTCCGGTAGTAGAATAGCGTAAATGCCCCATATAGACCTCTCCGGCAAAAGGCAAGGCGCGTTTGGCAAAGTCGGCATCGTGCAACTGTTCGGGAGTCAGATCCTTGAAATGGCTCTGTACCGTCTCAAATATTTCAGTAATAGCCCCCGAACCCAATGCCCGCTCACGGAACATATACTCCTCACCGGGATTGGCAGCGAGCTTCACACAGGCAAGTCCTGCACCTTCCTGCCCGCGGTTGTGTTGCTTCTCCATCAAAAGATAGAGTTTGTTCAACCCGTACATCCAAGTGCCATACTTCTTTTCGTAATACTCCAAAGGCTTAAGCAGGCGTATCATGGCGACGCCACATTCATGCTTCAATTGTTCCATAATAACAATGTGCCAAGATGCCAATGTGATCATGCACCCATTGGCTGCGCACACAACATATCAATTATTAATACTATTCTTTTTCAATTCATCGGCTAATTCCGTCATTGCCACATTGGCTAATCGACCAATTACCTCATTGACACAATTATTCTACCGTCACCGACTTTGCCAGATTTCTCGGCTGGTCCACATCCATCCCCTTGCACACCGCCACATGATAGGCAAGCAACTGCAAAGGTACAGTCGTAATCAACGGATCGAGACATTCCAGGGTTTCGGGAAGTTCGATGCAACAATCGGCAATCCTGCTTATCACCGTATCTCCCTCGGTAACAATGGCTATTACTCTTCCTTTACGGGCCTTGATTTCCTGTATATTGCTGAGCACTTTTTCGTACATACCGTTGTGAGTGGCAATCACCACTACCGGCATCTCGGCATCGATCAATGCAATCGGACCATGCTTCATCTCGGCTGCAGGATACCCTTCTGCATGGATATACGAGATTTCTTTCAGCTTCAAAGCGCCTTCCAAAGCTACCGGATACGAATACCCCCGACCAAGATAGATAAAATTATGCGCATACGTGAATATTTTAGACAATTCTGCAATTTTATCATTTAGTTTCAATACTTTTTTCATTTTTTCAGGGATGCTGCTCAGTTCACGTACAACACTGAGAAAATGAGCCTCGTCGATGGTATGTTTCTCACGCGCCAACGTCAGAGCCAGCATAGTGAGCACCGTGACCTGTCCGGTAAATGCCTTGGTGGAAGCCACACCGATCTCCGGTCCTACGTGGATATACGAACCGGTATGTGTGGCACGCGGAATGGAAGAACCGATCACATTGCAAATGCCATAAATAAAAGCACCGCGGCTTTTTGCCAGTTCCACGGCCGCCAATGTGTCGGCAGTCTCACCACTTTGCGAAATGGCAATCACCACATCCTGCTCATCGATCACCGGATCACGGTAACGGAATTCGGAGGCGTATTCTACCTCCACCGGGATGCGGCAGAAACTTTCAATCAGATGTTTTCCGATCAACCCGGCATGCCAAGAGGTTCCACAAGCCACAATAATAAAGCGCTTCGCCTTCAAAAGTTTTTCCTTATAGTCGATAACGGCAGAAAGTACGACATTGTCGCCTTCCACACTGATACGTCCGCGCATACAATCATGGATGCAATCAGGCTGTTCGAAAATCTCCTTCAACATAAAATGCGGATAACCGCCTTTCTCGAGCTGTCCCAAATTAAGTTCCACTTTGGTCACCTCGGGTGTCATTTCCACATTATTAAGATTAACCACTTTCAACTCCTTGCCCCTGTGTATGACAGCTATTTCCTCATCCTCCAGATAGACTACCTTATCCGTATATTCTACAATGGGAGTAGCATCCGAAGCCAGGAAAAACTCATCTTCACCGATACCTACCACCAACGGACTACTTTTACGGGCAGCAATGATCTCATCCGGATGATCCTTCTCCAAGACAGCAATGGCGTATGCACCGATCACCTCACGCAATGCCAGCTGCACGGCGGTCAGCAAATCCAGATGATTGGTCACCTTTATGTATTCGATTAATTGTACGAGTACTTCCGTATCGGTACTGCTTTTAAATGTATAGCCTTTGGCCTGGAGTTTTTCTTTAAGAACGGCGTAGTTTTCAATGATGCCGTTATGGATGAGAGCGAGAGTTTCGGAGGAGGAATAATGAGGATGGGCATTAACAGAACAAGGTTCTCCGTGAGTGGCCCATCGGGTATGTGCAATACCTATATTGCCGGAGATGTCTTTTTGCGCGACGAAATTTTCAAGATCGGAGACTTTACCTTTCGTCTTATACACATTTAACTGCTGGTTATTACTGATTAATGCTACCCCGGCACTGTCATATCCACGATATTCCAATCGCTTCAACCCTTTTATAAGGATGGGGTAGGCTTCTCTTTTACCAATGTAGCCTACAATTCCACACATATTATCCTATTTTTTGTT
>CAVCAX010000006.1:0-10627 GCA_963599995.1 Coprobacillus sp. CAG:698
ACTACGCGGAAATTTGTATCATCAAACGTGATGGTAAAAGAGAAGATTTCTCTATTAGTAAAATCAAGAACGCGATAAGCAAAGCGTTCAGTGCCTCCGGTATCACCGACGAGCAGCAACTCGTGGCTGATATTACCATGAATGTCATCAGCCACTTTTCCAATCCCACCATTACAGTGGAAGAGATTCAAGACCTGGTAGAAAAGGAATTGATGAAAGTACGGCCCGAAGTTGCAAAAAAATACATCATCTATCGTGAATGGCGTAATACGGAACGCGATAAAAAGACCCAGATGAAGCATATCATGGACGGGATCGTCGCTATCGACAAAAACGACGTGAACCTGAGCAATGCCAACATGAGCAGCCACACCCCGGCAGGACAGATGATGACTTTCGCTTCAGAGGTGACCAAAGATTACACCTATAAATACCTGCTTCCCAAAAGATTTGCAGAAGCACACCAATTGGGAGATATCCATATACACGACCTGGACTACTACCCTACAAAGACCACCACTTGTATCCAGTATGACATGGACGATCTTTTCGAACGCGGATTCCGCACCAAGAACGGCAGTATACGTACTCCGCAAAGCATACAAAGCTATGCCACACTGGCAACGATCATCTTCCAGACCAATCAGAACGAGCAACACGGCGGACAGGCCATCCCGGCATTCGATTTCTTCATGGCAAAAGGAGTAAACAAATCATTCCGCAAACATCTGAGTTCCTTCATCAGCTTCTACGTTTCAATGGAGACCAATACCACTGTGGAAGAAAAAGCAATCCGCGCCTTGATTGAAGAGCATCTGCCCTCTATCAAAACCAGTGAGCTGGAGCGTGAGACACTGCGTCTGGCACTCACCGCCCTCCAAATCAATATAGACAAGGAACATCTGGCACGTATCATTGAGAAGGCTTACCAGCAGACCCGGAAAGATACCCATCAGGCTATGGAAGGTTTCATCCATAATCTGAACACCATGCACTCACGCGGGGGCAATCAGGTGGTATTCAGCTCCATCAATTACGGAACGGATACTTCTGCCGAAGGACGCATGGTGATTGAAGAGCTGCTGAAAGCCACCATCGAAGGGCTGGGCGCCCGTGGAGAAGTTCCGGTATTCCCCATTCAGATATTCAAGGTAAAAGACGGAGTATCCTATTCGGAAGAGGACTACCAGAAAGCAATGACAGACTTTGAAGCCGCCGAAGAGGGACGCATGACCTTCAGCGCTCCCAATTTCGACCTGTTCTTGAAAGCTTGCCGTACTACTGCTAAAGCCCTGTTCCCCAACTTCATGTTTTTGGATGCCCCGTTCAACAAAAACGATAAATGGGACGCCAACGACCCGAAACGGTACCGTTACGAATTAGCAACGATGGGATGCCGTACCCGTGTATTTGAAAATGTGGCGGGAGAAAAGTCATCATTGGGACGCGGTAATCTTTCATTCACGACTCTAAACATGCCCCGTCTTGCCATCGAAGCCCGCATCAAGGCAGAGAGCATCATCGAGGACAAGCGCAACGAAGATGCCATCGAGTTGAAAGCCAAAGAGATATTCTTGGAGTCGGTACACGAGACAGCCTCTTTGATAGCCGATCAGCTTTATGCCCGCTATCAGTATCAACGTACGGCATTGGCACGTCAGTTCCCGTTCATGATGGGCAATGATGTATGGAAAGGAGGAGGTGCGCTGAACCCGAACGAAGAGGTAGGAGATGTTTTACGCAGCGGTACGTTAGGTATCGGTTTCATTGGCGGACACAATGCGATGGTAGCGCTTTACGGTCAGGGACACGGCCATAACGACAAAGCATGGAACACCCTGTACGAAGCTGTCATGGAGATGAACAAGGTAGCGGACGAATATAAAGCGAAATACAACCTGAACTACTCCGTACTGGCAACTCCCGCCGAAGGATTATCCGGCCGTTTCACCCGTATGGACTGCCGCAAATACGGAAAGATCAAAGGAGTGACCGACAACGAGTACTATGTGAACTCTTTCCATGTGGACGTAAAAGAACCCATCAGCATCGTAGAAAAAATCAAACGCGAAGCTCCGTTCCATGCCATTACACGCGGAGGACATATTACCTATGTAGAACTGGACGGTGAAGCACAAAAGAATGTAAGAGCCATTGCCAAAATCGTAAAAGTAATGCATGATGAGGGCATCGGCTACGGTTCCATCAACCATCCGGTAGACACTTGCCACAATTGCGGCTACAAAGGCGTAATCTACGATAAATGTCCGGTATGCCAGAGCGAGAACATCCTGCGTATGCGCCGTATCACCGGGTATCTGACGGGAGATTTGAGTTCTTGGAATTCAGCTAAAAGAGCAGAGGAAAGAGATAGAGTAAAACATTCATAAAATCTTCGGATTAATAAGAGCCTGTTTAATTTTTGCTCAGCGGCTCTTAGTTAAAAGTCGAGAGTTGAAAATTGAAAGTTTGCCAACCAGTAATGGCGCGTGGTAGCTTTCAATTTTCAACTCTCGGCTATAAAAGACTTTATTATAAAAAGACTTTCAACATTCATAAAGTTCCCAACAAAAACAAAGGCCTCATGACAACTTTCAACTCCCAACTGCCCCCCCTCAACTTACTATACACCTATCCCGAAACAATCGTTGACGGTGAAGGTATCCGGTATTCCATCTATCTGGCCGGATGCAGTCATCACTGCCCCGGATGTCACAACCCGGAGAGCTGGAATCCGCGTGCGGGAGAGGAACTGACGGAAGAACGCATCCTCGGAATTATCCGTGAGATAAAAGCCAATCCGCTATTGGATGGAGTTACTTTCTCCGGAGGCGACCCTCTTTACAACCCCGAAGCGTTTCTTCTTTTGGCAAAACGAATCAAAGAAGAGACCCATCAGAACATCTGGTGTTACACGGGATACACCTACGAAGAAGTGCAGGCGCATCCCAGACTGGCAGCTGTACTGCCTTATATCGATGTTCTTGTAGAAGGGCGGTTTATACAGGCGCTCTATTCTCCTTATCTGGAATTCAGAGGAAGCAGCAATCAAAGAATTATCCACCTGCATGGCTGATCTACCCTAAAAAAGGAATCTCAGCACATCGTTGAAATTAGCCCATATCAACAGGCCGAAAAGCAAGAACATACCTATCATCTGTGCATATTCCATGAATTTGTCACTGGGCTTACGACGGGCCACAATCTCATAGATAAGGAACAGCACGTGCCCGCCATCCAATGCCGGAATAGGCAGAATATTCATAAACGCAAGAATGATGGACAAGAATGCCGTCATATACCAGAACTGATGCCAATCCCACGTGGCGGGAAAAATACTGCCGAGTGTTCCGAAACCACCCAACTGCTTGGCACCTTCTTTAGAGAAAACATACTTCATGTTTCCGACATACCCTTTCAGGGTTTTCACCCCCAACTGCACACCGGCCGGAAAAGATTCCAGAAAACCGTATTCTTTCGTCACCATCGGCATGACACGGCCCATAGCCCGCGCATAGACACCGATATGGAAAGCGGAGTCCGCCTCCATTGTCAGCGTATCCGTTACTCCGTTGCGAATGTAAGTCAGCGTTATCTGCCGGGGATCTATTCCCTCACTCTCCAAAGCGGCGGCATTCTTCCTGCGTTTGCCCATCTCTTCCAAAAACTCATAATAGGAAATGGACGCTCCATCCAAAGCGATCACACTATCACCCGGCATCAGTCCGGCAAGAGCCGCTTTTGAATCAACCGCCACACTATCTATCACGTAAGGCACCCGATAATCGGCAAAGCGCGCACTGTCGCCCATCAGACGCTGCATCATATCCTCAGGGATGTACACAGACACTTTCCGGCCGTCACGCAGCACACTGACTTCACGCGCATCGACTATCCGGCTCAACAGTTCGGGGTCATAGCGAAGAAAATCCACCCCATCGGCAGAGAGCAGCACGTCACCATCCATGAAACCCACGGCCTTGGCTGTTTCATTAAACTGCATGCCCAAAGGGGCCTCCTGTATCTTTATATACTGATCTCCCCAAGTAAAGAGAATCATGGAGTAGATGAACAGCGCCAGCAGGAAGTTGAAACACACACCGCCCACCATTATCAACAGCCTCTGCCACGCCGGTTTAGAGCGGAATTCCCACGGTTTTTCCGGCTGTTTCATCTGCTCGGTATCCATCGACTCGTCTATCATTCCGGAGATTTTGACATAGCCTCCCAACGGCAACCAGCCGATCACATATTCTGTATCACTCTTCTTGGGTTTGAACCTGAAAAGAGTGAACCAAGGGTCAAAGAATAAACAGAACTTTTCGACCCGCACCTTAAAAAGACGGGCAAAGAAAAAATGTCCTCCTTCGTGTATAATAATAAGCAGTGAAAGGCTCATTACCAGTTGGAGGGCACGAATTAAAAATGTTTCCATCGGTTATTTACAATTTACAATTTACAATAAGTTCGGTAGCTATGCGGCGGGCCTCGGCATCGGTTGCCACATAGTCATCATAAGTCGGGGTCTGCACAAATGAGACACACCCCATCGTTTGCTCGATTACATCACTCATGGCAAGAAAGCCGATTTCGTCACGCAGAAAAGCAGCCACCACCACTTCATTGGCCGCATTGACGATACAGGGCATATTTCCACCACGGTACATTGCCTCATAAGCCAAAGAAAGGTTGCGGAAACGCTTCGTATCAGGCTGCTCAAAGGTAAGGCTCGTGCATTTGGCAAAATCGAGCCGCTCGAATGAAGAACAGACACGGTCGGGATATGAGAAAGCATACTGGATGGGCAGACGCATATCGGGCATGCCCAACTGCGCTTTCACGGCACCGTCTTCAAATTGCACCATCGAGTGGATAACGGATTGCGGATGCACCACGACCTCTATCTGGCCGGGCTGCACGCCGAACAGCCATTTAGCCTCGATCACCTCGAAACCTTTATTCATCATCGAAGCCGAGTCGATCGTTATCTTGGCACCCATCTTCCAGTTGGGATGCTTTAACGCCTGAGCTTTGGTTACCGTCTGCAACTGCTCCATCGTATAGGTGCGGAACGGACCTCCGGAAGCTGTCAATATCACTTTTTCAATCGGATTCCCCACCTCTCCTGCCAAACACTGAAAGACAGCGGAGTGTTCGGAGTCTACCGGCAAAATCGGGGTACGGTACTGCTGTGCCAGCTCATTGATCAATTCGCCAGCCACCACCAGTGTCTCTTTATTGGCCAGGGCAATGGCTTTGCGGGCACGAATGGCGTTTATGGTCGGCTTCAATCCGGCATACCCCACCATGGCCGTCAGCACAATGTCGACAGGACCGGATTCGACGATCTGACACAATGCCTCGGCACCGGCATACACCTTAATCGGCAAATCGCTCAATGCCTCTTTCAGCCGGTCGTATTTCTCTTCGTTGGCTATAACAACCGCTTCGGGTTGGAATTTACGTGCCTGCGCTATCAGCAGGTCCACTTTATTGTTGGCTGTCAGTGCATACACCTCATACAATTCGGGATGCTCCTCGACTACCTGCAGGGCTTGCGTACCGATAGAGCCCGTAGAGCCGAGAATGACAATCTGTTTCTTTTTATTTTCTTTATTCATGGTTAGAACACAATGTACTTTTCGGGATTTACCGCACGCCCTTTGTGCCACAATTCGAAATGCAGATGGGGTCCCGTAGTAAGCGTTCCGCTATTCCCCACCAAGGCAATCGCTTCTCCGGCCTGCACTTTATCCCCTTCACGCTTCAATAAAGAGCCGCAATGCTTATACACGGATACAAAGTCCTGATTATGCTGCACTTCTATCAGGTAACCGGTTTCGGCCGTATAGGTGCTCAATATCACCGTGCCATCCAACGTAGCGAGTACGCTCTCATTGGGATTAGCGGCAATATCCGTCCCGTAATGTTTCTTTTCGGCATCAAAGTGGTCGGAAATCATCCCCCGCGTGGGACGATAGAAAATCAATCCGTTCGCATCCGGCTGTGAAGTAATGGAAGTAAGGTTATATTTTTCGGTTTCCTCGTATTTCCGGCGGAACTCTTCCTCGCGCTTGGTGCGTTCCATAAGGGTATCTTTGCGCATGGTTGTCAACGTATCCATGCTTTGCACGGAATCGGCCCGCACCTCCCCGCTCAAAATATCCTGAATATTCATTATATACAGATTCTGCCTGTCGACCAGCAGCTGGAGAGAATCCACGCGCAGGGCGTTTTCTACCACCTGTTCACGAATCTCACTGTTCATATATCCGGGCAGATAGTTGCGTAAGGGGGTGAAGGCAATAATGGCGGCGGCTATAACAAAAAGAACCGTCAATACGGAAAGCAACACCGAAAGGCCGTTCAGTTTAGATACACGAAGCCCCACTACCTCTTCAAGAGTATTCTCGTTGATGATAGTGAGTTTATACTTGAACTTTATATTGTTCCAAAAGGCTTTACTACGTTTCTTCTTTGGCATTATTTCATCGTATGGCGTACAAATGTAAGCATTTCACAAATTCTTTCCATTACAGATTACACAGATTAACACAGATTTTATTCTTCTTCAAGTTCGTCAAGATTCAATAATCCTTCCGGCAAATCAACTGTAATCAGTTTGTGTGTCTGATCGATACCGACAATAAACTCCTCTTGTGCAGGCACTAACAGTTCTTCCCCGTCAGCGCATTCCACCACAAAGAGCGTATTGACCGTGGAGTTTTCCACCTCCACCACTTCACCCAACACGCCGTGGTTCACATCCTCCATGCGAAAGCCGACAAAGAAATCCCAGGATAGCTCTCCCGGCTCCGCTTCGTCTACATGTTTTATCGGGAAGTAGACATCTACGTTCGTAAACATACGGGCACGCTCAGCCGTATCCACCCCTTCGAGCTTCACCAAAGCGGTAGAGTCTGAACGGAAGCGGTACTCTTCGATGAAAAAGGGGACGAAAATACCGTCGAGCAGGCAAATAAGGTAACCGCAGTCGGCACGGTCGAATATATCGTCCGTAAAGGTGAACGACAATTCACCGTGTATGCCGTGAGGCTTATTGAAAATTCCTATTTTATATACTTCTTCTTTTCTTATCATATACGTGTTATTCTGGCGCCGATAGCATTCAGACGCCCTTCAATATTCTGGTAACCGCGGTCTATCTGCTCGATATTATGAATACGGCTGATGCCTTCCGCATTCATCGCTGCGATCAGCAGCGCAATGCCGGCACGGATATCGGGCGAAGTCATATTACCGCCACGCAGTTTGAACCCGTGGTTGTGTCCGATGACAACGGCACGGTGCGGGTCGCAAAGAATGATCTGTGCACCCATATCGATCAGCTTGTCCACAAAAAACAACCGGCTTTCGAACATCTTCTGATGAATCAGCACACTGCCTTTGGCCTGAGTAGCCACCACCAGCAATACACTGAGCAAATCCGGTGTAAGACCGGGCCACGGAGCATCGGCAATGGTCATGATAGAACCGTCGATGAATGACTCGATCTGATAGCTTTCCTGTGCAGGGACATAAATATCGTCTCCGTGCTGCTCCAGTTTGATTCCCAGGCGGCGGAAGCTTTCAGGAATGATGCCTAAATTCTCATAGGAGACATTCTTTATGGTAATCTCACTTTTGGTCATGGCAGCCATACCGATGAAACTGCCTACCTCGATCATATCGGGCAATACGGTGTGTTGCGTTCCGTGCAATTCCTCCACACCCTCAATCGTAAGAAGATTGGAAGCGATGCCACTGATTTTCGCCCCCATCCGGTTCAGCATCTTGCAAAGCTGCTGCAAATAGGGCTCACAGGCGGCGTTGTAAATAGTGGTCGTTCCCTTTGCCAGCACGGCAGCCATCACGATATTGGCCGTTCCGGTCACCGAAGCCTCATCCAACAGCATGTAGGTTCCGGTCAGCTTGTCGGCAGTGATTTCATAAACACCCCGTTCGTCATTGTACTTGAAGTCCGCTCCCAGGCGCTGAATGCCGACAAAGTGCGTATCCAACCGGCGACGGCCGATTTTATCGCCTCCCGGTTTAGAAATCATTGCCTTGCCGAAACGGGCTACCATCGGACCGATCAGCATCACCGAGCCACGCAGGCTGGAACATTTTTTCAGGAATTCATCACTTGCCAGATAAGCGAGATCCACGTTTTCCGCCTGAAAGCTATACGTATCGATTCCCTCTTTGGCAACCTTCACTCCCATATCCCTCATCAGTTGAATGAGATTATTGACATCCAGAATATCGGGAATGTTGTTTACCGTCACCTTTTCTGCTGTAAGCAATGTTGCACAGATAATCTGCAACACCTCGTTCTTGGCACCTTGCGGATAAATATCTCCGTACAGCCGATGCCCTCCTTCAATTACAAATGAAGCCATGTGGATAGTGATTAGTGGTTAGTGATCAGATGATGAACGGTTAACGATCAGTGATTAGTGAGAATATTCAGAACAACACCGTAAGACACTTATGGCTTACTACAGACCACTGACCGCTAACCGTTTATCACTCTTTCAATATTTCCTTCTCTGATTGTTATTCCGATTATTGTAATTCACCTTCGGACGATAATTCTGTGCCAGCCGTTCTGCCATCAGACGAATGATATCATCATCCATCCGGAGTTTTCCGCCGGAAAGTTCATCCAGATCTTCGGCTATCTTACGGTCGTCTACCGTATCCTTATTCCACGCCATATAATCCTTCTTCATGTGATTGCAGATAAGGGCAACCAGGTTTCTCTTCTCATCGCCTTCCGGAAATTCGCATGCCTTCTTTATCAGCACTTCCAGCGTACTGCCATAATGACGGTAGCGTATCTTGGTACTGGGATAAGGGATCGGTTCGGGTTTCGTCTCCAGATTCTCTTCACGGATCACCTCGTATGGATATTTAATATCCAGTTTAAAATCAGCCATGATGGCCAGATGATCCCATAATTTATGTTTGAAGTCGGGCACATCCCTCAGATGAGGAAACATATTGCCCATGATATTGATGATGGTATTTGCACAACGCTGGCGTTCTGCCGGATCTTGAATGGTCAACGCATGATCTACCATATTCTGGATACTCCGCCCGTATTCGGGAAGAGGCATTCTTTTCTGTTGAGTGTTATACTGCATATAAATGAATTTAAAAATTAAAGAATTAAAGAAGGAAAAAACAACGCTACAATAACTTTTTGGGAAGAGAAGCCACAAACTCTTTCAGGTAAAAAGGCTCAAAATAGGCCACATCCTTATAATCCTGCCTTGCCATCGCTTTATCGGCAAGGGGAAACATCATCTTTGCCAACGGATGAATATCATCGATAAAATGCGCATTCGGATGCGTTATCTTCTCACGGCACTTAGCGGCGCCATTTCCGAAGAAATAAACCGGATGTTCATTCAATATATCAAGATAGGAATTCTCATCGATGATATCTGCTGAGATAGCACGCACCACATTCAAGGCACGGTCATAAACCGCTGCATATACCTCCATCCGGCGGGCATCGATCATCGGACACAGATAAGCATCTTCCGGCAATTCGTGGTATAACAACACCGGAACACACAACACCTCCAGTGTCGGTATGCCGATCAGCGGTACATTCCGTCCGTAACAAATCCCCTTGGCCATCGAAACTCCGATGCGAAGCCCCGTATACGATCCCGGACCGCAACTCACGGCTACCGCATCCAACGGAATGGCATGGCTATCGATAAACGACAAAGCCTCGTCAACAAAAACCCCTAATGACACGGCATGCGAAGGACCTTTCATATCTTCCTGCACAAAAATCGTCTGTCCGTCTTCACTTACCGCCACCGAACACACTGCGGTAGAGGTCTCAATATGTAAAATACACGACATAATTTTCAGATTATTAAATTGATGCAAATTTAACGGATTATTTTCAGATTACCACATTGTCACACAAATTAAAGCATATTTCAGTTAAAATTCATTGCACGAATGAATCGAAATCCCTGTACACAAGCCATATAGGCGACCTCTCATAAGCACGCTTCTCACGGACCACAAGCACGGTCCCCGGCATGAGCGGGCACCGTGCTTACCCACCTTTTGCACGGTGCATAGAAAAAGCGAACCTCCCCCCGACCGGAAACCTGTACATTTTTTCCGTTTTGAGACAATAATCTTAAAATAATCCCTTACTTTTGCAGAAAACAATCGATTTTATGATACAATCCATGACGGGATACGGCAAAGCAACAGCCGAACTTCCCGATAAGAAAATAAATGTAGAGATCAAATCGCTCAACAGCAAAGCGATGGATTTGTCGGCACGCATCGCACCGGCATACCGTGAAAAAGAGATGGAAATCCGCAATGAGATATCACGAACGCTGGAACGCGGGAAAGTTGACTTCAGCCTCTGGGTGGAGAAAAAAGAGAGTGCGGAAAGTGCCACTCCTATCAACCAGGCATTGGTGGAAGGCTACTATAAACAGATAAAAGAGATTGCCGGCAACCTCAACATTCCGGTTCCCGCCGATTGGTTTCAGACGCTGCTCCGCATGCCGGATGTACTGACCAAAACCGAAATCCAAGAGTTGTCTGAAGAAGAATGGGAAATTGCATACGCAGCTGT
>CAVCAX010000007.1:0-8845 GCA_963599995.1 Coprobacillus sp. CAG:698
CTTCACTCTTGAATTGTAATATAGAAAAGCGATTAAAAAAGAAAATTAAAACTAATATATGTTGCTTTATATTGGACAAGGAAGAACACGGGTAAACGAAGACGATTACAAGAACACATATACCGTACGATATGCACTGTACATACACAATTAAAGTAATAGAAATAATCAGTATTTGTTAACATAATAAAGAACTAAATGAAGAAAAATTTAGAGTACAAGGGTAAAATTCTGTTGTTTTCCCTATTCCTTTTTGTTCCATTCTTAATGAATGCTACCACACAAAGTGAGATAGTAATAAGTTTGGATTTTACGGACACACCTCTGAGCGAGGTTTTGAATGAAATCGGCCGTCAGACTTCACTGAGCATGGTTTATAATACGAAAGATGTGAACCCGAATCATAAGGTTACGGTACATGCCAATCGTGAAAAGCTGTCTGAAGTCATGACAGAGTTACTTAAAAACACGAATACGGCTTATTCCGTACGTGACAACCACTTGGTCGTTTACTCTACTAAAGGAAGTACGGCTACGCATTCTACCATGCAACAAAAACAACGTACAATCAAGGGTACCGTGTCTGATGAATATGGCGAACCGCTCATCGGGGTCAGTGTGTTAATACAAGGTACTACTATAGGCACGATTACTGACATCGACGGTAATTACACCTTAGAAATCCCCAACGACAAAGCCGTATTAGAATTCAGCTACATCGGCTATCAGAAAGCATCACTGCAAACCGCCGGTGCTTCCTCTTTCAATATAATAATGAAAGAAGATGCACAGCAGCTAAATGAGGTAGTTGTTACGGCCATGGGTATAGAACGTAAAGAGAAGTCATTGACTTATGCAACTCAACAAGTAAAAGGAGATGAACTTATGAAAGTGCAAGATGCCAATTTTGTAAATGCACTTTCCGGAAAAGCTTCCGGAGTTACCATCACTCCAAGTGCCGGTGGTGCCGGTGGCGCTTCTAAAATTCTGCTCCGCGGCAATAAATCAATTTTGGGTAATAACAGTCCATTGGTTGTTATAGACGGCGTACCAATGACTAATAACGTGAATGGGCAGACCGGTTTTGATGGAGGTTCTAACCTGACATACGCCAGTACGTCAGAAGGTTCTGATCCGTTATCGCTTGTCAACCCCGATGATATTGAAAGCCTGAATATCCTGAAAGGAGCCAATGCTGCCGCACTATATGGCAGTGCCGCCGCAAATGGCGTGCTGATGATTACCACCAAGAAAGGCAAAGAAGGCCGTATCTCTATCAACGTATCGTCAAGTGCGACATTTGACCGCCCGTTACTTACTCCCAAAATTCAAAATGTATATGGTGCTTCGGTTGATCCCATTGGAGAGACTTTATCTGTAGACAGTTGGGGTAAAAAATTATCCGACCTGACGGCCAATGAGCTTAATTACTCTGGAGCCAGACTACGCAACAATGCTTCGAGTGATGATATAAACGACTTTTTCCGTACAGGCTCCACCTTCAATAATTCAATATCCGTCAGTGGAGGTACCGAAATGATCCGTACCTATTTTTCATACGCCAATTCATATTCCGACGGTATGATGCACAACAATAATTATAAACGAAACACACTCTCTTTCCGTCAAAGCTACTCGCTATTCAATAAAAAGCTAAATGTCGATTTATCTCTGAATTATGTGCAGGCAAAGACTAAGAATCGCCCGGGCGGAGGAACAGTGATGAACCCGCTCTATGACCTTTACCGTATGCCAAGAAATGTGGATCTAAACCATTACAAGGAAAACTACCTCATAGAAGACGGTAAATGGACCTCCAGGGAACAAAGCTATTTTGATTCTAAAAAAAACATGTGGACCACAGGTACCGTTGAGCTGACCGGTCCGAAACAGGAATGGGCCTATTGGCAGAATGGAATGAACAATCCTTACTGGATGACCAACACCCGCAATTCCATAAGCGAGGAAGAACGTGCTTATGGATATATTTCCGCCAACTATCAGATTATTGAGGGTTTAAAGATACAGGGACGCTTAAGCATGGACCGCACAAAGGTGAAAGGTACGTCAGAACGTATGGCTACCACATGGAGTATATCGAATATAGAAGATTACGGTATATACGGCCAGGACTTCAATTGGATTAATGAGGTCTATGTAGACGCCCTGCTAAGCTATGACAAACAGATTAAAGATTTTTCTATTTCAGCCACTACAGGATGGACAGGACATACGTTGAAAGGAGAGACGCAAAAACTTTGGACATCAGCGACCACAACAAATTGGAAACACGACACCATGCCGACATTAGTGAACTTCTTTGAACCGTCGGCTTCACAAGGTAACGTAGGCGAACGCTCATACACGCGCTCCTCCAATTGGGATAAAGGTTTACTTTTTACAGGCCAGATAGGCTGGCAGGAAAAAGTGTACCTGGAAGGGAGTTACCGCCGGGACTGGTACCGCGCCTTCAAACAGTACTCTTACCGTGGAACCCCTACTAATTATGGCTATTTTTCGGTAGGTGTCAATGCACTATTACACCAGATAACGACTCTACCCGAAGCAATTACCAATCTGAAAGTTCGCGCTTCATATTCAGAGGTAGGTAATTCTATCCCGAATGTACTTTATAACGCCCGTAATACGGATCCGCTTACAGGTGCCTCTACCCCTTCTCCCTATAGCTATTTTGATAATCCGATACCGGAAAAGACAAAATCGTTTGAAGCAGGTTTTGACATCTCTTTGTTTGGCAGTGCTCTGAACTGGGATGTGACCTATTATAACAGTGCCATGCACAACAGTTATTTGACCATTAGTGATCTCGGAGGATTAAAAAAACCGGTAAATGCCGGGGTTATCCGCAATCAAGGCATTGAGACCACGATCGGTTATAATTTATCATTTGCCAGAGACTGGATGTGGCGTACATCTGTAAACTTCTCCTATAACTATAACAAAATAGAAAAGACTTATACCGACAAAGACGGCACTCCCGCCAAATTGGAACAAAGCATTGCCGGAGGCAAGGTAATGGTCCGTTACGATGAAGGAGGCTCTTATGGCGATTTATATGCGAAAGACTTTAAACGCAACGAAGACGGCTCGATCAACTTAGTGAACGGCGCACCGCAACTTGATGAACAGAATTATGTCTATTTGGGGAACATGAACTCCAAAGTCAATTTAGGATGGAGTAACACCATTACTTACAAAGACTTTTCACTCTATTTCCTGATCAACGGACGTATCGGTGGCAAAGTAATCTCTTTGACAGAAGGTATGCTGGATGCTGTAGGAAATTCCCAACGTACTGCAGATGCCCGCTTAGCCGCCGAAGCCAACAACCTATACACCGATGCAGGTGAACCTGCCATGTATATGTCTGACGGGCAACTGGTCTCTATCGAAAAATATTACAGACAGGTCGGTGGAAATACTTATGGTACACAATATGTTTACAATGCCACCAATTTACGTTTGGGTGAATTATCACTGGGATATACCTTTAGAAATTTGTTTGGTGCCTCCAAACATCTGTCACTGTCTCTTGTTGCCCGTAATCTTTGTTTCCTTTACAAGGACGCCCCAATCGATCCGGACCTTGCTCTTTCCACCCAGAATGGTTTAGGAGCATTCGATGTATTCAATATGCCATCTGCCCGTTCATTCGGTATTTCATTAAAAGCAAACTTCTAAATATCAGACACATGAATATGAAAAAGAAATATTTCTTTATTGCTTGTATTGCAATGTCACTGTTAGGCATGCAATCTTGTATGGATTTTGATATACCCGGTGATGAATTGACCGGTAACACAGAAAAAGGCACCGATGAGGTTTATCATGGGGCAGCCGACATATTGGATTATCATAAAGAGATTTCTCAGGAGGGGCTTAACTTTGCCTTGACTCAGCTTTCTAAAGAAGCGCCATTAGGTTACATTCTTTCAGCTACATACTCTATGCGTGGTGGTAAAGAAGCCACACGCCCCGGAGCACACGCCTATCAATACCAATTCAGTATGTCGGTTGACAATTACGCTGGATACATGGCTGTTCCTCATACGGACTTTCCTTTTGCTATGATTACCCTCAATTCTACTTATGCTTTCGAACAGTCGGTAAATTCGGGTCCGAATGGTAATTATACTTTAACCAAAAACTACCTGGCTCCAATTTTGAACCACCCAGACATCGACTCTATTCCAGAAATGAAAGCGGTGGCTTTATTAATTTTTGATTATGCCTCTCAAGAAGAGGTCGATCTCTATGGCTCATTTCCGTACATACAGTTTAAGGCCAACCAGCAGGAACATCCTTATACTTACGATAGCTGCGAGGATATTTATAAGGGAATTGTGGACAATCTGGACAGCATCAATGCCTGTTTAAAGAATTATCCGAATCGCCCGGAATGGTATAAAACCAAAGTAAACGAACTGTTAGGAGATGTAGATGAGATCACCGAGACAAAAGATTTTGAGACTTGGCGAAAAATGGGGAATTCTCTAAAACTCCGCATGGCCATGCATGTGGTAAAGAGAGACGAAGACTTAGCTAAAAAATGGGCAGAGGAAGCTGTGGCAGAAGGTGTCACCAACTCTTTGGAAGATGAAGTTTCGTTTTCGACTGATAAAAGCGGCACGAATCACCCGCTTGCCGAAATATGCCGTTCCTGGGGAGACTCCCGCTTGAATGCTTCTTTTGAGACAATTCTTTTTTCTCTAAAACACCCTTATTGCAATTTTCTATTTGACAAGAACTCAGTAATACTGGGTGATTTAAAGGCTAATACTCGTGTCATCGGGCTTCGTGCCGGTAAAAAAATGGGTGAAGGACAATCGGCTGCCAGCAATAAAGACTGCGGCTATTCTACCATTTACCAATACTTTACAGAAGCTCCCCTCTATTTTATCAAACTCTCAGAAGTTGACTTCTTACGTGCAGAAGGGTTGGTTCGCGGTTGGGATGTTGGCGATGATGGCTATGATGCACAATTTTACTACAATCGCGGCATTGATAACGCAACTTGCGAATGGCGTATGACAGCCTTTGAGTACGACAGTGGTCTGAGTGATTACAAGCAAGTGGAAGAAGCTGTTCCGTATCAATACATCGACCCGATAGATGCATCCAACAACTATCAAAGCCCGATAACCATTGGTGTAAAGTGGAATGCCGGTGACAGTGATGAAACGAAATTGGAAAAAATTATCACCCAAAAGTATATCTCTTTATTCCCATACTCTTTTGAAGCATGGACAGAAATGCGCCGTACCGGTTATCCGAAGACTTTACCGGTACTGAATTGGGAAGATGCCGACGCAAATCTACAAGAGGGAGATCTGTTGCGTAGAATGCGCTTCCCGGGCACCGAAGCACAGGCTGTTGCTGCTGATGTAGCCGCCACAGGAATAAAAGCCTTAGGTGGGGTTGACCTCCAATCTACCCGTATCTGGTGGGATGTAGAAGGAGCTGCCAATTTCTAATGATATAATCCAAACCACCTATAAGGAAAAAGGGGGATAAAAAAATCCCCCTCTCAAGAAACTCTTTTTTTATTTAATAATTTAATTTTCTGTATTATGAAGAAATTTACTTTGTTTTGTATGGCTGTCATGTTGCTGTTTTCAGGACAAGTTCCGGCACAGGATGTGACAGATTATCCGTCTTCGGCCTCAACAGAGGTATTTGACTTTACGCCATGGAAGGAATCTACCATTTTGGAGTTATTTGTCAAGGCGATGGGTGAAGGACGGAATTATCCCTCTGCTGAAGAATGGGAGGCTGCCGGATTTAACTTGGATCTGGAATTTTCCCGTTCGCATGTTCGTCCACGTAACATCATTGAGGATGAATCTAAAAATGTGGTACCTGATGTATACGCCAAACGCCGTTTGTGGATGAATATGCCAACAGGTCAAGGAGATTTAGTTGGAGGATACCCCAGTTCCTTATTCAACAACGATACTTTTTCCATGTGGAACTATGTAAATCTTTACGGTGCATGGAACCATTCTCCGTTCCAAGCCCCCGGATCTTGGGCGGATGCTGCACACAAGAATGGTACCGACATGTTCAGTGGCATCAAGTTCTTTGATACTACCGGTGGTCGTGGCCAGACTGCTACGGAATATACGAATCTAATTTCCACAAAGAATCCGGATGGCTCATTCCGATATGTCGATGCATTTATCAATGTATTGAAATTCTTTGGCTTGGATGGCATCAACTACAATTGGGAAGATACCGGATACAACAATCAAACCGTAATAGCCTTTCATCAGGCCCTCTACAAGCGTGCTGCCGAATTGGATTTTGACAGCTTTCATATCGGATTATATGGCGGTCCATCCTATCTGACGGCCTCTGCCGATTATTTTGCCAATAAAGATGGTAGAACCACAGAGATTATGATGAATTATTCTGCGAATGATATTCCGAGAACCTTAGCCATGTCACAGAAAAATGCGATTGCCATTCAGGGTGACTGTGAAGGATTGTACCAAGGGGTATGGATTGCCAGTATGGACCGTCAATGGACAAATTTTCATGCCGACGGTGCCGAGCAAGTCGGTCTTTGCCTGTGGGGTGAACACAAAATCAGCCGTTTCTACCAATTTACGGTAGGAGACAATCTGATGGAATTGCAGAGCAACTATCAGAAATTACTGGAAAAAGGGTTTTCCGGTGGAAAACGTTCTCCGATTGATCGTCCGACATTATCCAATACAGGAAATATCTTTGAAATTTCCAACAATGACGATAAACCCAACCAAATGGTCAATTTTGCCGGTTTTGCCGATTTTGTACCCGAACGTACCGCTATCCAGGGAAACTTGCCTTTTACTACACACTTTTCTTTAGGCAATGGCGAACGCTACAACTATCAGGGAAAGAAAACGTTTGGAAGCTGGTACAATATGGGACAACAGGATATAGTCCCCACATACCGTTGGTTGATTTACGATGCAAACACAAAGACCCGTTCTACTGCTATTGATGCAGAATTCACACACGAAGACGCCTATACAGGAGGTTCAGCACTCCGCCTTTCGGGTGAACCGACCTCAAACGGATCGGATGTGGTACTTTATCGTACAAAACTGAACGTATCCGGTGGTAATGCCAAAGCAAATGTCGCATTAAAGTCCGGCGTAAGCGGTACAAATGCCTCTAATCTCTATGTCATTCTGAAAAAATTCAATGACAATACTTGGTTGGAGTTCCCTGTAAATGTACTGAATGGACCGACTTGGGAAGAGAAAGAGATTGCACTTTCGGGTCTCAACAATGGTGATATAATCGAATACATCGGTTTTCGTGTAAAAGGAACCTATGCAGGAAACTATAACATGCTGATCGGTAAGCTTGCTCTGACTGACGATTGTGCAACGAAGACTCCTGCACCAATTGATGCGGAAAGTGTTATTGCAGAGGTAAAAGAAGAAACAACTCAGTCTCTTTCAATCAAATTAAACTGGGCTGTGGATGCTACAGGCTATGCAAGTGACAATGCCAAATACGGCTTGATTTACAACGATGAAGTAAATATCGACCACTTCCAATTAATGTATAAAAACGGTGAAAAGGGTAGAATTTCAGAGATAGGACGTACCTCTACATGGTCTGCATATTTAGGTAACATTATGTTTGAAACAGCAACGGACGATCCGTACATCGGTATCCGTTCGGTCTCTGTAGACGGAAAGACCTATTCTCCCGTAGAATGGATTCATATTGGCCGTGGGGATGCTTCCAAATTACCGGCATTCAATGACGATCCTTATTGCAAATCAACGTTGAATTACAACGCAGAAGGTGCTGACATTGCTATTCAAGTCCGTTATATCGAACAATTCAAAACCAGCGGTGCTATTGAGAATATTGATTATACCGCTAAAGCCCCGCAAGCTGACGGGACTCAATATGCAATGTGCGACCAGGTATTGAAAGTAAATCAAGGGCAAGAGGTAGAACTCTTCTTTAAAGCCGCTGACTTAAGTGACGGTCTACAATACTGCTTAGGAAAAGCTTACATTGATTTAGACGGCAGTAAGTCTTATGAACCGGCTACCGAAACAATCTTTGAATTAGGCGAAGTAAGGAAAGGAACACCTGCATTCCAAACAACAGGCATAACACAGAAATTTACGATTCCTGCTGATGCAAAACCGGGGGAAAGCCGTCTGCGTCTTGTATTCTCCGATGCATGGTTTGCCCACCCCGGCCCTTGCGGATTTACGGCTAAAGGATTTACCTTAGACATTCCCGTAGAGATTACCGGCAACAATCCTTCCCGTGAACCGGCTCCGGATATGCATGACCAAGGTGAAGCTAACGAACCGGAAGGGTTGAACGGTACCCCGGATGGCATTGAAAATACCTGGAAAGACGGTGAATCTGTACTTTCTATCATGTGGCCGTCAACTACCGAAGGCAAGATTTATTTCAAGAATGTAGAAAAAGCATGGATATACACAATGGACGGACAATTGGTAAAATATGTGCCCAACAATCCGCTTTCTACAGACATATCCGACAGCACTCCGGCTATATATGTCGTTAAAATGCAAAAAGGAAATATTGTACGCAGCCAAAAAGTGATAAAGAAATAAACAATTGTAGTATTTTTCTTTAAGGGAAAAAGATTGTATTCGAAGAGCTTTCTGAGATTATGGTTAAACCATAAACACAGAAAGCTCTTCTTTTTTATTTTAAATGCCTGTTTTCCAACTAACAGAATTCCAATGCAGAAAGGCTGTCAAAAGCGCCAGCAACTACCTGATATACTTTTCCAAGAGCCTCCGATAATCCGCTTTTAAGGGTACAATGAAGG
>CAVCAX010000007.1:8855-9452 GCA_963599995.1 Coprobacillus sp. CAG:698
GATAAAGACGTGATACAAGACAAGAACTTTAGTTTCAGCTTACAACAGCAAGCTTACAATCAGATGGTTTTAGAAATTTTAAATCACAAGATTTGTTGTTTTACTAAAAAAAAGATTAATTCGCAATGATAAAACTTATACAAGCATGCTATAAGAGAAAGACTAAAGAAAAAACATATAAGTCGTTGGAAGAGGTAGAACATATTATTCTCGTATGTAAGAGAACCGAAATTGAGAAATTCAAATTCTTATGGATGTCTCATTCTTTCAAATGATAGTCTGATTCAAAGAGATAGCTACTGAAAGGCTCATTTTTTATAAGACAATAGAGAAACTATGATGATAAATACGATTTTCACACAACTGGAAGACTGCATTATAACCATCAATGATAATGCAACTATTATATGCGACAAGGCATCCAATGAATCTGCTTCATGGTGGAATGAAATAGAAAGAGTGGCACATCTACTACTTAATGCAGATATGATTTTTCCCATTATAGCAACATTTATGGCATTAGGGATTTTAACAATACCATCTGTATCAAAATGGATTACTAAACGTTTGTATTTAATTGCAAGTTTTGTTCTGCTT
>CAVCAX010000008.1:0-10229 GCA_963599995.1 Coprobacillus sp. CAG:698
AACGTATCTACTTCTATTTTGTAATATAGGTTCTTTGATTTTGGAAAGAGAAAATCATTTTCTTGAAAAGATTGGAAGTAGATAGAAAATAAGTACCTTTGTTTTGTTGTTATAGAAAAGAAGAGGAATATATGGGCAATAAAATTTATCCTATCGGTATTCAGAGTTTCGAGAAGATTCGTAAAGACGGCTATTTTTATATTGATAAGACTGCATTGGTTTATCAATTGGCAAAAACGGGTAGTTATTACTTTTTGAGCCGTCCCCGTCGTTTCGGTAAAAGCCTGCTTATCTCTACTTTGGAAGCTTACTTTCAAGGAAAACGGGAATTGTTCGAAGGGCTGGCGATCGATAAGTTGGAGAAAGATTGGATAAAATACCCTATATTACACTTGGATTTTAATATTGGGAAATATGATGCTCCGGAAAGTTTGAATCAGATATTGAACGATCATTTGACGTATTGGGAAGAATTATATGGAAGTCGCCCGTCTGAAGTCTCCCTTGCTTTACGTTTTGCCGGCATCATTCAACGCGCTTGTGAACAAACTGGACAACGGGTCGTGATTCTGGTAGATGAATACGACAAGCCTATGTTGCAGGCTATTGGGAATTCGGATTTGCAGGAAAACTATCGTAATGCTTTGAAGCCTTTTTATGGCGCTTTAAAAAGTAAGGATGGGTATATTAAATTTGCGATGTTGACGGGAGTTACTAAATTTGGTAAGATAAGCGTGTTCAGTGATCTGAATAATCTGGATGATATATCTATGCGTGAACCGTACGTGGATTTATGTGGAGTATCTGAAGAGGAGATTCATGCGAATCTGGAAATGGAACTGCATGAATTGGCTGTAGCTCAAAAAATGACTTACGAGCAAGCTTGCTCTAAGTTGAAAGAGTGTTATGACGGTTACCATTTTGTGGAAGATACAATTGGCATTTATAACCCGTTCAGCCTGCTTAATACGTTTAAGTATAATAAATTCAGTAATTATTGGTTTGAAACAGGTACGCCTACTTATTTGGTGAAACTTCTGAAACAACATCATTATAATTTGGAACGCATGACGGATGTAGAGACTGATGCCGATGTGCTGAATAGCATTGATTCGGAATCTACTAACCCTATTCCGGTTATCTATCAGAGCGGATATCTTACTATTAAGGAGTATGACAAAGAATTTGGTATTTATCGCTTAGGATTTCCTAATCGTGAAGTAGAGGAAGGGTTCATGCGTTTTCTGCTTCCTTATTATGCCAGGACCACTAAAGTGGAAGCTCCGTTTGAAATTCGAAAATTTGTCCGCGAAGTGGAATCCGGTGATTATAATTCTTTCTTTTGCCGTCTGCAAAGTTTTTTTGCCGATACTACTTATGAGATTATCCGCGAACAGGAATTACACTATCAGAATGTTCTTTTCATTGTTTTCAAGTTGATGGGCTTTTACACGAAAGTGGAATATCGTACCAGTGAGGGGCGTATAGACTTGATTCTTCAGACCGATAAATTCATTTATATCATGGAATTCAAATTGGGCGGAACTGCAGAAGAGGCATTGCAACAAATTAGTGAGAAACATTACGCACAACCTTTCCAGACGGATAGCCGCAAATTATTCAAGATAGGAGTGAACTTTAGCGGGAAGACACGGAACATAGAGCGGTGGATTGTAGAAGAATAGATAGAAGGGGTGTCAAACTCAATTTTACCAAAGATGAACTTCTAATTTGAAATTTGGACATCCTTGAAACTTGGATACCAAAGGGAAAGAGCCGTATCATTACTCAAAACAGAGTTTGATACGACTCTTTTTTTTAGCTTTGATACCCCTCGTTTGAGTCCATATCAACAGCGATTTACCTTACGCTTAGCTTCTTCATTTGCGGACAGACTTCGAGAGGAACAAGTCATCGTTCCGTTTTTTGGGCAATGAAGAATGTATAGCCGTAGAAATCTTTATACTTGCTGTATAACTTTTCTTCAATGGATTGAAGTGCACTGAATTCTTCGGCAGCTTTATTTCCTGCATATTTCTCGAGAAAAGTCTTCTGTGCCGGAATCTTTAGAGCAAAATAATACTCCGTCCAGCAAGTGGCAGGTAAAATAAATGTGGCGACGGGAAGATATCCGGCCTTGTGTATTTTGGCCACTTGATTGGGAACCGTGTCTATTTCCGGATATGCATCCATCCAGAAATCATTGATCTCCGCAGGCCGTTCATCGGTAAACCACGAACTTTCGGAAACGGCAATATATCCTCCTCTTTTCAGATATTTGCGCCACTCATTCAGTCCCCGTTCGAACCCGATATTATAGATGGCCCCTTCCGACCAGATTAAGTCTAACTCTTCATTCTGAAAGGGGAGGTTATCCATTGAGCCGACAATACCTTTCACTCTGTCTTGCAAACCGAATTGTTTTGCATTACGATTGAATATATTGATAAAGTCGGGGAATAAGTCGAGTCCGGTAATCTGTCCCTGTGTCTGCCGTGCCAATACCATTGTCTGACCTCCTGTGCCGCAACCGATATCAGCGATAAGGGATTTGTCGTCAAGACCGTCTATGAAGCTTAATGCTTTCAAGGTTACTTCGGGGCTTCCGGGGCCTTGCCGTTCCATATTGGAGAAAAAGTCACAGATTAATTTTAGTTCGAAATCGTGAATGGTTTTATTTTCGTTACTCATTGTCTTCATGTTTTTCACATACATAACAAGGCATTATATAATTTCTATTATACTACTTTCATCGTACAACTTCCGTTATTGTATGCAGATTAAAAATTGAAATTATAAGGATATAAAAATCACTCCCGAAAAGAATGATCCGAGAGTATACGAAAGGACAATCTGTACGCGAAACACAGATTGTTTACAACACCAAATCCGATTTAATTGCTTTTGTCATGTGGCAAAGATAGAGAATGTTTTGTGAAATCAGTTCTTTGGCTATGTTTTATTTCTGTCATTTTCTTTATTTGCATAAATTGCGCAAAAATAGGATGAAGGAGGATACGAAAAGAACAAGCTTGTCCGATAACCATTGTGTATAAATCGGACAGGCTTGTTCTTTGTTCGTTATGTTCCGTTCTTTCAGAATTATTTGCTTTGCAGCGTCCCCGATGCCTTCAGATACCCGATATACTTCAGGTAGAACTGGAAATGCGCATCAACTTTGGTCTCATAAGCCTGCTGCCATAACGTTTGTGCTTCCAGATGGTCGGACAATGTTTCAAGTCCCACTTCGTATTGGCTTTTGCTTACTTTCATGTTTTCTTCGGCCTGTTCCAGAGAGCGGTTAGAAAGTTCATATTCCAAACGGGCTTCATCCAGATTGTTGACGGCTTGCGTTAGTTCCAGCAGGATCTGCGCGTTCATGTTTTCCTGTTCCAGCCGTGATTGTTCCAGTTTGGCTTTGGCGGCACGCACTTTATTGCTCCGTTCGCCAAAGTGAAAAAGCGGAATGCTTACATTCAGAAAGACAGAAAAACTTCCTTTATCCAGCAGCGTCTGGTCATTTAATTCAAATCCGTGAATGTAGTCGTAAGAACCTTTGATGCCGACTTTGGGCAATAATTCACTGCGGTTCAGTTTTACCTGTTGCTGCGCGATGGCCACCTGTTTGTTCAGTATGGTATATTCGGGGCGGGCGGTAATGTTGGTTGTCTGAGTCTCTATGCGCTGCTCCATGTCCGGAAAATCATCCGATACGGATATGGCCGTGTCCAACGGTTTTCCGATGAGGTGGCAAAGATTCATGGTTGCCAGACGTAAGGCATTTTCCGCTTTCCGGATATTGAGTTCGCTCTCATTGAGTTTCACTTGTACCTTCAGCACATCGTTTTGGGGCTTCAGTCCGTGTGCATGAGCACTTTTAACGTTCTTGTGTAACTCCATCAGCATGGCATTGTATGTATCAGCCACTATTTTCATCTCCTTGGCTTTTACAACCAGCGCATACGCCTGGTCTGTTTTCAGGATAACGGTGTTGGCGGTCAGTGTTTCATTCATTTGCGCCATCTCTTTTCCCAATACAGACATTTTGTAGGCGGCACTGATTTTTCCTCCCATGTAGAGCGGTTGTTCCACTTGGACGCCACCCATGTAGATTGTTCCAACTTTGTAGTTCAGATCAATGCCGGGAAAATAGGCAAAGCCACCGTTGGGCAGAAGCTGTCCGGAAGCATCCGGCAAGAAAATCGGCAGGTTGCCGCCACCGGAGCTGTAACCGCCATCAGCGGTGCTGTATATTCCGGTTCCGCTGGCTGTGAAATTGGGAAAGAAATTGCCTTTATAGCTCTTTACGGTGTAAAGTGCGCTTTCTGTCTGGCGGACAGAAGCCGCCATTTCTTTATTATACTTCAATGCCATTGCTCTGCATTGCTCCAAGCTCAGCATCTCTTGTGCAGAGAGCGATGAGCAGAACAGAGAACATATTGCAGTTATGATAGATATCCGTTTCATTCGTTTGTCTTTTTTATGTGAAAGAATAATGCATATAAAACCGGGATGAAAAGCAGGGTCACCAGCGTGCCGAATAGCAGACCACCCATGATGGAGGCTGCCAGCGAACCGAACATGGCGTCCGACAACAGCGGAATCATTCCGAGAATAGTGGTCAGAGAGGCCATCATTACCGGACGGAGACGGCTTTGTGCACTGTCTATCAAAGCAGTAATGGGTTCTATCCCTTCGTTGAGTTGCAATGTGATTTCATCCATTAGTACGATACCGTTTTTGATAAGCATACCTATCAGTCCCAACGTACCGACAATGGCCACGAAATTGAATGTTTTCCCTGTGAGCAGCATGACGGCCACTACACCGACAAAGACTAACGGTATGCAACAGAAGATTATGAGTGGCTTACGGTAATCCTTGAACAGCATGATCAGAATGGCAATCATGAGGATAATTGCCAGCGGGAAGTTCTTGAACAGATATTTCATGGACTTGGTACTGGCTATCTTTTCTCCCTGCCAGCAGAGTGAATATCCGTCGGGCAGTTGTATCTTTTCAATCTCATCGGCGATGGCCAACCGTGCCTGTTCCGTTTCCAGTCCCGGAGCAGGAGAACACTGTACACGCAGGCTTCTTTGCCCGTTGTAGCGGGGCACTACGGGATCTTCCCATTTCACATCGATGCCTTTGCAGATCTGCTTGAGCGGAGTGCTTCCCATGAGTTTTTCTACCAGCTCCTCTTTGTCGAGTGTACCGGCTTTTAGTTTCAGCATTGTTTCCTCATTCAGCAGTCCGTTCAGGGAAGGCAATGATGAAAATACCTGTGCATTGCTCAGATCTTCAATGGGGCGTCCCTCCTCGTCAAGACACTTGAGGTAGATATTGTTCTTGTGGATGCCTTCATAGAAGGAACCGATCGGAATTCCGCTTGTGGCAGAGAGTACGGAAAGACTGACATCGTTCCGGCTTAGTCCCAGTGCGCGGGCAGAAGGCTGGTCGTATTCGATGGTCAGTACCGGAACCGAGGGTTCCCAGTCCGAAGTGATAAGGCATACCTCCGGAGTATTTTCCATGATGCTGCGGGCACTGTCTGCCAGTTGGCGCAGTATTGCCGGGTCGGGCCCCAAGAACTGCACCTCGATGGGGTATTTCTTGAACATCAGGTTATACCGCTTAAGTTTGACGTATGCATCCGGATACTGTTGTGACAAGTAATCCTGAATCTCGTCCATATTGTCGACCAGAGCATCGGGGGAGGTAAAGTCGATGATAAGTTCACCGTATCCTAAAGAAGGGTTGGCAATGCTGCGCACCAGATTGTAACGTCCCGGAGTTCCTCCGATGGAAGTCGTGACATGGGTGATCTCTTTGCGGCTTTTCAGATAGCTTTCTATTTCCTCCAGGTCATGTGCCACACGGGTGGAGTTGGTCCCTTCCGGTAACTTGTATTCCATATAGAGCTGGTCGTAGACCATATCGGGAAAGAATCCCTGACGCATGTATTTGTAACCGAAGACAGAAAGTGCCAACAGGCCGATCATGGAAAATACAAAACTCCACCGATGGGCGAGTCCGAACCGTAAAGCGGCGCGTAGAAATGCATAGACACGTCCTTTGTATTCACGCTGTCCCGATTTATTGACCTCCACGCTTGGGTGTAACCTGCGCTCCGCCATCAAAGGCACATGAACCAATGCCAATACCCAGCTCAGCAAAAGAGAGACTGCCAGCACTATAAACAGGTCGCGGGTATAGACTCCTGCCGTGTCGGGCGACATGTAGATGGGAAGGAAGGCGATAATGGCAATCAGTGTGGCGCCCAAAAGCGGCATGGCTGTCTGCCGGCCGATGGCGGTCATTGCTTCCATCCGGTCCTTTCCGGCTTTGAGGTCCACCAATATACCGTCGATGATGACAATGGCATTGTCTACCAGCATACCCATAGCCAGCACAAATGCTGCTAAAGATACCCGTTGCATCGTTCCTCCTGCAAATTGAAGGAAAAGGAACGAACCGAAAACCGTGACCACCAGACTGATTCCTATGATGAGGCCACTCTTGAATCCCATGGCTATCATCAGAATCAGAACGACGATGGCAACAGATTCTATCAGGTTGATGACGAAGGTACCCAATGAATCGCCTACGCGTTCCGGTTGATAAAAGACCTTGTGGTATTCTACACCGGCAGGCAGGCGATGGCTTTTGAGATCGGCTAATGTCGTTTCCACCTCTTTGCCCACTTTGATGATGTCCGAGCCGCTGGAAGTCGCAATCAGGATGCCGAGTGCCCGTTCCCGGTCGTAGAACATTTCATTGCGTGTCGGGTCTTCATAATCCTTTTCTATCTGTGCGATGTCCTGCAGTCGTAGCTGATCGTCATCGTGCCCTTGAATAAGCATTTTACCGATATCTTCTACCGTTTTGAATTTATCGCTTACCATCACCCGTATACGGTTTTCGCCGTTTTCATAATAACCGGTATAGGTGGTCTGGTTCTGCCCGTTGAGGGTGGCAAGAACCTCGGCTGGCTTTACCCCTAAGTTGGCCATCCGGTCCTGCAACAAGGATATGTTGATACATTCGGAACGTTTTCCGTACAGCTCCACCCGGTCTACTCCTTCCAGGTCGCTGACCTCCCGTTTGATGAATTCGGCATAATCGGACAGTTCGCGATCGGAAAGCCCGTCACCTGTCAGTGCGTAAAACATACCGTACACATTACCGAAGTCATCTTTTACAATCGGGGTACTTGCTTCTTTGGGCAGTGAGGCGCAGGCATTATTGACCTTGCGGCGCAGCATGTCCCAGCACTGCTCCACATCCTTGTCGTTGACGGTGCTTAGCAGTTCGATTTGTATCAAAGAAAGATCATTGTAAGAGTAACTTTCTATATTGTCTATATTTCCCATGGTGCGGATGTTTTTTTCGAGTACATCCGTAACTTCCAACTCCACCTGATGAGCCGATGCTCCCGGGTAAGTGGTTATCACCATGGCCAGTTTCACTTTTATTTCCGGATCTTCCAGTTTGCTCATCTCATAGCACGAGTAAGCGCCTCCAAGCAGCAAAACGGCTACGAAGAAATAGATCAGGTTCCGGTTCTGGAATGCCCATTTACTTATATCCATTATAGCAGTCCTCCTATATTTGTTTTTGTGGAATGAGGTAAGAGTTTCACTTTCTCACCGTCTTTAATATGGTGTACTCCGGATGACACGATCCATTCACCCGGTTGCAGATTGTCTGAAGAGATGATGCTGTGACCGTCGCTGAGCAGACGGATGACAGAAACCTCCCGACTGTGAACGGTCTGATCGGTTGGATCATAGGCAAATACGTATGCTCGTCCTTCTTTTTCCAGGATGGCACCTTGTGGAACCGACAGGGAACGTGCCGCATCCGTATCACAATAAATGGTAACCATTGCATTCATTCCGGGAGAGGGGAGCGGCTGGTCGCCCGGAACCAATTGCAAGCGCATGGTATACAGCTGGTTGGCATTTGCTTTCGGAGTAATGCTGATGTATCTCATCGGATAAACTTTATCCGGATAAATGTCGAATGTGCAGTGATAGCTCTGAAATTGTTTGCGGCGGATGTATTCTGCTGCCGGAAGATTAATCTCTACTTCGGGTGTTCCGCTGCTGATCATGGAGATCACAGGCATTCCCGCTCCGATGGTTTCATGTTCGTTGAACAAGTGTTTCTGCACATATCCGTCGAAAGGAGCATACAGACGGGTGTAGTTCAACTGGTCTTTGTGGTGCTGATATTTGGATGTTATCTGTTTCAGACCGTAGACCGCCTTGTCGTATGTGTTTGGAGTTGTTCCGTTCTCCTGATAAAGGGCTATTACTCTCTCGGCTTCCGCCTTGATCTGTTTGTACTCAGCCTCTGTGGCATCCAACTGTACCTGATAGTCTGTCGGGTCGAGTTCGGCCAATAATTCTCCTTTGCGTACATGTGTGCCGTTTTCGACACATATTTTGCGGATGGTTCCGCTTACTCTGAAAGCGATATTGATGTCTTGAGCGGCTTTTACTTTTCCGGGAAACTGTAGTATGGTCTGTTCTCCGGCAGAAACGACTGTGTCTGTTTTAACTATTTGTAACTCTTGTTTTTCCGTTGTACGGTTGGTGCAGGAAGTTGATAAGAATATGCATATACCGGACAAAATGAAATAAAATTGTTTCATAACTTAAGCTTGTTGATTTGTGAACACAAAATTATTCCGACCGGATAAAACGGAAAAGGTTAATATGGATAATAAATTGTTCGATTTGTCTATTTTTTAACTGAATGATGTGATTATATTTGGTGATTTGTATTTATTTTGCATCGGATATCTAAATGAAAGAAAATGTTCAATCAGCAAATACCTTTTGAAATTTCATTACTGTCCAACGGTGATGCCGCACAGGCGGTCCAAGCAGGAAGTGTTGTCTCGACGATTAATAAGTGCGGGTTCTTTCTTTGTTGTCGGGGAGAGATAGAGCTCTCCTTGCCGTTGAAATCGTATGTGATAAAACGGGGGGACCTCTATATCTATGTCCCTTCTACTTTGATACGGGTTTTACGTAGAAGTGCAGATGCAGAAGGGTTTATGGTTGAAGTCGATTTGGATTATGCGATTCCGGTGATCAATAAGGTGACGAATGTGGAGAACATACTGTTCATTAAGGAAAATCCCTGCGTCTCTTTGTCGGATGAGCAATATGCCCATTTGGAAACGTTGCTTGAGAATTTGCAAAGCAGGATCCGTTTGGAAGAGCATTCGGATATAGGGATACATTGTCGTCGTCTGACATTGGAGCTTATCAAATCTATGGGGCAGACGGTCTGTTATGAGGTGCTGAATATTTATTTTTCCAACCGGCCGTTGCAGCCGTTGGCACAGAATAAGAAAGATGTGATTTTTCAGAATTTCATGTTGTCTTTGTATCGTTTTTATCGCAAGGAGCGTGATGTGGCCTTCTACGCCGGGTTGCAACATCTTTCTCCGCGTTATTTTTCAACCATTATCAAAGAGAAATCGGGTAGTGGCGCTTCTCAGTGGATTATCCGGATGGTTGTCACGGAAGCAAAACGGTTGTTGGAGACATCGGATTTGAGTATAAAGGAGATAGCTACGCAGTTGAATTTTCCCACGCAGTCTTTTTTCGGTAAGTACTTTAAGCAATATATCGGTGTGTCTCCCAAAGATTACAGGAAAAACGAACTGGACAGGCGCAAATAAAAAAAAACTCCCCGACAAGTGCCGGAGAGGATTTTTATAGTTTTAATCCATATTTGAATTTGCTTACTCTTATTCAGCAACTTCTGTTGCAGGAGCTTCTTCTGCCGGAGCAGCAGTTTCTTCTACAGGTGCTTACTTTCTTTTCTGCTTCAAGGCGTGCTTTTGCATCAGCTTTCTTAGCTTCTTCTTCTTTTGCTTTCAAAGCAGCAAGACCTGTTTGCTTGTTGTTTTTCCAAGCTTCGAATTTTGCATCAGCTTCTGCTTCACCGAATGCGCCTTTGGCTACACCACCGAGGAGGTGCTTCTTCATGTAAACACCTTCGCGTGAAAGGATGTTGCGTACGGTATCACTGGGCTGTGCACCTTTCAATACCCATGCCAATGCAGCGTCAAAATTCAAATCTACTGTAGCAGGATTGGTGTTCGGGTTGTAAGTACCAATCTTCTCAATAAATTTACCATCACGTGGTGCTCTGCTGTCTGCAATTACAATTGAATAGAACGCGTAACTTTTACGTCCGTGTCT
>CAVCAX010000009.1:0-2980 GCA_963599995.1 Coprobacillus sp. CAG:698
GTACTGACAGGCGTTTCGGCACAGACACTGGAGCAGGCCAAAGTTATGTTCAATAAACAACAATACAGCGAAGCCAAACCTGTTTTCAAGAAATACGTAAATTCCCAACCGGCTAACGGTAATTACAATCTGTGGTATGGTGTCTGCTGTCTGAAGACGGGAGAATCGCAAGAAGCCGTCAAATATTTGGAGACAGCCGTCAAAAGACGCATTCCAAGCGGACAAATGTACTTGGCTGAAGCCTACAATGACCTGTATCGCTTTGAGGATGCCGTTAAAAGTTATGAAGCTTATATAGAAGATCTTACCAAAAAGAAAAGACCAACCGAAGAAGCCGAAAAATTATTGGAAAAGGCCAAATCCAATCTCCGTATGCTGAAAAGCGTGGAAGAGGTATGTATCATCGACAGTTTTGTTGTAGATAAAGAAGATTTTCTCGATGCTTATAAGATAAGCGAAGAATCAGGACAGTTGTTTACTTATAACAATTTCTTCAAAACAGAAGGAGACCATCCGGGTACTGTGTATGAAACAGAACTCGCCAATAAAGTATATTATAGCGAAGAGGGTGAAAACGGCCTGCTCAATATCTTTTCTAAAAATAAAATGCTCGACGAATGGAGCAAGGGAGGGGAACTTCCAAGTAGCATAAATGCTTCGGGAAATACCAATTATCCATACGTCCTGACGGATGGAGTAACCATTTATTATGCTTCGGACGGGGAGAACTCCATCGGTGGGTATGACATCTTCGTAACACGCTATAATACGGCTACCGACACATACATGAGACCGGAAAATGTGGGTATGCCTTTCAATTCGCCATACAACGATTACATGTATGTGATCGATGAGTATAACAACTTAGGCTGGTTTGCTTCAGACCGCTACCAACCGGAAGGGAAAGTATGCATCTATGTTTTTATTCCGAATGAATCCAAGCAAGTGTATAATTATGAAGCAATGGACCCGAAGGAAATTGTAGCCCTTGCACAACTTCATTCACTGAAAACGACCTGGAAAGATCAAGAGGAAGTGGACAGTGCCCGAAAAAGACTGGAAGATGCCATCAACCATAAACCACAGGAACAGTTTGTAGCTGATTTTGAGTTTGTGATCGATGACCATGCAACATACTATCACCTGGATGATTTCAAATCCCCACAAGCAAAAGATCTCTTCAAAAGATATCAGACGAAAGAAAAAGATTATCGCCAACAGGAAAACAAGCTGGACAGCCAACGGCAACGGTATGCACGCGCCGGTAAAGAGGAAAAAGCCCAAATAGCTCCTTCCATCCTCGATCTTGAAAAACAGGTAAGAAAAATATCCCAGGAGCTTGATGAAGAGGCTATTATCATCCGCAATACAGAAAAACAACATAAAAAATAACAAAACCATGGACATACTGATAATCATTGTACTCATCATCGCTGCAGTCATACTGTTTCTGGTGGAGTTGTTCGTCATTCCGGGAATCAGCCTTGCAGGCATCGCAGCATTAGGATGCATTATTTTTGCCAACTATTATGCATTTGCCCATCTCGGCACGGGTGCAGGATTTATCACACTGGTGGTATCGGGAGTGGCCTGTATCGGTTCACTGGTCGGCTTTATGCGCTCTAAAACGCTGGATAAACTGGCTTTAAAGAAAGATATAACCTCCAAAATAGACAACAGTGCCGCAAATAAAATCAAAGTAGGCGATATGGGAATAACGACCACCCGCCTGGCACAAATCGGCTATGCTGAAATTGAAGGCAACATCATAGAAGTAAAATCGACCGAAGGACTGTTGGACGAAAAAACTCCGATTATAGTCAATCGCATCGCTGACGGAACGATCTTTGTAGAGAAACAAAAAACATAATATTCACTTAAATCAAAACCTATCATGAACCTCGAACCCATGTATCTGACTATCTTACTGATAGCGGGAGGTATTATTCTCCTGATTCTCTTCTTTCATTATGTGCCTTTTTTCCTCTGGCTATCGGCCAAAGTATCAGGAGTCAACATCTCATTGGTGCAGCTTTTCCTCATGCGCATCCGTAACGTTCCGCCTTATATCATTGTGCCGGGCATGATCGAGGCGCACAAAGCGGGATTAAACAAGATCACCCGCGATGAACTCGAAGCCCATTATCTGGCCGGAGGACATGTAGAACGGGTGGTACATGCACTCGTATCTGCTTCAAAAGCCAATATAGAACTTCCGTTCCAGATGGCAACCGCCATTGACTTGGCAGGACGCGATGTGTTCGAAGCCGTACAGATGTCTGTTAACCCGAAAGTTATCGACACACCGCCTGTAACCGCTGTTGCCAAAGACGGTATCCAGCTGATAGCAAAAGCCCGTGTAACGGTACGTGCCAATATCCGCCAGTTAGTGGGTGGTGCCGGTGAAGATACAATTCTGGCCCGTGTAGGTGAAGGTATCGTGTCCTCTATCGGTTCTTCCGAGAATCACAAATCGGTGCTTGAGAATCCGGACTCCATTTCCAAACTGGTGTTGCGCAAAGGCCTTGATGCAGGAACGGCGTTCGAAATTCTGTCTATTGATATTGCTGATATCGATATAGGTAAAAACATCGGTGCCGCCCTTCAGATAGACCAAGCCAATGCCGACAAAAACATCGCACAGGCCAAAGCGGAAGAGCGCCGTGCAATGGCAGTAGCTACCGAACAAGAGATGAAAGCGAAAGCAGAAGAAGCGCGGGCTAATGTAATCCAGGCGGAAGCCGAGATTCCTAAAGCAATAGCAGAAGCTTTCCGTAGCGGAAACTTAGGCATTATGGATTATTACAAGATTAAAAATATCCAAGCGGACACTTCCATGCGTGAAAATATAGCAAAACCGATCGGTGGAAATACGAATACACCACTTGGTGATTAATCCCAAACTTAATCCTTATAAACATGAAAAAGTATTTTCCTTCTTCTGAGTTGATCATCAATGAAGACGGATCTGTATTCCATC
>CAVCAX010000009.1:2990-8252 GCA_963599995.1 Coprobacillus sp. CAG:698
ATCCCGGACGGGTGGCACTCGTTGCTTCTCATTTCAACAATAAAGAGTTCGAGGTAGAAAGCCGCGAATTTAAAACGATTACCGGAACTTACAAAGGCAAGCGTATTACGGTTGTCTCTACCGGTATCGGTTGCGATAATATCGACATCGTCATGAATGAATTGGATGCATTGGCCAACATCGATTTTCAGACCCGTGAAGAGAAAGAGCATCTTCGTTCATTGGAGCTGGTACGCATCGGCACTTGCGGAGGATTACAGTCCAATACTCCGGTAGGTACTTTTGTCTGCTCACAAAAATCAATCGGCTTTGACGGATTGCTGAACTTCTATGCCGGACGAAATGCCGTTTGCGACCTTGCTTTCGAACGCGCTTTCCTGAACCACATGGGATGGTCGGGCAATCTATGCGCTCCCGCCCCTTATGTGATTGACGCCAATGCCGAATTGATTGACCGGATTGCAAGAGAGGATATGGTGCGTGGCGTAACAATTGCTGCGGGAGGATTCTTCGGTCCACAGGGACGTGAACTGCGTGTGCCGCTGGCAGATCCCAATCAGAATGACAAAATTGAGAAGTTTGAATACAACGGCTTCAAAATTACGAATTTCGAAATGGAGAGTTCCGCTCTTGCAGGACTGAGCAGATTGATGGGACACAAGGCAATGACTGTATGTATGGTAATAGCCAATCGTTTGATAAAAGAAGCGAACACCGGTTATAAGAATACCATCGATACTTTGATCAAGACCGTTCTCGATAGGATCTGATGAATACCTCTTTTGTCGCCATCGACTTCGAAACAGCTACAGGACACATGGAGAGCGCTTGTGCCGTAGGTATCGTCACTGTGACCGACGGTGTCATTACAGATGAATATTACAGCCTCATCCAACCGCCTGAAAACGAATATTGGCGTTCAAATACCCTCGTACATGGCATTACCCCGGATATGACCGAATCATTACCGGGGTTTCATGCCATTTATCCGGAAGTGAAAAAACGATTGCAAGGAATGACGGTGGTTGCCCACAATGAACAATTCGACCGCAATGTATTGCAACGTACCATGCGCATGTACCAGCTTGATTATAATGAATTGCAGCTTGCGGAACGTTGGGAATGCACCCTGCGTATTTACCGTTCTTTAGGCTATAAGCCGGCCAATCTCAGTGCTTGCTGTGAACGACTGGGCATCGAACTTAAACATCACGAAGCCCTGTCCGATGCTCGAGGATGTGCCAGATTATACCTCAACTTTCTGGAACGCTACTGTCCGGTCAATGTGCTCTACAAAACTCCCCGTTCTCATTAACGCTACCTTTCCTCCAAGAAAACGTCAAGATCACGCCACAAAGACAGGGCGTACTTGATATTTTCTTACCGCACGGGTATATAAATCGAGATTTATATATTAAATTTGCCTTTCTAAAATAAAAAAAACGATGAATCAAGATACCATCTGCGCCATCGCCACCGCTCAAGGTGGTGCCATCGGAAGTATTCGTGTTTCCGGTCCTCATGCCATTGACATTACCGAACGGATATTCATTCCGATGAAAGCTGAAAAAAAATTAACCGACAGGAAACCATATACCCTCACATTCGGCCACATCTGCAACGGAGAAGAAATAATAGATGAAGTACTCGTCAGCCTGTTCCGTGCTCCCCATTCTTATACAGGAGAGGACAGCATTGAAATTGCCTGCCACGGTTCCAGTTATATCCTCCAGCAGGTATTGCAGTTGCTTATCAAAAACGGTTGTCGTCTGGCGCAACCAGGTGAATTTACACAAAGGGCTTTCTTAAATGGAAAAATGGACCTCAGCCAAGCAGAAGCTGTAGCAGATTTAATTGCCTCAACTTCAGCAGCAACCCATCGTCTTGCCATGAGTCAGATGCGAGGTGGATTTAGTAAAGAGCTGGCTGATCTCCGGGAAAAATTACTCAACTTCACCTCCATGATAGAACTGGAATTGGACTTCAGTGAAGAAGACGTAGAATTTGCCGATCGTTCCGCATTGCTACAATTGGCAGACAATATAGAAAAAGTAATAGCCCGTCTGGTGCATTCATTTAATGTAGGCAATGTCATCAAAAATGGCGTTCCTGTAGCCATTATCGGTGAAACAAATGCCGGCAAATCAACGCTTCTCAATGTTTTGCTTAATGAAGACAAAGCCATCGTCAGTGATATTCACGGCACCACCCGCGATGTCATCGAAGACATCGTAAATATCAATGGTATCACTTTTCGCTTTATCGACACGGCAGGCATTCGTGAAACCAATGATACAATCGAGAATCTGGGTATAGAGCGTACCTTTCAGAAAATTGATCAAGCGGAAATTATCCTCTGGATGATCGACGCCACAGATGCCTCTTCACAAATAAAAGGGTTATCAAAAAAGCTCCTCCCCCATTTTGAGGGTAAGCACCCGATCCTCGTTTTCAACAAATCCGACCTCATCAGAGAAGAACAGAAAAAAGCCATCTCGCTTCTCCTAACGAATTTCCCCCAAACTGATATAAATTCAATCTTTATCTCAGCAAAACAGCATTCAGGAACAGATGAATTACAACAGATGTTGACCGAAGCTGCCCACTTGCCTACAATCACCCAAAATGATGTCATTGTCACCAATGTCCGCCATCATGAAGCACTCAGTCTTGCTCTGGAAGCTATACACCGCGTACAGGAAGGACTGAATCAAAATATTTCCGGAGACTTCTTGGCGCAGGATATACGCGAATGTATTTTTCATCTATCGGATATCGCAGGAGAGGTTACTAATGACATGGTATTGCAAAATATTTTTAAAAATTTTTGTATTGGTAAATAGAATTAAATATTTAATTATCAATACATTATATAACAACCACCCACAAATTATTGGCTATAATTATATTAAAATATTTCCTCTTGTTTTCTTTTGTTTAACGCATTTTCGTAGTAAGCATTCGATAAAGTACCCATTTTCCCCCTTGCAGTTTGGTTGTATTTTTGCACTCGCAATAACATTTAAACCCCAATTGCAATGAACAGATTAGAATTTGAAGAATTAGAGTTGCAGGTACTCCAAAGCGGGCAGCCGTTAAATTCGTACCTACGACAAGTAGGTGTAAGTTATTCAACCTACCACTACTGGCACAAGAAGTGTTCAACCGCTAAGGCGAATGTAAAACAGGAGTTGGCTCCGATCAGTTTTAAACAACCGGCTACGGGATTGTCTTCGGAAGAGCAGGCGGCGCAAGGTGTGGCCCTGCTGTTTCCGAACGGGCTTCGTGCCCACTTCGGCAGCGGGTCTGAGAATCTACTGATGAAACTGTTGACTCAAAGTCTCCAAGGCGGCCATGTTTAGCCTGAACGACACGATGCGCTACTTCCTGTGCCCCGGCAGGACGGATATGCGCAAAGGTATCAGTTCGCTGTGCGGCCTGGTGCATGAGAAGATGAAGAGCGAGGTAAGGAACGGTGATGTTTTCATTTTCATCGGGTCCAGCCGCAAACTCATGAAGTTGCTTCACGCGGAAGACGGAGGCATGGTGATGTATGTAAAACGCCTGGAGGCCGGACGCTTCAAACTGCCGGAATACGATGCGGAATCAAACAGCTATCCCATGGAATGGCGCGACCTGGTGATGATGGTTGAGGGCATTCAGGAAAATCCGGAACAGAGACTCCGCCGACTGAGGGCAGAGCGTAAGGAATACCATGTGTGACATGTTTCAGGCCGCTTTTCATCTTGTAAAAAGATGTGAATATAGTTGCATAATATACTAAACCTGTTGGCGGAATTAAATTAAAAAAAGATTTATGTATAAAAAGTTGTGCATATTATTGATATTTAGTAAATTAAAGGTGGCAAAACTTTTAATAGACAAATATCGTATGCACAACCTATATGCAATATTCGCAAAAATCCTGAATATATGCAAGCAAGTAGCCGGCAATTTAGTCAATAAATCAGGAAATGTGCCAAGAAGAGGAGTAGTTCCCAAATTCTCAGACCTTGAAGTGGTGGCTTTGAATATGACATCAGAGGCTGTTGGTATTGACAGTGAGTCATTGTTGTTTGCAAAGCTACAGGAATATAGAATGGAAATTCCCAACCTTATATCCCGCAGACAATACAATGACAGGCGTAAAATCACTTCGTCCCTATGTAATGCAATCCGAGAAAGAATGGCCACAGATATGGATGGAGGCGAAGACTATTTCTGTATTGATTCGAAGCCGATAGAAGTATGTCGTATTGCCCGTTCCAAGCGTTGCAGTATGGGAAAGAAGGATTTTAAGAAAGCACCGTCAATTGGATACTGCGCATCACAAGGTATGTATTATTACGGGTATAAACTCCATGCGGTCTGTGGGTTAAGTGGTGTCATCCATTCCTTTGACCTCACCAAAGCAAGCGTGCATGACATTCATTACCTAAAGGATGTGAAGGTGGACTATAGTAATTGTACAGTCATAGGGGACAGAGGATATATAAGTGCCCAAGTGCAATTGGATCTGTTTGAAACCGCCAATATCAAGTTGGAGGTACCATACAGGTGCAACCAGAAAGAATGGAAGCCTGCATTCCCGACTTTTGCCAAGGCGAGAAAAAGAATCGAAACCCTGTTCTCGCAATTGTGTGACCAATTCATGATTATAAGGAATTATGCGAAAGATACGGATGGATTGTTTGCCCGGATTATCGGGAAGATTAGCGCACTTACAATTCTCCAATATATTAACTACAAAAATGGAAAACCCATTGGCCGAATTAAATATGCGCTATTTTAATTCCGCCAACGGGTTACTTTATCTCTAAACTTATTTTCGTTAAGTATAATGTAATGTCGGCTTATCAGTTATTAAATCAGATTGTACTGTGGTTCCTTTTGTATGTCTTGTTCCAAATATTAATAGGTCTTGAAAGTAAATTGAAATCATTAGAAGGGGGATTTTTGTGGAAAATTGTGAAATTTATATCTGATAGGACTTTAGAGATTTATTTGGTACAATATGTGATACTGGATTACATGAAAATAGGAACGTTCCCATTGAATTGGATATTACTAACATCAACTATTCTTGGTAGCGCAATATGTTTAAGATGGTTGTCGCAACAAGTTATTAAAAGAATAAAAATAGTATGAAATTATTGTTGACAGGTTGTTTTAAATACACAGAGGAGCAGTTTGAAAAGTTACATATTTTAGGGTATGAACTTTTTTTTATGCAACAAGAAAAAGAAAAGCTACCATTAAAGG
>CAVCAX010000009.1:8262-8753 GCA_963599995.1 Coprobacillus sp. CAG:698
TGTTTGCAATGGTTTATTCTTGTCACATGATATATCTGATTTTACAAACTTGAAATTTATTCAATTAACAAGTGCAGGTCTTGACCGTGTGCCAATAGAAAAAATTAAAGAACATGACATAGAGATATACAATGCTCGTGGAGTGTACAGTATGCCAATGGCAGAATGGGCAGTATTTCGTGTGTTAGAACATTACAAACAAGGCTGGTTCTTTAAAAGAGAGCAAGAAAATGGTAGGTGGACAAAGAATAGGGGATTGCGGGAAATAGTAGGAAGAAAAGTTGCAATAGTGGGAGCTGGCAATGTAGGGCAGGAGGTGGCCAAACGTTTTCAGGTATTTGGAGCAGAGATTACAGGATTTGATGTTCATACGAATGTGATAGATTATTTTGATAATATGCAACTAACAGACAATCTTGAAGAACTTGTCAGCGACTTTGACATTGTAATTCTAACAGCGCCATTATTGCCTACCACCAAAGGATTAATTT
>CAVCAX010000009.1:8763-9446 GCA_963599995.1 Coprobacillus sp. CAG:698
ATGCAATGCTTGTAAATATAGCACGTGGTGAATTGATAGATGAAAAAGTATTGTGCGAAGTGTTGACAGAACGAAAGGATTTGTTTGTTGCATTGGATGTATTTGTACAAGAACCTCTTCCTATAGAAAGTCCATTGTGGAGTTTTGAAAATGTAGCTCTTTCTCCTCATAATTCATTTGTTTCAGATGGGAATAATCAACGAATGTTTGATGTGATATATCGCAATCTTAAAAACTTTATAACTAAAGTGCAATGAAGAAATTTATATTAGTATCTCCTAAAAACCGTTCGGCATATAACTTCCGTGGTGACTTAATTAAAGATATTCAGAAGAAAGGTTATGATGTAGTTGTAACAGGACCGAATAAAGAAGGAGTGGATAAGATAAAGGCTCTTGGTGCTAAATTTGTAGAAATTCCAGTAAACAAAAATGGTTTGAACCCGTTTTCAGATATAGTTTATTGTCTGAAATTGCGAAATATGATGATATCAGAAAGGGCTGATGCTGTTCTTGGATACACTATTAAGCCTGTGATATATGGTTCAATTGCCGGTTGGTTAGCGAGCGTGAAAACACGTACGGCAATGGTGACTGGTGCTGGTTATCTGTTTGCAAATAAAAGCTTAAAAGCACGAATCATACGTTCCATTTCATTTGTCTTATATAGGTTGGGTTTAGCTG
>CAVCAX010000010.1:0-4866 GCA_963599995.1 Coprobacillus sp. CAG:698
GGATGTACAGAACCTGATAATATGGGCCCGCCGCAAAAATATCCGGTTGATTATAGATGAATCATTTGTTGACTTCTCAACGGAAGGGATGTTGAATTCGCTTCTCTCAAATGATATTCTGGAGAAGAATGAACATCTTGTTGTAATAAAGAGTATTTCGAAATCTTATGGCGTTCCCGGACTCCGTTTAGGGGTACTTGCCACTTCCGACACCGGATTGGTTGACAGTATCAGAAAAGATGTGGCTATTTGGAACATCAATTCGTTTGCCGAATTTTATATGCAGATATTCGGTAAATACGAGGATGATTATCAGAAGGCTTGTAGGAAATTTGTTATGGAGCGGGAACGTTTCTGCGGGTTGTTGCAGCAGATCTCTTGTTTGAGGGTTATCCCCTCGCAAGCCAATTATTTTTTATGTGAGGTTATCTCTGGTTATACTGCCGGAGAACTGACCCGGTTGTTGCTTGAGCGGTATAACATTCTCATAAAGGATTGTTCTGCAAAGTCGGCATTCGGCAACAGAAACTACGTCCGCATAGCCGTACGGGGCGAGAAAGACAACAACCGCTTAATTGATGCGTTGAACGCTATAAATAACAGAGTATGATTACGATTGATTCCCAACAAATAGAGCATTTATCTATTTCTCCGTCTTTATGTGTGGATTGGGTTACACAAAGTTTCCGGATGAAAAAGGACAGCCAATTGCCGGCAAAAGTTTCTGTACACCCTGCAGGAAATGATTTTTTTACGACCATGCCTTGCTTGCTTCCTTCGGATAAAGGACGGTTCGGTGTTAAAGTGGTGTCTCGCATATTGGGCAGGACTCCCTCTTTGAGTAGTGACATACTGCTTTACAATAGCACAAACGGAGAACTGCTGGCACTGATAGATGCCGACTGGATAACAAGCATGCGCACCGGAGCGGTAGCTACGCTGGCTATTAAAACCTTACGCTCTTCTTCCGCCCGGAAATATTCTTTCATCGGACTGGGAAATACGGCAAGAGCGACGTTACTTTGTTTGCTGAGCTGTTTCCCCGATGAGAGCTTCCAGGTTGTTTTATTCCGCTATAAAGATCAGGCGGAACAGTTCATCGACTATTTTAGAACATTCGGCAATGTAGCTTTTAAAATCGTGGATACAATGGCGGAATTGGTGGAAGATGCGGATGTGCTGGTGTCTTGCATCACTGATGCGGATGGACTCTTAATAGAGGATGATGCGTTGTATAAACCCGGTATATTATTGGTTCCGGTGCACACGCGTGGCTTCCAGAATTGTGATCTGTTTTTTGATAAGGTCTTTGCCGATGATACCGAACATGTGAAAAACTTCCGGTATTTCAATCAGTTTAAGCAGTTTAACGAGTTGGGAGAGGTGCTTGACGGGACCTGTCGGGGAAGGGAAAACGATGAAGAACGAATTTTGTCGTATAATATTGGGCTGGGGCTTCACGATGTCTTCTTCGCATCTAATATATACGATATGATAACTAACCGCTAATGAAACTGTTATGGTCAATCAATCAGAACTGAGAGAGCGTTTTAATCCGGATGGCTCATTGCTGCGTAACCACCAATTGCGTATGTTGGAAATGCTGAAGTATATCGACGGAGTATGCAAGAAGCATCATATCTCTTATTGGCTAAGTTCCGGAACTCTCTTGGGAGCAGTGAGGCATGGCGGCTTCATCCCGTGGGACGACGATCTGGATATCGAGATGTTGCGGGAAGATTATTTGAAGCTTGTGAAAGTGCTTGAAAAGGAGATAAGTCCTGACTATGCTTTGCAGACACATCAAACAGATATACACTATCTTTATCCTTTTGGAAAGTTGAGAGATCTGCATTCTGTGATCAAGGAGACGCATGATGCGGATGTCTTTTATAAGTATAAAGGGGTGTATGTTGACCTGTTCCCTTTGGAGCCGTTGTCGGAAAAACTGGCCCGGAAGTTTGTCAAAAAGCACCAGAGGTTAAAGGATAAGGCTGCGCTGGAGAAAGACAGGAAGAAGCGGGAAAGACTGATTGTCCGGAAGTGGTTTTGCTTGTCGGTCAGATATTTCTGGATTCGTCTTTGGGCGCGGATAAGTATCCGTGACGAAGTCAGACATACTTGGGGTAGCTGGTTTTCGATACCTCGCAGAAAGAGTGAATTGTTCCCTCTTTCACAGGTGGAGTTCGAAGGGTGTTACTTCCCTGCTCCCCGGAGTGTCGACAAGTATCTGACCCGTCTCTATGGAGATTATCTTCAATTGCCTGATATAGAGAAAATAGAGGTGCATACGGCAGATGTAGAGTTGGACTGAGTTATAATTTCCCTTGTTTTTTATAATGCATCAGGTTTAGAAATCCCAACCAGGGAGAGAAGCGGTATACTTTGATAATTTTTCTTTGTCTTCCCGGCAGGCATTTAAGCAATTGCGGACGTTTTCTTATGTCTTTGACAATACGCTTCATGTCTTTGTCCGCATCCTCATAATATCCCCAATGCATACATAAAAAAGCCATTTCTATGTGTTTTAATATCAGACTGTTGCGGTATTGTTCATACAGACTTTTTTCTGCCATGAATCTTTCTATCCATCCGGTATATGCTCGCAGGTCTTCGTGCCTTTTTGGGGTTATATCATGGCAGATGGACGACTCTATTTGTCTGTAATAGAGAGTCGGTTGTTCTAAGGCTACTACCTTTCTTGTGTGATATAATAGTTGTACCATTAATATGGCGTCTTCGCCGAAAGATATTTCCGGAACAAATAGTATATCGTTCCTTTCAAAAAGTGAACGGGAAAGAAAGTTGGACCAGACGCTCCAGTAGGCTCTTCCTGAAAGAATCTCGTTAAAATATTCCATGCCTGTCATCTCCTGAAATGAAAAATGACCGGAAATGTCCATTTTGCTTTCTGAGAAATAGAAGAAAAAAGGGGTAGCGACAACTTCTGCATGAGTTGCTTCTGCCTTATCAGTTAAATATTCAATTGCATTCTCTTGCAGAAAATCATCACTGTCCAGGTATTGGATGTATTTTCCATTTGCCTGGTCTGTACCTGATTTTCTGGATAAGGATGGACCGCTGTTGGTCTTATCGATGTATCTGATCCGGCTATCGAGCTGTGCATATTGTTTTATAATATCCAAGCTGCCATCCGTGCTGCCATCATTTACCAAGATCAGCTCCCAGTTTGTATAAGTCTGCTTTAAAACGCTGTTTATACATGCTTCTAAGTACTTTTCCGAATTATATACCGGAGTGATTATTGAAACTAAAGGGGAGGCGGATTGCATGGCGGTTTGGGGTTAGGTTTAGGTTCTCTTTAATTTTTATTTGTTATCTGTATGATTACTCTTGTGGTGCTCTGTAAGTTTTGCGAGCATTACAAACTGATAATATCCTTCCAGGCAGGCTTTTATAAACCCTTCTTTGCCGTCTCGTATGCCTCCTTTCAGTAGGTAGGTTTTAAAGAACCGGAAGAAAGGGCGATAAAAGAATGCAAGGGTTCCGTATCGCTTGTTTTTCTTTCTATCTACTTCGTTTTGAGTATATTCATTTGTCTTTCTTATAATATCCGAAACACTGTCGTTGGCCAAATGCTCAAAAGCCAGCTCTTTGTGCTTGGCAGGAATTGTGTACAGCTTTCCTTGTACTATGGGAGATACATGGATGATGGGTGGCCATACGGTTCCTTCTTTTTTGAAAAACCTTAAAATATGATCCGGATAATGGCAATGCATGAATCTTCCCATGAAATAGTTCTTGCGCGGAATGTAAATGCCGGCAGGGCAATCGGGGCGTGATGTCTGTTTATAAAGATAATCTTTTAATTGCACGGGCACCACTTCGTCTGCATCGACAACGAGTATCCACGGGTGTGAAGCCTGCTGGATGGCAAAATTACGTGCCGGCTCTACGATATTGTAATTGCCTTTCTTGAAGGTTACGATTTTGCAATTGAATGTTTGGGCAATCTCAACTGTATTGTCAGTACTTTCCATGTCACAGATAACTATCTCGTCAAAGCCTTTTACGGCCTCCAGAACCTGCTTCAAATGCTTTGATGCGTTATAGGTATTTATGACAACTGATATTTTCATTGTGATATGCTTTATTGATTCGTTTCTAAAGCAAAGATAGAAAGAATTATAATTGAACATGACATAATTGGCTTTTTATTCTGTTTTTGATCACGGCTTCTATCATTTAGAGTACCTTTATGGAGTAAGAGGGTATATTGAACTTTTCTGAAGTTTTCCATACTGTTTTGCTAAAACAAAATAACCTATTCCGTCCCAGGTTGGATAAAAGCTACAATAAATGCGAATAGGCTGACATAATTCCTTTATATTGCGATTTTTGCTAACACGCACTTTGATCAAAAAGCTGCAAATAGAGAAAAAAGTGCATAAATAGAGAAAGAAAATGCGCTTTTTACTGTATATTTTCACCAAAAACAGAATGAATATGCACTTTTACCCGGCAGATTAATGCACTTTTCTCCGGGAGAAAAGCTCAGTTTCTACGGGGAAAGTATTTTCTTTCTTATAAAACCCACTTCTTACGCTAATAGCAGTAGAATTCAAACCTTTTTGGAATAGAATAAAGAACAGTATATATGTGTTCTGGAAACAAATTATAAACAAAATATCGAAAATTTCAATCTCAATGACGCTTAATCATCCATACTGACAGCTTTTAGGAATATTCAATACAAAAATGCAGAAGATTTTGAGCGTCAACCCGGCCTCTTGCTTTAATAAAGGAATTCTACACAAACTAAAATATCATATTGACATTTTGTAAGAAGGCATTCTTTATACGACGTGGTTCGTGAGGCGTCGTGATCTTAGAAGTGCATAGGGG
>CAVCAX010000011.1:0-7535 GCA_963599995.1 Coprobacillus sp. CAG:698
CCCTCACTACAGTTACCTGTGATGAGGGTGATCTTTTGTTTATGGGCGTTCTGACATACCCTCCTTATAAAGAGTCTGTTTGAAATCTTTTCTAAAAATAATGCTGAGCAAAATTCAAACAGGCTCTCCTAAAACGATCACTATTGTTTTTAAATAGAAAGTTCTCTTAGTACGTTGACCAATTCTCTCTTGATCGGTTTATCATTCTTTATTGCTTTACTGAAAGGCACATAAACAATTTCATCATGCTCGATACCGATCATCACATTACGCTGGTCTTCCATGATGGCGTCGATGGCTGCCGCACCTAAACGGCTTGCCAGAATACGATCGTGTGCCGTAGGGCTGCCACCGCGTTGAAGATGTCCCAGGATTGTTACACGCACGTCATATTGCGGATATTCATTTTTTACACGCTCTGCATAATGCATGGCGCCACCGGTCAGTTCGCTTTCCGCTACCAATACGATACTACTGTTTTTGGATTTGCGGAAACCGCTTTTAATGAATTCCTCCAATTGGTCGACCTCTGTACTGAATTCCGGAATGATGGCTGCTTCTGCTCCGGAAGCAATGGCGCCGTTCAAAGCGAGGAAGCCGGCGTCACGTCCCATCACTTCTACGAAGAAAAGACGCTCGTGTGAAGTTGCCGTATCGCGTATCTTATCGACTGCATCCAGGATGGTGTTTAATGCCGTATCATATCCGATAGTGGTATCTGTACCGTATAAATCGTTGTCGATAGTGCCCGGTAATCCGATACAGGGTACATCGAACTCTTGCGCAAAAATGCGGGCGCCAGTCAGGGAACCGTCACCACCGATAATAACAAGGGCATCGATGCCTTCTTTTTTCATGTTTTCATAGGCAAGCTGACGGCCTTCCGGTGTAGTAAATTCTTTGCAGCGTGCTGTCTTCAGAATGGTACCTCCCAGTTGGATGATGTTACTTACATTCTGGCTTTTGAATTCGCTGATCTCTCCTGTTACCAATCCTTTGTATCCTCTGTATATGCCCTTAACTTGCAGCCCGTTATAGATAGCTGCACGTGTTACTGCACGGATTGCAGCATTCATTCCCGGAGCATCTCCTCCGGAGGTTAAAATACCTACACACTTAACTGTTCCCATTGCAATCTTGTTTTATATTTGACGCTGCAAAGATAGCAAAAAGTGTTAGGATATGGACCGGATTCGTGTCAAACTGACGGTAGTATTAATAAATAACGTTAAAGGCATTCTTTCCCGTGATTAAAGATTCTCTTGTCCGAGACGTGCCTTTATTTCCATATAAATTTGTTCCATCAGCCATTTGGGGGTAGAGGTTGCTCCGCATACGCCGATTGAATCAATGTCATGAAGCAGGGAATCATCTATTTCTTCGACACTGTCTATCAGGTGAGAGTTCGGGTTTACTTTAAGGCATTCGCTGAATAACATTTTACCGTTCGAACTTTTCTTTCCGCTGACAAAGAAAATAAGGTCATGCGAAGCGGCAAACTTACGCAAATTGGGCATGCGATTGGCTACTTGCCGACAGATGGTGTCGTAATATTCGAATGTGGCGTCGGGAGAGATGTGTGCCTTGATATAGTCGACAATTTCCCAAAATTCATCCAGCGATTTGGTGGTTTGTGAATACAGACGGATGTTTTTACTGAAATCGAGTTTTCGGGCTTCCTCCAGTTTCTCAATGACAATGGCCCGGCCTGTGGTTTGCCCCACTAACCCCAAAACTTCAGCATGTCCGTTTTGGCCGTATATGACGATTTGCTTCTCCTTATTGTCGTCTTGTTGATACTCTTGCTTGATACGTTTTTGCAGGCGAAGCACTACCGGACAGGTTGCGTCGATGATTTCAATATTGTTTCTGTTAGCTGTTATATAGGTTTCAGGGGGCTCACCATGGGCGCGAAGCAATACTTTTGCGTTGTGCAATTGCTTGAATTCTTCATGGTTGATGGTAATGAGCCCCATTGATTTAAGCCGTTCCACTTCCCGGCTATTATGTACGATGTCCCCCAGACAATAGAGGGTTCCCCCTTTTGCCAGCTCTTCTTCTGCCTTGTGGATGGCGGTTACTACTCCGAAGCAGAAGCCGGAACCTTCATCTATCTCTACTTTAATCATTCTTGATTCTCAGAATTAACAAATAGCCAAAAACGGATAGGCCTATGCTTTTATAACTCGGTTGTATTGCTCGAACAGCCACTCTTTCTGCTGTGGAATCGTCAGTTCCGTGTTGTCCAGCAATAGGGCGTCGTCTGCTTTTTTCAGCGGGCTTACTTTCCGGTTTTGGTCGATATAGTCACGTTGTTTCACATTCTCCAGAATTTCCTCAAAACTGGCTTCCTGCCCTTTGGCTTTCAGCTCGTCATAACGGCGTTGGGCGCGGATTTCGGGAGTGGCTGTAACGAATATCTTCAGTTCGGCATCCGGAAATACTGTCGTACCGATATCGCGGCCATCCATGACAATCCCTTTTTCGCGCCCCATCGCCTGCTGTTGTTCTACCATGGCAGAACGCACGAAATCCAAGGCGCTGATCGGGCTTACTTTAGAAGAAACTTCCATTGTGCGGATTTTGTTCTCTACATTCACGTTGTTTAAGTACGTATTCGGACGCCCGGTCTCCGGGTCGATACGGAAAGATATGTGAATGTCTTTCATCCGCAGCTTTAACTTCTCTGTATCGATTGCATCTCCGTTGAAGATGCCGTTTTCGATGCTGTAAAGGGTGACGGCGCGATACATGGCTCCACTGTCAATGTAAATATATCCTATTTCGCGAGCCAGATCCTTGGCCATTGTACTTTTACCGCAAGAGGAAAAGCCATCGATTGCTATGGTAATCTTTTTCATCTTATTTATTTTTATTGTTGTTAGAGTGTCATGGAGAGATTGAACAATAGAGACGAGGTGCTAAGGTGGTATTTAGCATAGGCGGCCCCTAATTTGAAACGTTTGATTTGTAAGCCGGCTCCTGCCGTAAAGCCTGCCCAGTGACTCGAATCCGCTACTTTCATCTCATTTGTACGGCGGAAATTATACCCCAGTGAAACGTAAAAATTGTCAGTCGGCAAAAAGTCGATGCCGATTACGGCATGGTCAAAGAACTTGGAGTTTTTCCAATCGGTGAGATTATATAAAGTGGCGGAGATCCGGAACGGTGCATGTGACAGGCGCTTGGTAATGCCCACTTGTACGTCTACCGGCAGTTTCTCGCGTTTGTCTTCGAAAGCGACAATTTGCCCTCCTAAGTTACGGGCTACCATAGAAAACGAGAAGTCGCTGTTTTGGTGATAATAGTTCAATCCTAAATCGACACCGATGGCAAAAGAAGTGAATTGGGCGTATTTGGAATAAATCAGGTTGGTTTTCACTCCTCCACTCCAATAATCGCTCAGGTCATAAGAGTAAATGCCGGAAAATGCCATGTCTTTGGCCGAAAAGGTGCCTGTTATTATGTTTTCGTCGGTGGTCTCTTTCATTGTACCATAGTTCACGAACTGGGCAGTTACCGCCCAGGTGGAACGGTCGCCGATAACACGTGAAAATGCAGCACTGGCCGTATTGACCCCCGCAATATATAAGGTGTAATTCAAATTAAGCGTTTTATCCGCTACACATGATAACAGGGCCGGATTGTGAACTGCCATTGTCAGATCGTCCTCGATGATTGAGATGTTTTCTCCACCCAGAGCGGCTGCATGTGAAGAGAACGGTAATTTGAGGAACTGGAACACGCTATTATCTTCTTGAGCCTGTATCCGGACCCCAAAAAGTAGCAATAGTACTATGAATATATTCTTTTTTAACATTTTAGCAGAAAAAACTGTTCAAAGATACTGTATTTCTCAAATATCTGCGTTATATTTGTGGCAGAAAAGCACGTGAGACTCAAAACACTGGGAAACACATCTGATTAAAAGAACGTATTATTAATATTTATATTATAATTTATGGAAGTTAAAAAATCACCAAAGGCAGACTTGGAGAGCAAAAAGTCTACATGGCTGCTTATCGGATACGTGATTGTGTTAGCTTTTATGTTCGTAGCGTTCGAATGGACCGAAAGAGACATAAAAATAGACACAAGCCAGGCTTTATCCGATTTAGTGTTTGAAGAGGAAATGGTTCCTATTACGGAACAAGAGCAGAAAATTGAAGTTCCACCTCCACCCGAGGTGCCGGCAGCTGCCGAAATTCTGGACATCGTAGATGACGATGCGGATGTGGAAGAGACGATTATTGCATCAAGTGAGGAAGTCGGACAGGCTGTCGAAGTAAAATATGTACCTGTACAGGTGGTTGAAGAAGAACCGGAAGAACAGGAAATCTTCGATGTAGTAGAAAAAATGCCTGAGTTCCCGGGCGGAAACGCTGCCTTGATGTCTTATCTGGCTAAGAATATCAAATATCCTACGATTGCACAGGAGAACGGAACACAAGGTCGTGTTATTGTGCAGTTCGTTGTAAACAGGGACGGTAGTATCGTAGATGCAACAGTAGCACGTAGTGTTGACCCGTATCTGGATAAAGAAGCTCTCCGCGTGATCAACTCCATGCCGAAATGGAATCCTGGTATGCAGAGAAACAAACCGGTACGCGTTAAGTATACAGTTCCTGTAATGTTCAGATTACAATAATATTTGTGTGATATACTGAAAAGGCTGCCGTAAAAGCAGCCTTTTTCATTGGTTTTTCTTCTATTATTTCTTTCTTAATCCAATCCGCTATGTTTACAGCCTCCCAACTGCTTGATAAAATTAATGCTCACATATCTGAATTACAGTTTACCCGTACTCCGAAGGGACTATATGCACCGATAGAGTATGTGTTGTCTTTAGGTGGAAAGCGTATTCGTCCCGTGTTGATGTTGATGGGCTATAATCTGTATAAGGAGGATGTCAGTCGTATCTATGGACCGGCAACGGGGATTGAGGTTTATCATAATTATACGTTGCTTCATGATGACTTGATGGATCGTGCCGATGTGCGCAGGGGAAAGGCAACCGTGCATAAGGTATGGGATGACAATACGGCAATTCTGTCGGGAGATGCCATGCTGGTGCTTGCATACCAATATATGGCCGATTGTCCGTTGGAATACTTGAAGCAGGTAATGGATGTTTTTAATCTTACCGCGCTTGAAATTTGTGAGGGGCAGCAGATGGATATGGAATTTGAACAGCGTAGCGATGTCAGGGAAGAGGAATATATTGAAATGATCCGGTTGAAAACAGCTGTTTTATTGGCTGGTAGTTTGAAAATCGGTGCGATACTGGGAGAAGCGTCTCCGGAAGATGTAGAAAAACTTTCTGATTTTGGTGTGCAGATCGGTATTGCTTTTCAGCTGCAGGATGATCTGCTGGATGTATATGGGGATCCTGCTGTGTTTGGCAAGAAAATCGGAGGAGATATTCTTTGTAATAAGAAGACCTATATGTTGATTAAGGCGCTGGAGCGTGCGGATAAAGCTCAGCTTGCGGAATTGAACGGTTGGCTTGCAGCTGAATCCTTCTCTCCGGAAGAGAAGATAGCGGTAGTCACTGCCCTTTATGATCAGATTGGCATAAAAGCAATCTGTGAAAATAAGATGAGGGAATATTATACCCGTGCAATGGAGAGCTTGGAGGCGGTGTCTGTTGCTGAAGAAAAAAAGAAAGAATTGAAGGATTTAATGAAACATCTGATGTATCGGGAAATGTAAATAAAGAATTGTCGGATGCCTTATAGACGATTACCAAATACTGATCAAGCCCGGATACGAGCGCTGAAGGCTGCGGTTGCTAAGGGGGATGTGTACAACGTGAGTGAGTTGGCCATCACTTTGAACTCCCTGACTGAAGCGCGGAACTTTCTTTCGAAGTTTGAAGTTGCTCATAACTATTATCTCCAGTGTTATAATAATCAGGTAAAGGAGAGTCCGCGGCATCAGGCGAATGTAAAAATGGCCCGTCTATATATTTCTCATTTTATTCAAGTCTTGAATCTGTCCGTGCTCCGTTCGGAGATTAAATCGGTGTACAAGAAACTTTATGATCTGCCGGTCGATAATGCTACTGTTCCGGAACTGGCATCTGAAGCAGCGATAGTGGATTGGGGAAAGAGGATTATAGAAGGGGAGCGAAAGAGAATTTCGCAAGGTGGAGTACCTATTTATAATCCTACTATTGCTAAAGTGAAGGTGCATTATGATATTTTTGTCGATAGTTATGAGAAACAAAAGGCACTGCAGACGTTGACCAACCGCAGTTTGGAGGAGTTGGCTTCCATGCGTGCCCGTGCAGATGAATTGATACTGGACATCTGGAATCAAGTGGAAGAAAAGTTCCAAAATGTGTCTCCTAACGAAGCCCGTCTGGATAAATGCCGTGATTATGGACTTATCTATTATTACCGTACGGGAGAAAAACAGTCTGAATAAATTGGATGAATTATGCTTGTCGATTCTCATTCACATCTTTTTCTGGAAGAGTTTGCAGATGATCTTCCTCAGGTTATGCAACGCGCCCGTGAAGCGGGTGTTACTCATATTTTCATGCCTAATATCGATAGTACTACGATTGAATCTTTGCTTTCGGTATGTGCGGCTTACAAAGATTTTTGTTACCCGATGATAGGGCTGCATCCTACTTCTGTGAACGGGGATTATGAAAAAGAACTGGATATTGTTGCCGGGCAGTTGGCATCAGCCAATAGCTATGTGGCAATTGGTGAGATTGGCTTGGATCTTTATTGGGACAAGACCTTTCTGAAAGAGCAGCTTTTGGCCTTTGAAAAACAGATCGAATGGGCATTAGAGTATCATCTGCCGATTGTTATTCATGCCCGCGAGGCTTTTGACTATATATATAAGGTATTGCAGCCTTATAAAGAGACGGAATTGACCGGAATCTTTCATAGCTTCACCGGTACTTCGGAAGAAGCTGCCAAATTGCTCGATTTTCAGAGGTTTATGATTGGGATAAATGGGGTGGTTACTTTTAAAAAATCCCAATTGCCTGAAGTCTTAAAGGAAATTCCATTGTCACGTATTGTCCTGGAGACCGATTCTCCTTATCTGACTCCTGTGCCCAACCGTGGAAAAAGGAACGAAAGCGCTTATTTGAAAGACACCTTGGTCAAGGTTGCGGACATTTACCGGAAATCTCCGGAAACGGTTGCTGAAGCCACCTCAGAAAACGCTTTAAAAGTGTTTGGAATGGGCAAATAAGTTTCTAAAGGATTTAAAATATATTAATTTGGAGTGTTTCTTTAAGATTAAAAAGGGATAATGCTTTAGAAGAAGAAAAAAAAGGATACATTTGTAGCTGAAAATGTTCAAACCCGTTTAGGGAGAGATGCTCGAGTGGTTGAAGAGGCACGCCTGGAAAGCGTGTATACGCCAAAAGTGTATCGCGGGTTCGAATCCCGCTCTCTCCGCGGAAGCAGTGAATGAAACCGGAAACAACTAAAATAAATACAATAATAATAATTTAATTAATTAATCTTAAAAATTAGACACACAATGAAAAAGTTATTTGCAATTGT
>CAVCAX010000012.1:0-11116 GCA_963599995.1 Coprobacillus sp. CAG:698
GCCGTATCATTACTCAAAACAGAGTTTGATACGGCTCTTTTAGGTTTAACAGTTATAATCTGTGACTTTTCGGAGGGGCATTTGCCCGTAAGAGAAGTACTCAGATACCAAGTGATTTCATCACAGCTTTGATCTTTTCATCGGCAGCAGCATTGGCACCGGCAAAACAATTGCGGCATCCCATCTCTCCTTTCACTTCGATATAGAACTTGATCTTAGGTTCTGTTCCTGAAGGACGGATAGATACCTTACCGCCATCTTGAGTGAAATACTGAAGCACATTCGACTTATCCGGCATATCGATCGGAGTCACACGACCGTCTTCATCAATCTGTTTCAACGTCTGGAAGTCTTTCCAAAGGATTACCTTAGAACCGGCCAGTTCACGCGGAGGATTATTACGGAAATCAACCATCATTTGCTTAATCTCCTCTGCACCGCTCTTACCCGGTTTCACCACGCTAATACCTTTTTCTTTAGAGAAACCATATTCCACGTAGATATCCAGCAACAATTGATACAATGTCTTGCCATTGTCTTTCGCCCATGCAGCTATTTCAGAAATCAGGCAGCAGGCAGATACGGCATCTTTATCGCGTACAAAATCTTCGGCAAGGAAACCGTAGCTTTCTTCACCACCGCCGATGTAAACCTGCTTGCCTTCACGCAGACGAATCTCGCGGGCAATCCATTTAAATCCGGTATAGCAATCGAGCATCTCAATACCGTTCTTCTCGGCTATTTTCTTGATGAGTTCGGTAGTTACAATCGTTTTTACAACAAACTCCTTCCCTGTCATCTTGCCCAATTTCTTGTATTGGGTAATGATATAATAAAGATACATCAAGCAAGTCTGGTTACCATTGATAAGCACCCATTCGCCCTTATCATCCTTGCAGGCAATGCCCACACGGTCGGCATCAGGATCACTCGCCATCACCAGGTCGGCATCGATTTCCTTAGCCAGATTGACAGCCATAGTCAATGCTTCGGCATTTTCGGGATTCGGAGAGACAACTGTCGGGAAGTTGCCATCCTTAATCATCTGTTCGGGAACCGTATGAACATTCTCAAAGCCCCACATTTTCAATGCGCGCGGAATAAGCATCATACCCGTACCGTGAATCGGAGTATAAACGATCTTCATGTCTTTCTGGTGAGCGATGGCCTCCGGATCGATAGAGACAGTCTTAACCTTTTCCAAATAAGGTTTATCAATGTCTTCACCGACAATCTGAATCAAACCGGCATCAGAATCTCCCCGGAATTTAATGTCGGCCGCAGAAGTGATCTTATTCACTTCATCGATAATTCCTTTATCATGCGGTGCCAATACCTGCGCACCATCATCCCAATAGGCTTTATAACCGTTATATTCTTTCGGATTATGAGAAGCAGTCAGAATAATACCGCTTTGGCAACCGAGGTGACGGATGGCAAATGACATTTCCGGAGTGGGACGCATATCTTCGAACAGATATACCTTGATACCGTTAGCAGCGAAAATATCTGCAGAGATTTTTGCAAAAAGATCACTGTTGTTGCGGCAGTCGTATCCTACCACTACGGAAATCTGCGGAATATCTTTAAAATTGGCATTCAAATAGTTGGAAAGCCCTTGAGTGGCAGCCCCTACCGTATAGATGTTCATGCGATTGCTGCCTACGCCCATGATACCGCGCAGACCACCCGTACCGAATTCCAGATCTTTATAGAATGCTTCTATCAATTCGGTTTTATCTTCATTCGCCAGCATGCGTTTCACTTCCGCCTGAGTTTCGGCGTCATACGCCGGGGTAAGCCATTTTTCAGCTTTCTCAGTCACCTGCTTGATGAGTTCCTGATTTTCCATTTAGATTGTTATTTATTGGTTAATAATTCATTATCTCTATAAGTCACAAATGTAAAAGAATTAAATAAGAAATCCTAATAAATAAATGAATATTGTGCGAATGCGATAATGGCCGATACATTAATCGGCATACGGCTTTCAGCACAGTACATCCATATATCGAATAATTATTTCACTTTACAGATTGAGCAACTATTTCACTTTGTAACGTTCACCTGTCTGCTTGACATACTCTTCAAGAAAATCTTTCGGATACCCCGGACGAATCACACCGGCAGGCTGACCGATAGAATTCCGTTCGAACTTGCCGTCCTTCATCTTACGGATCACCCCGTCGGCATATTTTACTATGATAAATTCTCCCAGACGTTTCCAGGTATCAAAAGTGCTCTGAGCGGTCATATTGGTATAATTGGTGAGGAAAGCCTTGGCCTCAGCCGGATTCTTCTGATAGATACGCGTAGCCGTACTTTCAATGCCTGCCTGCGCCTCATGGAAAGTTCCTTCAAGCTCCTGCTGTGTGGCACGGATATCGCCAATCATCAAATCATAGCGCGGATATACCATATTGGATACCCAATTGAAAATCCAAAAAGAAGAATCCCAGGAGAAAGTGATGTAATCGGCTCCGCCTACACGGGAATAGCATACAGGTACTTTATCTGTACAGCAGTATACCGGAGTGAATACCGTCATATTGGCATCATCCGTGCCAAACCAAAGTACCCCGCCCACCGGATCGGGCATACCGGCACGCATTTGTGCAACAAAGACAAAACCGGTTTGCTGAGTAGAAATAGGACGCTCATTGAAGTATTCCTGATCACCCACTTTGAAGGACAGCGGCGAAAGACGATAGGGTGTCTTATAAGGGCCGGCGCCAAAATCATTGCTGATATCAAGAGGAGTTCCTTCATAATGATCGCGCATGGCATGCTGTACATCCTGTACGGAAATCTTTCGGTTGGGTTTCACAAACAGCGGCATCGGTTCGTCTGTCTCTCCCTGGATATAAGGAAGGTATGCCTCACCCTGATCGGTAAACATATTGAAATAGCTCCAGACGCGGGCTTCGCAATAGCGCCGTGCACTGAAATCAAGTGGAGCGTAAGCCCGGGCAAAACTGAAATCCTTGTTCATCCCATCAAAGTATCCCTTTTCGCGGGCAAAAGAAATCACGTCCGGAGAATAAAGACAATTCTCCTTGTCATTCATATCAAACTGCTGAATGCGAGCCTGATTGGCATGGGCAGAGATACAATCATCGGGTACGCGTACAGCCACCCACACGGCGCCACGTATACCGGGACCTTTACCGATCATCTCCATAATCCATATTTCATTGGGGTCGGCAATGGTGAAAGACTCTCCCTCACTGTAATAACCATATTCCTGTACGAGATCAGTCATAATCCGAATGGCCTCACGAGCTGTACGCGAACGCTGCAGACCGATATATATAAGGCTGCCGTAATCGATAATTCCGGTAGAATCCGCCAGTTCCGGACGCCCTCCAAAGGTGGTTTCTCCAATGGTGACCTGGTGTTCGTTCATATTACCTATGACATTGTAAGTCTGGCGGGCCTGCTCTATTTGTCCAAGATATTTTCCGGTATCCCACTCATAGACATCCAGCATCGTTCCTTTTTTGTAGGTAGCGGCCGGATAATGATACAACTCTCCAAACAGCCCATACGAATCGGCGGAATAGGAAACGATGGTCGAACCGTCGGCAGAAGCATTCTTTCCGACAATGAGATTGGTACAGGCGAAAGTATCCGCCACTGCCGCCGTAAGAAAGGCAGCACAAAGAATCAGTTTCTTGTTCATTGTTCTATATACTTAAATATGATTGTATTTCTTACCACACGAAGGTGTCACGCACAGTGGTTTCATTGCCGCAATCGTCTACTGCAACCATTTCCACCACATGCTTTCCTCCCTTTTTCACACGTTTCGGATCAAGTTCACAGATATACTGGGAACGGGTTAAATTAGGTCTTCCGAATAACGCATATTTCCCGTCAATGGTTCCACGATAAGAACGGATGCCGGTGGCTTTGTCCTTAATGGTGTAGACAATTTTCCCCGTACGCCCCCAGTTCTTGGAGTTGACCGGAGTAATCACAGGAGGCACCGTATCAATGGCCACCGTATAAGTAGCCAACTCGCGGACTGTCGTTTTCATGAACCCGTTCTCATAGGTACCGCCAGCCCCGTAAAGTCCTTTGGGAGTGACACGCGCCACATAATATTTCGTTGTATCCGCCAACGGCATACGACGCAACCCGATACGTAACTCGCAACTGCCATGCAACGGAACAGATTTATCGTTCAACTGATAAGTAAAAGCCACAGCACCGCTGTCTGCCCTCATCTGATAATTCAAGTCCACATCATCATAAAGCATCCCTTTGGGTACAATCAAAGTCAGACCCGGTTCCTGCAAAAAGTTGGTACGGTCCCAAGCAAAGAAATACTTTTCATGATGTTGCAAGCGTTCGATCGGCTGTTTCTTTCCACGCACTATAAAACGGCATCGGGAGGTATTGCCAAACGCATCTGTCAATGTGTAGAGAAACCGGTAATCCCTTTCTTCATCGATTGTAACCAATCCCCGATTATCATTGCCTGCCTTCAGCATACGAAGCGTATTTCCCGGATCGATAAAGGACTTCATATACTGCCCGCAGGTCCAGGAATTTATCATCCGGTTCTCTTCCTGCGAGAAGCGGTCTACCGTGCTGCGGAATACCTCCTTCCCGTCTACAGTCAAGACTACCGTATGCACGCCGTAACGGTTGTGCACACCGTCCATATAATCGTACGCTTTGATACCGGCTCCGATTACACCCCATGCTTCGATAGGACGCCCATTATTATTCAGAGGAAAAACCCGGTTCTTCTGTGTCCCTTCCACAACTCCCCTACCCGGTTGGGGAAACAGCATGATACTTTCCGCTTTGGGCGCAGTAGTATCTTTGATGTGTCTTGCAAAAAACGGCATCGGATCAATATAATCACCCGAAGAGGTCTCGAATACATCCAGATGCAAATGCGGACCAAAAGAATAACCGGTATTTCCACTCCAGGCAATCTGCTGACCGGCTTTTACCGGATACTCATCCGGCTCGGGAATTATTTCCACTTCATAATTCTCCTTTTCGTACTGAAGATCTTCCACCCGTTTGGCTATTGCTCCTACAAATGCGCTAAGATGACGGTTAATGGTAGAATATCCATTGTTGTAAACCACATCGAGCACATAACCCGACCCGTGTGTGACACGAATGCGGGAGATATACCCGTCGGCCAGCGCGCGAACCGGTTTTCCGATAACACCACCGGTCTTAAAATCAAGTCCGCCATGAAAATGATTGGCACGTATCTCTCCAAAGTTTCCACTCAGAGTCAAAGGAAAATCGAATGGGGGAACAAAAGACGCCTTCCGTTGTTTCTCCTGAGAGAAAGACGGTATGCAATAAATGAACAATAAGATTGTGATATATAGTTTCATGCAGTACATTGTTTCTTCAAGAGGGCAAATGTACGTCATTCCGGATAAATATTAAAATAAAGGAGTAACAAATCATTCCCCGATGAAAGGGATTGTTTTTCTTTTCCGGCAGACGGACACGGACACCTTTTCTGACAATATGCTGTTAAACATCTCTTATTACAACTCAACAAACAAGCATTTTTCGTACATTCGTATATGTTTAACCTTTAATACAGTAACGTTATGATTATCGGAGTACCAAAGGAAATCAAAAACAATGAAAACCGTGTAGGCATGACTCCCTCCGGAGTTGCCGAAATTGTAAAACGCGGGCATACTGTCTACATACAGCATACCGCAGGTATCAACAGTGGTTTTCCCGATGAAGCCTATACTGCCGTGGGAGCACAGATTCTACCTACCATGGAAGAAGTATATGCCATTGCCGAAATGATTGTAAAAGTGAAAGAGCCGATAGCTCCTGAGTACAAGCTCATCCGAAAAGGACAATTGCTATTCACCTATTTCCATTTTGCTTCCGACAAAGAACTGACACTGGCTATGATCGAAAACGGATCGGTCTGCCTGGCATACGAAACTGTAGAAAAAGCCGACCATTCCTTGCCCCTGCTAATACCGATGAGTGAAGTTGCCGGTAGGATGGCTGTCCAGGAGGGAGCCCGCTTTCTGGAACGTCCGCAAGGTGGAAAGGGAATCTTATTAGGAGGTGTACCGGGAGTCAAACCGGCCAAAGTGCTGATATTAGGCGGTGGTATTGTAGGAAGCAATGCCGCACAAATGGCCGCCGGCATGGGAGCGGACGTAACCATTGCTGACATAAACTTATCACGATTACGTTATTTGAGCGAGACATTGCCTCCCAATGTAAAAACTCTCTACGCTTCGGAATTACGCCTGAAAATGGAATTACCGACTGTAGACCTGGTGATAGGATCTGTACTTATACCGGGAGATAAAACACCGCATCTGATTACCCGTGATATGCTGAAACTGATGCAACCGGGCACTGTATTGGTAGATGTAGCCATCGACCAGGGAGGTTGCTTCGAAACATCGCACCCGACTACCCATAGCGACCCCACTTATATTGTAGACGGAATCGTACACTATGCTGTCGCCAATATTCCGGGTGCAGTACCTTACACATCGACTCTCGCTTTAACGAACGCTACCTTACCATACGTGACAGCTCTTGCCGATAAAGGTTGGCAAAAAGCCTGCGAAGATGATCCGGCTCTTGCAAAGGGGCTGAACATAGTAGAAGGAAAAGTGGTATACAAAGCTGTAGCCGACGTATTTGGGATTAGTGGAAAATGATAGAATAATAATGTGCCGGTATGTCACTACCAAATTAAAAAAGAGCCGTATCAAACTCTGTTTTGAGAATGATACGGCTCTTTCCATAACCCTTTGGGAATATCATTTATTAAAACTTCTTATCTTCTTCGAGAAGTTCCTGGCTACATTGTTCCTGCGGCAGAGGGGTAAAGAGTTCTATAAGATTTTCCTCGGGATCGCGCAGGTACAGAGTACGCATTCCCCAATCGGGCATATCCATAGGTTCACTGATAAACACCACCCCTTTCGCTTTCAAGGCGGCAAAGGCTTCATCTACATTATCTACACTGAATGAAATCATAGACTTTTCGCGCATTGCAATAGGTTGCTGCTTATCGGCATTGCCCACCGAAGGTGCCATCCAGTCGGATACAAAAAGAGCAAGGCCTTCTATTCCATCGGCTACTTTAAAACTGGCGTATCCACTATTCTCATCTCCCCAGGCCGGCTCTAATCCGAGTTGTTCGGTATAGAATTTAAAACATTTAGCGAAGTCTTTTACTAATAATCTTACATTGCTGAATTTCACTGTTTACTGATTAATGGTTTATAACTTGTTTTTTGTAATCAAGATGTAAATATAATCATTCTATTGGACGGTGTTACAGAAATCTGTATTTATCTCAAAAAAACAGGAGTAAACTATTTTTTTCACAGAAAAGCGATAGAACAAATTCCTACATAGCAAGTGACTTATTTGCCCTTCTGTCTAAAATAAATTGACATTCAGCGTTTGTTTTTTCCTTTCATATTCCTCAAGCAAATCTTTCATTACCTCCGCCACAGACTGTTGCTGCCGAAATAAAGAGGCGACTTGCCCTATTTCCAACTCTCCTTCTTCAAGGTCACCTTCAAAAATACCTTTTTTGGCCCGTCCTCTTCCCAAAAGCTCCCGTAACTCTTCGGCAGACGCCCCACGGTTTTCTGCAGTTTCTACCGCATCCCGGAATTTGTTGGCCACCAAACGGGTAGGAGCCAGCTTTTTCAATAACAATTTAGTATCACCCTCGTTCAACCGTAAGCAATATTCCTTGAATACATCACTGGCTGAACTCTCGTAGGTAAGTGCAAAACGGGTTCCGATCTGTACACCTTCCGCTCCCAACACCATGGCTGCCAGAATCCCTTCACCGGTTGCAATACCGCCGGCTGCTATCAAAGGCAGAGTAGTAACCCGACGGACAGCCGGAACAAGACAGAACGTAGTGGTTTCTTCACGTCCGTTGTGTCCTCCGGCTTCGAATCCTTCGGCCACAATCGCATCCACACCGGCTTCTTCACTTTTCGCCGCAAACTTGGAAGAAGAGATGACATGCACCACGGTAATTCCGCGTTCTTTCAGCCATCCGGTCCACGTCTTCGGATTACCGGCAGAAGTAAAGACGATTTTCACCCCCTCTTCCACTACGATATTCATCACTTCTTCTATCTGCGGATACATCAACGGAATGTTCACCCCGAAAGGCAGATCGGTGGCAGCCCGACATTTCCGGATGTGCTGACGCAACACTTCGGGATGCATGGATCCGGCACCGATAAGCCCCAAACCTCCGGAATTACTTACTGCCGATGCCAAACGCCAACCGCTACACCATACCATGCCTCCTTGAATAATGGGATAACGAGTACCCAAAAGAGCAGAAATTCTATTCATAATTCAAATCTATTTTAGCCCCAACTCAATATGACGAACGTACGGCACTGTTTCTCCTGCTTCCGAAAGGAAGAGGAGCCATGCAAAATGATAGTCATGGCGAACTGATGAAGAGGCTTTTCATTCTATAATTTAACAAATTCATCATTCAGACAGTTCAATGAGTAATGAACTGCAATATGGGCTTCGGAATAAGGACCGTAGTCGAATCACCGTACATTCTCAATACTTCTAAAGTACGGGCACGACGTTCACGTCCTTTTTTATCCCAAAAATCTTTTGTGAAAACATACATAAAATCAAATCCGCCGATAGCCACACCTGGCATCGAGCCATTCGACTGCCCGAATAACGGTTTATACTGTAACTTAATAGCTTCAATCTCGGTTAGGGAAGGCTGTTGTGCCATCATCACCCTCAGCGGCGCCTTCGATGTATTGGTATACCCTCTGAATGTCTTAATCCGATAAAAAGGGTCTCCCCGCCATGTATCCTTACCCACTTGTATCTTCTTCTGATAAACCGGATCCCAATTATAAGGAGTATTCGCCTTGTAGGGATGTAGAGAAAGCATCTGCTTTTTTTCCAGCGGTAAGGTATTGGGCAAGGCCGAAGGAAGGGATTCATCCGGCAACATCCAACTCTTCTCCGTCGACATCAACGGGGTTCCCATAATATCCGAACCGAAATCAATCTGTTTCACAGCCTCTGGATTTAGTTTTATCTCACCCTCTTCTTTTAATATGCGACTGAGATTTAACGAATCCTGCCTCGTCCATTCCTGAGAATAAACCATCGGAACAGACAAACAGACCAATAAAAAAAATATAAAGCACTTCGTCATTCTCTAACTTTATTTATCATTCATAGGATTGAGGTATCGCGCGCCTTCACCGTCACTTGCCCTCGTCATCGTCACTTGTCTTTGTCCACTGCCATTTGCCCTTGTCCACTGAACATACAACTCCCCCACCACCGACAAAATCAGCAGCAATATAAGAGCCTGTTTTTATTTTTATAGAAATTCTCTTTTTTTTTGGGGGGCAGGAACTTATTTTACCATATCCGGTTGTTCAGACTACCACCAGCGATAACCACTTCCGCAAAGCGGTTCGTCATAACAGGGATCAATCGTCCAAGCCGTCCGGGGATACTTTCTGGTTTCCCACCAACGACGATAACGGGCAGCCGCATCCAAGATTTCTTCATCGGACAAGAAGTAAATAGCTTCATAATTCTCAGCATTCGCTTCGACCATGTGACATCCCATAGAGGCCGGAATTCCGAGACGAATACTTTCTACAGTCCACAAAATACACTCGCCCAAACGTATCTTGCCACTGTTGCTATTGTATACGGAAGGAAATGCCGGAATGATACTCAAATCCTCCGCATAAGCAAGCAATTCGGGAATATCCTCTTCTGTAAAATGAGGTACTTCAACAATTCCTTTTTCATTTTTAGTATTGTAAGTTCCGGACTTGAGCTGTTTCACAAAAAGGTCGACATCCGGATCATTATAGTCCAAAGTTTCTTTACTGCATCCCGTAAACATAAATACCATCAGAACGGTAAACAGCATCATCCATGTTTTTTTCATGACACACATTATTTATAGGTTAATAAGTCATGCGGAGCCCGCATAAAAGATTAAAATTAGTGGGACGTTTGGAACGTATCGTTTCATTTTTCGAATCCGTTTCAAAATGGTGCGATACTCCCGATTCTGCAAAAAGCGCAATCCGGTCATTTACTTTATAGTTTACTCCCACTCCGGCCATCACCGCCAGTTGTACCGGCTCGTTCTTAAAACTATTATCAGATACACCGGCTATACATTTATCAGCAACCGCCCCTATAGAAGCATATAAATCAAATTTCTTCCGATCAGCCAAATACACATTCATTTTTACCGGAATACCCAAATAGTGAAGTCCCTGACCATTGGAGCGGAGGTTTGAATATGCCAATCCGGTCTCTATACCCCAATATTCCCCCAATCTTTTTTCGACCGTTACTCCTGCCGTGACAGGCATCTTATATTTCCGCTTTTCCGCAGGAAGCGCCGTACCGATAGCTGCTTTTACGGCCCAAGTACGTTTTTTTTCCGCCTTAGATGCAATAGAAGGTGTCTCCGGTTCCTCTTCTGCCATAACCGATGTTATATCGCTACTTCCCGAACTGGCCTTCCAGATATTCCCTCCTGCATTTCTGCCTCTTGCATAGCCGTTATCGGTAGCTGTGGCCGAAAAACTAAATGATACGGATAATGTCACAGATATCGAATCTTCACCCTCTTCATCAGCATGAGACAATAGGGCCATTTTTCCCGGTGCGGGTTTGTGTAATACAGGTTCGGTTTGTGAAGGTGAAAATGATTGATTCACCCTATCACCATCCAACGTTCCCATTCCCGACACGGCAAATTGTGTAAATGCTTCCTCCATCTCCTCTTTGGGTGAGAAAAACCAAAAAGCTGCCGATGATGCCGCCAATACAAGTAATACGGAAGCAGCGGCAGCCACCCGGAAGAACAATATCCGGCGCCGTTGCTGACAGCAAGTGGTCATTTCCCCGTTCAGTTCTTCCCAAAAGCCCTCTCTCACCGTCATTTCGGCATGACCGAGACGAGAACGGAACAAGTCGGTTATTTCATCATTTTCTCTCTTCATGGTCTCTATATTCTTTAATTCTTTTTGCTAACAAATATTTGGCTCTGTGAAGTTGCGAAGTAGACGAATGTTCTTTGATA
>CAVCAX010000012.1:11126-21384 GCA_963599995.1 Coprobacillus sp. CAG:698
AATTTCGGCTATTTCCTTATGCGACTTCTCTTCAAACACATAAAGGTTGAATACGGTTCGACAGCCATCGGGCAAATCAGCGATGAAAGCCATCAGTTGTTCTTCAGATATATCGTTTCCCTTTTCTGCTATATCCGGTATATCAGGAATCTGTTCCTCATGCACCATCACTTGTGTGATACGCTTTTGCCGCCGGAGATAGTCGAGTGCCTGAGTCACCATCACTCTCGTTATCCATGTGCTCAATGACGACTCTCCACGAAACGAAAAATGAGTGAATATTTTAATAAAACCATCATGCAATACATCATAAGCCGCATCCACATCTCCTGTATAACGATAACAAACCGCCAGCATCTTATTGGAATAGAGGGTATAAAGCTCCTTTCGGGCGGAATCCTTTCCTGCCCGACAGCCCTTTATCAGTTCTATCTCGTTTTCCAATGTCAGTGCTTTTTTACAGACACCTCTCCGTGTCGTTTGTTAGTTAGACGCAACATTCGGAAGAATGCTGCAAAAAGAATATTTAAAAGAAGTTAAAGACGGACCGCCAATAAAAAAACTTCCATCAGGCAGACAAAATTGTTTGTAAGCCAATGGAAGTTCAGTTAATAATATAGCAAGCCCTATCAGCAGGCTTTAAAACTCATATCCAGCCCTTTCACTGAATGCGTCAAAGCTCCTACAGAGATAAAATCGACTCCACATTCTGCATAATCACGCAGTGTGTCGAAAGTGATACCGCCGGAAGATTCGGTTTCATATTTTCCAGCTACCATTTCAACCGCTTTCTTTGTCATCTCCGGTGTGAAGTTATCGAACATGATACGATCTACTCCGCCCAAATCGAGTACTTGCTGCAACTCATCAAAATTGCGGACTTCGATTTCTATTTTCAGATCTTTGCCTTTTTCCTTGCAATATTCCTTGGCACGAGTGATGGCCTTGTCAATGCCGCCGGCAAAATCCACATGATTGTCTTTCAGAAGAATCATATCAAAAAGTCCGATACGGTGATTCATGCCACCGCCGATCTTAACTGCCATTTTTTCCAGAATGCGCATTCCCGGTGTAGTCTTACGGGTGTCGAGCACATGAGTATGGGTACCCACCAATTTTTGGGCATACTTACGGGTCATTGTAGCAATACCGCTCATACGTTGCATCACATTCAGCATCAGACGCTCCGTCTGCAACAACGATTGTACCTTACCTTCTACCACCATCGCCACATCACCCGGTTTCACTTCCGTACCGTCATTGATAAAGACTTCTACTTTCATTGTAGGGTCAAAACGATTGAAAATTTCTTTCGCCACTTCTACTCCGGCCAACACACCGGCTTCTTTAATCAACAGTTTGGATTTCCCCATTGCAGTGGCAGGGATACATGAGAGAGTAGTATGATCACCATCGCCTATATCTTCTGCAAAGGCAAGATCGATCAACTTGTCTATCAATTCTTTTTCTTTATTCATTGGTTTTATCAATTCTTATTTGATGAATTAAATATTTGTTCTGAACTTTTTTTAAGAAACAATTCACCCGAAAGTTTCCATTGGCAGTAGTCAAAGTACCTATAACAAAGCTCGATTCGTCACGCTTCCCCTGATGGTTTACATTGAAGCCGCTAACTTTATTATCAGCAAAAAAAGTATTCATCGTACTTTCAGCTGCCTGCTTGTCAATGTTGGTAGAACGATTCCGAATGATGAGCTCAACCTTATCACCCAAGAATTTATTCAGCTCTTGAGAGCTTCCCTTCTTAATTGCCTGAACTACCCCCACCGGCACGTCTTGCGCCAAAAGTGCAGATACGGAAAACAGCAATCCGGCAATCCATAAAAGTACCCTTTTTTTCATAACTACAAGCTTTTCAGACATCAGTTTTCAGCAGAATCTGATACCTAATGATACGCAAAGGTAAGTATTTATTGCAGAAAACAATAAAAAATCCCTATTTTTGTGCGATAATCAGAACTGCATCAACATGAAAACGACTTTGCTCGTCGTAGGACGAACCGTAGAACAACATTACATCACTGCCATCAACGATTATATCCAGCGCACAAAACGCTTCATTACTTTTGACATGGAAGTAATCCCCGAACTCAAAAACACCAAAAACATTTCGATGGAGCTACAAAAGGAAAAGGAAGGAGAACTCATCTGCAAAGCTCTTCAACCGGGAGATGTCATCGTATTACTCGACGAACATGGAAAGGAAATGCGCTCTTTGGAATTTGCGGAATGGATGAAACGCAAAATGAACACGGTCAATAAACGGTTGGTATTCATTATCGGAGGCCCTTACGGATTATCACAAAAAGTATACGATGTAGCACACGAAAAAATTTCAATGTCGAAAATGACCTTTTCCCATCAAATGATACGGCTCATTTTTGTGGAACAAATATATAGGGCGATGACGATTTTAAACGGTGGTCCCTATCACCATGAATAAGCATATTCTTTATCTCCTTCCCCAAGGGCCTCATCACTCATGATTCATCAGCCGATGCATCGCCATCTCTTCATATTTCGTTCCGGGACGGCCATAATTGGCGTACGGATAAATGGAAATACCACCACGAGGGGTGAAAATCCCCGTCACCTCAATATACTTCGGATTCATCAACCGAATGAGATCCTTCATTATAATGTTCACACAGTCTTCATGGAAAGCACCGTGATTGCGAAAACTGAAGAGATAGAGTTTCAGGCTTTTACTCTCCACCATCTTTATATCCGGTAAATAACTGATGCGTATTTCCGCAAAATCAGGTTGTCCGGTAATCGGACAGAGGCTGGTAAACTCGGGACAATTGAAACGTACCCAATAGTCATTTTCCGGATGCTTATTGTCGAATGCTTCCAAAACTTCGGGAGCATAATTTTGTTTATACTCAGTCTTCCTCCCTAAAAGAGAAAGCTGTTCCTCTAATTTAGCCATATCTTAAAATTTCATTTTACTTGCCAAATACTCCTCCAATCCCTGACGCCGCAACTTACAAGCCGGGCAATGCCCACATCCGTCTCCCTGTATACCATTGTAACAAGTCAGCGTATCATTACGGACAATATCCAGCACTCCCAATTCATCGGCAAGCGCCCAGGTCTGTGCCTTATCTATCCACATAAGAGGGGTATGAAGAACAAACTGTTCGTCCATAGCCAGATTCAGCGTCACGTTAAGAGACTTGATAAAAGCATCTCTGCAGTCCGGATAACCACTGAAATCAGTCTGCGACACACCGGTCACAATGTGATTAATTCCTCTCTCACGGGCATATACGGCAGCAATGCTAAGAAAAAACAGATTGCGCCCCGGCACAAATGTATTCGGGTAACTGTCGGCCGGTTTTTCCTGATCCATCACCATGGTGGTATCCGTCAAGGAATTATGCCCCAACTTTCCGATAAAGGAGACATCCATCACTTCGAACTCCACACCGGCATTACGGGCTATTTCACGCGCCAGCTCCACCTCCTTCTGATGTTTCTGACCATAAAGAAAGCTCAGCGCACACACTTTCTTAAACTCACGTTTTGCCCAAAACAGACAGGTCGTAGAATCCTGTCCGCCACTGAAAACTACCAGAGCAGTATCTTTATTCATCATTGATCAAACTTCTTTGATTTTTAGTATATTATAAGAAATATTCTCATCGTAGACATCACTGCCGTCTATTTTCTTGATCGTATTCACCACCCGGATGGTAACCGGCAGAATAATGACTTCGTACATTGATTTCAGTACAATCTGGAGTCCCATCATCATCAAAAGTTCCGGCCACGCAATGATACCCCCAAAAGCAACCGGAAAGAAAATGAGCGAATCTGCACTCTCGCCCACTATCGTAGACCAAATGGCACGAGCCGAGAAATTTTTACCTCCACTCGCCACTTTCATTTTACTCATCACATAGGCATTGAGGAATGAACCTGCCAGAAAAGCCGCCAGACTGGCTATCACAATACGGGGAGCCATGCCAAAAACAAAATCAAAATGTTCTTCACCTTCCCAAAATGGCGCTGCGGGGATAGCTACCGCAATCAATCCCAGTGCCACCACGAAGAAATTCATGGCAAAACCACTCCAGATAATAAGACGCGCTTTTTTGAATCCCCAGACCTCGGCTATGCAGTCGTTGATAATATATGAGATAGGAAATACGAGTAAACCGGCAGTAACGGTGATACTGCCCACCTGAATCACTTTTGTTTCAAGAAGATTGGCTGCAATCAGACATACATTAAACAATATGCCAAGCAACATGAAGGGAACTGATACTTTTTCTTTCATACTCCTGTTTTTTACGTGGTGTTCTAGAATACACGACCGCTATTCACGGCATCATACATTTATTAATTCGGGCGGCAAAGATACGGTTTCTTTTAAAAACAGGCAAATATTCCCTCATTTTTAAAAGAAACCGTATCTCACTCTCTGTCCGAAAAGACACAGTATCACTTCTTTAGATAAGTATTTTTCATTTTTCAAAATCCTTTAAATCTTTCTGCAACCGCTTGCGTACAAAGAATAGCCGGCTCTTTATCGTGCCGACCGGAAGCCCCATTTTCTCCGCTATTTCAGTATATTTAAAACCGGAAACATACATCAGAAAAGGTTTGCGCATTGACTCCGGTACGGCATTAATCACCTTATGAAGCTCTTTCAGATCGTAAACATATTCAAAACGGTCCGCATCTTCCGCTTCAATCATGCTCTGCTGACTGATTGTATAATTATCATCAATCATAGATGTCTCACGGATGGCACGACGGTAATTATTAATAAACAGGTTACGCATGATCGTATACATCCAACCTTTGAAATTCTGCGTGTGAACGAATTTCTCTTTGTTATCCAATGCTTTCAGCATACATTCCTGCACTAAATCATTGGCAGAATCCTGATTTGCAGTCAGTTTGAAAGCAAAATGGCGCAACTCCGATTCCATCTCTACTATTTTACATGTCAGTTTATCCATCTTACCTCCGTTCTCGTCATTTATACTGATTACAAAGATGGAGTTTTTTCACAAAGTACGCTATGGCAATTTTTCCGCAATATTTGACTATTTTTCCTTGAGAGGTTCAACCTTTTCCGATTTTAATTGTTGTTTGCACATTCACCTAAAACTTAACTTATAATGAAAACAAAATTCAGATCAGCAGTCTTGCTACTCGGAGTGAGCATGCTCCCACTCTGTACAAACGCACAGAAAAAAGTAATCATTGAGGATAAAGAGCCGAACTCCATCATGTTTGTCTCAAGAGATAAAGCCGGAGATGAGATTATCCGGATAATGGAAGAGACCCAGCTTAAGCATTTTCACGAGCCGAAAGCTCCGCGCTTTTTACTTACTGACCAGAAGGGCAAATTCGCCCTCGGAATTGGAGGATATGTACGTGCCACTGCGGAATATGACTTCGGAGGTATTGTGAAAGACGTAGACTTCTATCCCGCCCTTATCCCCAATAAGGGTTATGTGAAAAACCAGTTCCAGATGGATGCCACTACCTCCACCCTCTTCTTGAAGTTGGTAGGTCATACGAAGAATCTGGGAGATTTTGTGGTTTATACAGCCGGAAATTTCCGGGGAGACGGCAAAACATTCGAGCTTCAAAATGCGTATGCTTCATTCTTAGGATTCACATTGGGATACAGCTACGGTTCGTTCATGGACTTGGCTGCACTACCTGCCACCATCGACTTTGCCGGACCTAACGGTTCTGCATTTTACCGTACCACGCAGCTAAGTTATCTATACAGCGGACTAAAAAACTGGAAATTCGGAATAGCCGCCGAAATGCCTTCTGTAAATGGTACAACGACCGATAAAGTATCCATCAGCACTCAACGCATGCCGGATTTTGCCGCTTCCGCCCAATACAATTGGAATAAAAACAGTCACATTCGTCTGGCAGCCATCATCCGCAGCATGACTTACTCAAGTGATGTTTACCAGAAAGCCTGTTCTACTACGGGCTTCGGGCTACAGGCTTCGACCACTTTCACCGTCACTCCCAAATGGCAGGTGTTCGGTCAGCTCAACTATGGCAAAGGCATCGGCCAGTTTCTCAATGATCTGAGTAATCTGAACGTAGACCTTGTTCCGAATCCGGAAAAAGAAGGCAGAATGCAAACTCTCCCCATGTTGGGTTGGTATGCCGGCTTACAGTATAACATCTGCAAAAACGTATTTGTATCGGGCACTTACAGTTTATCAAGACTCTATTCGGAACACAATTATCCCAGTGAGAATCCGGACGCTTACCGCAAAGGACAATACCTGGTAGCCAACATGTTCTGGAATGTAACCGGCAACCTGCAAGTAGGCGCCGAGTATTTAAGAGGATGGCGCACAGACTTTAACGATGCCACCCGTCATGCCAATCGAATGAACCTGTTAGTACAATATTCATTCTAATCCGAATGATTCATCATACAATAGTCAATAAGAGTCTGCTTAAGAGCCTGTTTAAATTTTCCCTTTAAAAGTTTTATCAACCTCTATTGAGTTTATTTTGAGTCTGTTCTCCTGTTTTCACTCGTCAGATAGCCTGCTATCCCCCTCTTAAAAACAGAAAAACATCCTCAAAAATAACTCTCAAAAGAATACTGAATAAAATTTAAACAGGCTCTGGCTCTAATAAGAAGTAAAGTAGAACAAGAAAAAAGACTTTTCATCTCAATCAAAATAAAAAAGGAGATTTCACCGTTTTTGCCAAAACAAGAGTGAAATCTCCTTTATATAATCTGTCTAAAACCAGTTCGCCTTATCAGAATTTATAGTCAAGGCTAAGACCGAAAACTTTATTGGTACGACTGTAAACATCCGTACCCGTCATTCCCGTACCATTATAATTATCCGAAACCTTCGTATAATCGCTGTAAGTAGTCCAAAAGTAAGCCACATTCAGCTTCAGTTTTTCAGTCAACTTCACAGCGGCACCAAAACCCAATGAATAAGAGTCACAAGAGAAACTTGTATCACTCTGGAAGTTGTCAGACAATCCGTAATCGGTGTTCTGATAACCGCCGCTGATCGTCAAACGTTTCACAACATCCCATTCGACACCTACGAGATATTCATTCGTACCGTGAGTCAGTGCCGTCTGTTTACCGATTGTAGTTCCGGGAATGTTTGCCATGCCGGCCTGTTCATCAAAGAACCGGTGATACTCTACGGAAGCACGAAGAGTAGGAAGAATCTCATAGCCAAGCGCCACACTCAACAATGCAGGGATATCGTTAGGTGTATTCACACCGTCTTTATAATCGGCCAAAGCTCCATTTGCCTCTGTGTTTTCCTTTGTCTTATTTTCAATGTTCAGATTGGTAAGGAACTCATATTTCAGTCCGAGATTCCATTTTCCTAACTTTGCGTCGGCACCAAGTATGGGAGTGATTCCCCAACCGCTTTGGTCGCAATCCAATTTAATATTCTTCAGCGTTGTACTTGACAGTCCCAAAGCCGGAGCATAAGCTGCATACTGATCTTTCAACGTGGCATCCAAAAAGCCTTCGTAACCGCTACTTACATAGTTCATACGGCCACCGGCAAACACAGCGAGATAATCGTTTATCTTGTATGTCAATCCCAATTGGGTACCAAAAATATACTGTCTTCCATCCATAGCAGAACTTATATCGTACAGATCCGAAGCAGCATTCACCCCCAATAAGGGTAATGCCTGTTGCAGACCGCTATGCAAACCGGCCATCACTACAGCATCAAACATCGGCAATCCCGTATCGAATGAAGCTTTACCTCCACCGCCTGTTACCGCAAAACTTGCGGATATCGTCCAGTTACCTTTTTTATAAGCAGCCTGAAAACTGGGGATAAACGGTGCGGAAGCCGTACCTTTATATTGTCTTGTTCCTTCTGGAAAAAGAGGATACGTCGCATCGATCACACGAGTCTGATAAGCACTCTGTCCCGTAAGAGAAAGATAAAATCCATCACCCGGAAGAAAAGCCAAACCGGCCGGATTAGAATAAACCCCGTCAATATCAATAGATGCACCACGGGCAATCATTCTCAAGAAAGAAGCATGTTGATTAGTATTTGTCAGGAGACCTCCCGCAAAAGTTGGAATTGAAACGATCAGCAACACGATGCTAATCAAGGATAATTTTCTCATCTAAATCTTTTTTTAATTATTTCGGGCGCAAAGGTACAATAATATTGCACATATAAACTATATTTGTGCACTTATTTTCATTTCAGGAGACTAATTTGTAGAAAGAACAAACTGTTTCTAATGAAACAAAATAGCCGGACATGCCCGAAAGGCATATCGATCATCGGAACAATATTCCTTATACAAGTGTTTATATATTAACTAAAACAGAAAATTATGGCACATACAATTGCATTTTTCGGAACGAAACCCTATGACGAAGCTTCATTCAATGAGAAAAACAAAGAATTCGGATTCGAGATACGTTATTTTAAGGAACATCTGAACAAAAACAATGTGTTATTGACACAAGGCGTCGACACGGTCTGTATCTTTGTTAACGATACGGCCGATGCAGAGATAATCCGTACATTGGCATCCAACGGTGTGAAACTCTTAGCGTTGAGATGTGCCGGATATAATAATGTGGATATCGATGCAGCCGTAGCCAATGGAATAACCGTAGTACGTGTACCGGCATATTCTCCTTATGCCGTGGCAGAATACACTGTGGCACTCATGCTATCCCTCAACCGCAAAATTCCACGCGCTTCGTGGCGTACACGCGACGGGAACTTCTCCTTGCACGGTCTGATGGGATTCGACATGCACGGGAAAACAGTAGGAATTATCGGTACGGGAAAAATCGCCAAGATCCTTATCCGTATTCTACGCGGATTCGGTGTGAATATATTGGCATACGATGTATATCCGGACTATAATTTCGCCCGCGAGAACCAAGTGGTATACACCTCACTGGACGAACTCTATCATAGTGCAGACATCATTTCGCTGCACTGCCCGCTTACCGAACAGACCAAATACATTATCAATGACTACTCCATCAGCAAGATGAAAGACGGAGTGATGATTATCAATACCGGACGCGGACAACTGATACACACGAATGCCCTTATCGAAGGACTGAAAAATAAAAAAATCGGTTCTGCCGGACTGGATGTGTATGAGGAAGAGAGTGAATATTTTTACGAAGACAAGTCGGACAGAATCATTGATGACGACGTACTGGCCCGCTTACTGTCATTCAACAATGTGATCGTCACTTCCCACCAGGCCTTTTTCACCAAAGAAGCATTGGAGAATATCGCCACCACCACTTTACAGAATATACGTGATTTTATAAATCATAAACCCTTGCTAAATGAAGTGAAGAAATAGAACCTTTCTTTCTCCCGGTATGTTAACAGCATATATAACCCCATAAAACAAAGGAGAAATTATGAAAAAGGTAATACATAAAGCAGACACTCGCGGACATACACTCTACGATTGGCTGGACAGCCGTCATACATTCAGTTTCGACGAATACTTCGATTCGAAACGTATCAATTTCGGTGCACTCCGCGTATTGAATGACGACTGCGTTGCACCGGGGAAAGGATTCCAGACACATCCCCACAAAAACATGGAGATTGTCTCCATCCCCCTGAAAGGAATACTGGAGCATGGAGACAGCCAAAAGAACAGCCGCGTCATTACTGCGGGAGACATCCAAGTGATGAGTGCCGGAACAGGGATTTTCCACAGTGAAACAAACGGCAGTGCAACGGAACCGGTGGAGTTTTTACAAATATGGATTATGCCCCGCGAACGGAATACACACCCTGCCTACAATGATTACAGCATCCGTGAACTGGAGCGGAAAAACGAGTTGGCATTGATTGTTTCGCCCGATGGCAGTACGCCTGCCTCCTTGCTGCAAGACACCTGGTTCTCCATCGGCAAAGTGGAGGCCGGCCAGAAGTTAGGTTACCATTTGCATCAGACTCATGGCGGCACATACATCTTCCTGATTGAAGGAGAAATCATGGTAGACGGTACCGTATTGCAACGTCGTGACGGTATGGGAGTGTACGAAACGAACAGTTTTGAACTCGAGACATTAAAAGATTCCCACATCCTGCTGATAGAAGTCCCGATGTAAAGCATTCATTAATAGAAATAAAAACAAGAAGGCGCCAAAGCTCTCCTGTTTTCTCAATCGAGGGGTGTGTCAAAATGTCCTTTTCAAAGAATTCACCTCTGCTACAAGCATTTGTGG
>CAVCAX010000013.1:0-3162 GCA_963599995.1 Coprobacillus sp. CAG:698
CTTTATAACGAGATGGCCGGTCCGCTGCCATTTTCTGTAGGAAGTACCGATCAACCGGCGGAAGAGGTTGTTTTGGTACCGTATGGATGTACGACGTTGAGAATATCGCAATTCCCGGTTATGTGGAAATGATAGTGAATCGCCCCTGTTACAGATGCTTGTAGCAGGGGCGATTTGGATAATAAGAGGGGTAGGCTCTCATGTGTTTTTCAGGAAAACCCTATTTTATAAAGATTTTCTGATGTTGAGTTTCCAGGGATTTTCTATCGTTTCAATAGATTTCTTGTTGATGAGAGAAGCCATCGTTTTTCCCATTTGTTTAAAATCAGTGGTTAAGGTAGTGATTCCTCCCATAAGAATTTCTTTGAGAATCGTATCGTTGTAAGATATAATACCGTATTCCTTGCCGGGGGTGAACTTCTCTTTTTCTGCTAAATTGAGTACATCTATCAGGTCTCTGTCGTTTACTAAGATGAACAGGTCGCCCGGTTTTATTTTCCGGTTTTTTACAGAGTTCAGGTATTTATGCTCGAATCCATGTTCTTTGGCAAATTTCACCAAGCCGTCGTATCGCTCATACGGTTCTTTCTCTTCACTTTGAACCATAAATATCCGCTTATATTTTTTGATGTGCTCCAAACCGGAACTTAATGCTTCGTAAGTGTCTTTGGCAAAATTCTGTGCCACAGATGAGTATTTCCCTTTTAACTCAGGATGGAAATGGTCGAGCAGGAGGACTTTTCCGGTTATGGTTTGCAACAGAGGATCGATGCCTTGAAACTTGCCGGGCATGATGACGTAGGTGGTGTATTTACCGTTGGCGTCGTTTATAAGTGACTCAAAAACTTTTCTGTTGTAGTTGTGAAAGAATAAATCAACCGAATTGTTTTTGTCTAAAGCATTGATGAATGAATTGTATATATCTTCTTTGAATTCGTTGAATTCATTGAATAGTAAAAAGATCTTGTTTTGGGCGGGAATTCGCAGGCTTGCTACGTAGTATCCTACACCGGGGGTCGAACTGATAATGCCTTTTGTCTTCAACTCACTGATTCCTGCAAATACCGTATCTCTGGAGAGATTGTACATTTTGCGGAATTCATTAATGGAAGGAATCCAATCCCCCTTTTTATACTTCCCTTCTTTAATGTTTTCGATAACATAGTTGACTACAAGTTTGTACTTTGATTCATTTGTTTTCATCCGTTTACTCCTCTTTATTATATAGTTGTACAAATGTAGGCATTATTTTAAAATAATCAAACCAGTTCGTATCGGTCTGTGTTTTTAAACATAAAAAATAATCGTACCAGTTCGTACTGGTTTGAATTAATATGTATATATTTGTGGTGCTAATATGAAAGACATGAAAACAGGGACTATTTTTAGCATAGAAGAATTCGCTATACACGATGGGCCGGGAATCAGGACAACCATATTCTTAAAAGGGTGTCCTCTGCGTTGCACTTGGTGTCACAATCCGGAAGGGATTGCTCCTCAACCGCAACGCATGATGAAGAAGGACGGGTGTAGTATCTGTGGGTATGAAATTACGTCCGGTGAATTGGCGGAGCGAATACTAAGAAATAAAGAGATTTATCAGCTTAACCATGGAGGCGTGACTTTTACCGGAGGGGAACCTCTTTTCCAAGCAGACTTTGTTGCGGATGTTGTGCATAGGGTTAAGGCAGGTGTGCATGTGGCTGTCGAGACGAGTGGTTATATAGCGGCTGATGTATTCCAAAGGATGGCACCTATGTTTGATTTGATTTTGCTGGATATAAAACATACCGATCCTGTTGTGCATAAAAAGTATACAGGGGTTGATAATCGGTTGATTCTTGAAAATTTAGAGTTCCTGTGCTCTGCTGATATAGATTTTATAATAAGAATACCGTTGATTCCGGGGGTTAATGATACAAGGCAGAATATGCTTAATATTCTATCTCTTATAAAGAATGCTCGATCTTTAGTGCGTGTGGAGATTTTGCCGTATCATAAAACGGCCGGTGCCAAATATGCCATGATCGGAAAAAAATACAATCCTTGTTTTGATGTAAATAAAACACCGCATATATATAATGTATTTGAAGAAAACAATATAGAAACAATAATCTTATGAATCAAAGAATAGAAAGTCTGAGAAAATATATTTTGGACAAAGAGCACCATCGGTTCAGAAGAACGGCAAATGAGTTGAAGATATGCAATATCAGTGATTCTTTTGCACGTGACAATGTTAGCTATGTGGAAAGGGCGGCAATTTGTTTGGCTACTTTGCTTGATAAAGAGGTGGCGGTAATACTGCCCGGTGAGAAAATTGTTTCGACCCGAACGGTCAGTGAAGTTCCCGAAATCTTCACTAAAAGGGAGTGGGAGGAAATTGAGAAATCGCATTATATTCATGAACGTGGTACGGTATGCAATATCTCTCCTGATTATGCTACGACTATCCGGATAGGACTGGAAGCCCGTAAAAAGGAAGTTGAAGAGCGGCTGAAAGGTATAGGTGCCGACAAGGAGGGAGCTGTTTTTCTTCGCTCTACTCTTATTTGTATTTCGGCCTTACAGTCATTTATCGGTAAATATGAAAGGTTGGCGCGTGAGCAGGGAGACCATGATACTGCTGATACGTTGAAGAATATCCGTTCGAATGGGGCTAACAGCCTCAGGGAAGCCTTGCAGCTATTACGTATTCTTCATTTCGCCCTTTGGGAGGCCGGAAATTACCACAATACATTGGGACGTTTTGACCAATACATGTATCCTTATTATAGGAAGGATATTGATAGCGGTATTCTGACAAAAGAGGAGGCTTTGGATTTGGTGGAAGAATTTTTCTTGTCCTGTAACAAGGATAGTGATTTGTATCCGGGTATGCAGCAAGGTGATAACGGGCAAAGTATTGTATTGGGAGGATGTAATGTGAAGGGTGATTGTCTCTTTAATGAACTCTCCGAAATTTGTCTTAAAGCAAGTTATGAACTGGAACTGATCGACCCCAAGATAAATATCCGGGTGGATAAGAACACACCGGATGAGGTCTTTGAATTGGGCTCATGGCTGACCAAAAAAGGATTGGGCTTTCCGCAATATTGCAACGATGATGTTGTTATTCCCGGTTTGTTGCGTAAGGGGTATGAAAAAGAAGATGCTTATAAT
>CAVCAX010000013.1:3172-5361 GCA_963599995.1 Coprobacillus sp. CAG:698
TGAGATATGTGAAAAACATAGGAATTTGTTTATTGTACCCTCACCTATGATTTCTTTGCTGATGGATGGTACGGTAGAACGGGCAAGAGATATCTCCGAAGGAGCAAAATATAACAATTATGGTATTCATGGTACAGGAATTGCTACTGCTGTAGATTCTTTGGCGGCAATTAAAAAATATTATTTCGAAGAAAAAAGCATAAGTTGTAAGGACTTGCTGGATGCTTTGGAGGATAATTTTGCCAATCAACCGGAACTGGAGAAAATGTTGCGTGAGGATGCTCCCAAGATGGGTCAGGATGATGACTATGTTGATTCTATCGCGATTACTCTTTTGGATTCTTTTGATAAGGTTCTGCAGGGTAAACGGAATGAGCGTGGTGGTCTGTATCGCGCCGGTACCGGTACGGCTATGTATTATGTATCTCATGCAACCCACCTTGGTGCTACTCCCGATGGGCGGAGAGCGGAAGAAATGATACCGGCAAACTATTCTCCTTCTTTGTTCATGAAACAGAAAGGACCGATATCGGTAATAAAATCTTTCACAAAACCTCATCTGGTAAATGTGATTAATGGCGGACCTCTGACACTGGAGTTCGACCAGACAGTTTTCAATAATAGTGAAAGTGTAAAGAAACTGGGGATGCTGGTGAAAACTTATGTAACACTTGGAGGGCATCAGTTGCAACTGAATACAGTGAGCCGTGAGAAACTATTGGATGCAAAGATACATCCGGAAAACCATAAACAACTCATTGTCCGTGTATGGGGTTGGAGCGGCTATTTCGTTGAACTTGATGAGTGCTATCAAGACCATGTGATTAATAGAATTGAATTTGGATTATAAGATTAATGAATTATGGGAAATACAGTCAAAGGACGAATGTTTTACATCGCATTTGTGGCATCTCTCGGAGGACTGCTTTTTGGCTTTGATACAGCGGTTATATCCGGCGCCGAAAAGGCAATTCAAGACATTTACGAACTTTCCGATTTTGCTCATGGCTTTACGATAGCCATAGCGCTTATCGGTACTATCATTGGAGCATTGGTATGTGGTAAACCTGCCGAGAAATATGGACGTTTGTGTCTGATGATCATTATCGCCTGGCTTTATCTGATATCTGCAATAGGAAGTGCGGTGATAGTCGATTGGTATTCATTTATATTCTTCCGTTTCTTGGGTGGTCTTGCCGTTGGAGCCTCTTCCGTGATAGGACCTATGTATATTGCCGAGATATCTCCTTCGCACTGGAGGGGGCGTTTTGTGGCTTTTTTCCAATTCAATATCGTTTTGGGTATAGTAATCGCTTATCTTACCAATTATATGGTAGTGGGTATCCCGCATGATTGGCAATGGATGTTGGGCATAGAAGCGATTCCGGCACTGTGCTTTGCTTTGTTGCTGATGACAGTGCCTGAGAGTCCGAGATGGCTTGTTAAACAAGGTAGGATAAATAAAGCGCGTGAAATATTGACACAAACCGGAGAACCGGATGTGGAGAAGGAATTGATGGCTATTCGAGAGTCGCTCACAATCGTGGGAGGAAATGGCGAAAGACTTTTCCAGAAGAAATATTTCAAACCATTACTTGTAGCTTTCCTGATTTCATCATTTAACCAACTGACAGGTATCAATGCGATTTTATATTATGCACCCCGTATTTTTGAACTTTCCGGCCTGTTCCGTGAAGGTGCTATGGTGCAGTCTATTGTGATCGGAGTGACGAACCTTACTTTTACAATGTTAGGAATGATTCTCATTGATAAAGTTGGGCGGAAGAAATTGATCGGGTTTGGCTCCGTTGGCATGTTTCTGTCTTTGGCATTGGTGGCAAGGGGATTTTACTTGGAGATTTTTGAAGGCTACTATATGTTGGTCTGTCTGATGGGGTACATCGCTTTTTTTGCAGTCTCTCTCGGAGCTACTATCTGGGTACTTATTTCTGAAGTATTCCCCAATAGCGTACGTTCGGGGGGACAGGTGTTCGGCAGTATGACTCATTGGGTATGGTCTGCGCTTTTATCCTGGTTCTTCCCTGTTTTTCTGGCTATCGGCGCTACTTATGTTTTCGGATTCTTCGCGATAATAGCTTTGGGAAGTCTGGTCTTTGCCATTAAATTGCCGGAAACCAAAGATAAGTCTTTGGAGGAAATACAGAAGGAACTTATATCTTAACTTACTC
>CAVCAX010000013.1:5371-11208 GCA_963599995.1 Coprobacillus sp. CAG:698
ATATATAGGTAAGATTATTTGAAACCATAAACACTTTGTAAAATGAAAAACATCTCAGTATTAATACTTTTTATTATGATAACAAGTGCATGCTCGGAACAAACTGATTCACTGTCAAAAGTAAAAAGAGAAGATTTCCAGACTGTAGTAGATGGAAAGAATACGGATCTATTTGTTCTCAAAAACAAAAATGGGTTGGAAATGACCGTGACCAATTATGGCGCACGGGTAGTAGAGTTCTTTGCTCCTGATAGAAACGGGAAGTTTGAAGATATTGTTTTAGGTCACGACAATATAGAAAAGTATGTCAATTTTACCGGTGGAAGATTTTTGGGAGCTACTATCGGGCGTTTTGGCAATCGTATAGCTGGTGGTAAATTTACCCTTGATGACGTAGATTATCAGTTGACAATTAATGATGCTCCAAACAGCCTGCACGGTGGGGAGAAAGGTTTTGACAGGGTAGTGTGGGATGCCAGACAGATTAATCCTCATAAATTGGAGTTTACCTATCGCTCGGCAGATGGGGAACAAGGATACCCGGGCTGTCTTGACGTGAAAATGACTTATGAACTGACAGATAATAATGAATTTATAGTTACTCATCATGCTGTTACGGATAAAAGAACAGTCGTTAATCTTACTCATCACTCGTTCTTCAATCTACATGGTGCGGGAAATGGCACGATCAACGATCATGTACTTATGCTGAATGCGGATAAGTTTACGCCGGTGGATGAAGTGTTGATTCCTACCGGAGAGCAACGTTCTGTTGAAGGTACACCGATGGATTTCAGAACCCCCACGCCAATTGGCAACCGCGTGAATGATGATTACCAGCAGTTGGAGTATGGCCATGGTTATGACCATAATTGGATTTTGAGTAGGAAAACGGCGAAAGAACTCGAATTGGCTGCAACGGTTTACGAACCGGTATCCGGCCGATTCATGGAGGTGTATACCACTGAACCGGGCATTCAATTCTATGGCGGAAACTTTTTTGATGGGGAAGTCGGCAAGAATAATAAAAAATATGAGCACAGAGCTTCTTTGGCTTTGGAAACACAACATTTTCCGGATAGTCCCAATCATCCGGAATTCCCTTCTACCGTTTTATCTCCGGGTGAAGAATATGAACACATCTGTATATATAAGGTAACCGTAAAAAAATAACCGGATAGATTGTTTTTCAGGCAGATTGTTTTCAGACAGATTGTCTTGTAGGTATTTTATATCTACAAGATAATCGATAACTTTAATCTAAAAGGAAGCGTATAAACTAAAAATTGGAGAACATAAACATGAAAATCACAAAAAGCATTTCTGTATTAGTCGGTGTTGTCTTCTTGTCTTCTTGTGCAGACAAAAGTTTGGTAACCGATAACAACAGAGGGTTAAAGCTGAACAGCGTAAGCGAGGTTGTGGTAAAAGACCCTTTCTGGACACCGAGATTCGAACAATGGAGAAGTGTCACGGCAAACGATGTATTTGATAAATTTGAGGGTAAATTTAAGGAAAACCCGGAGGAATGGCAACGGAATAACTCCTTTGCGAACTTTGATGATGTGGCTCAAGGAAAGTTTGGAAGCGGTCATCATGCAGGACTTCCATGGTTTGACGGACTTATTTATGAAACAATCAGAGGCGTATCCGATTTACTGGCACAAAAATCGGACCCGGAAATCGAGAAAAGGCTGAATGGATATATTGACCGGATTTGTGCAGCCCAGCAAGTGGATACTGACGGTTATATTAATACATGGACAGAACTGATGGAGCCGGAACACCGTTGGGGTGACAATGGCGGTTTCTTGCGTTATCAGCACGATGTATATAACAGCGGAATGCTGGTCGAAGCCGGAATACACTACTATAAGGCTACGGGTAAAACGAATCTGCTCGAAGCAGCTACCCGGCTGGCCAACTATATGACAGAGTTGATGGGACCTTCTCCTAAACGTAACATCGTTCCCTCTCATTCGGGGCCGGAAGAGTCGATGATGAAACTTTACTGGTTATACAAGGACAATCCGGATCTGAAATCTAAAATCTCGGTACCGGTGAATGAGGATGCCTATTATGCTCTGACCAAGTTCTGGATTGAGAATAGAGGAAACAACTGCGGGTATCCGTTATGGCCGGTTGGGGGATATGATGCAGCAGAAAAATGGATCAGAGAACAGAAATATAAGGATGAAGCTTTCGGCCCGAATTCACGTCCGAGTTGGGGTAGCTATGCTCAAGATTCCATTTCTGTTTTCAAACAGAATACGATTGAAGGACATGCGGTTCGGGCTACTTTGCTTGCCACAGGTATAACTGCTGTCGCTTTGGAAGAACACTCGGAAAAATATGTGGAAACTGCAAAAAAACTTTGGGATAGCATGGTCGGTAAGCGTATGTTTGTGACCGGAGGTGTGGGAGCCATTCATTATGATGAAAAGTTCGGCCCCGACTATTATCTTCCTACGGATGCATATCTGGAAACATGTGCTGCTGTAGGTGCAGGCTTTTTCAGTCAAAGAATGAATGAACTGACTGCAGATGCCAAATACATGGATGAGTTTGAACGGACACTTTACAATAATGTGCTGACAGGTATCTCTTTGTCTGGAAAGGAGTATACCTATCAGAATCCACTCAATTCGCATAATCATTCCAGATGGAACTGGCACGATTGCCCTTGTTGTCCGCCCATGTTCCTCAAAATGGTATCGGTGGTTCCATCGTATATATATGCATCGCAAGCAAATAATCTTTATGTAAACCTCTTCATTGGAAGCCGGACAGTTGTCGATATGGAGAACACCCGGGTAAAGATAAATATGGAAACGGAATATCCCTGGAAAGGGAAAGTTGCTATAAACATAGATCCTGACAAAGATGCTGCTTTTGCTCTTCAGATTCGTATACCCGGCTGGTCACAAGGAAAAGAAAATCCTTACGACTTATACCTGTCGGACTTGAAGTCGCAACCGGTACTGTATGTTAATGGCGAGAAATATGCCTTGGATATAAAGAAAGGCTATGCTGTTGTAGACCGGGAATGGAAGAAAGGGGATAAGGTAGAACTGTTACTGCCGATGGAACCGCGAATCGTTACGGCAAATAGTGAAGTGAAAGATTTGAGCGGGATGGTAACTTTTGCTTCCGGACCGTTGGTCTACTGTCTCGAGTCGGCTGATAATGAAAACTTGGATGAGGCACAGTTCGATAGAAATTCGCAATTGGAACTTGTTCATCAGGATGACTTGCTTGGCGGCATTAATGTTATTAAGATCATTGACAAAGAGGCGAAACAGACTCTGACTGCAATCCCGTATTATGCCGTTGGAAATAGAAACCAATCAGGATACAAAGTCTGGGTTTCTGCCAATCAGTAGAATTAGTGAAACACGAAGTGTGAAAATATTTATGCTTAACCATTCTTAAATTTGATAAAACATGAAAAATGAAGTATTCAATTTGAAGCATTTTGCGAAAAAAGTATCAGGTAACTTTATGAAGGTGGCTATCTGCTTTCTATTGCTTATCAATGTGTCGCCCCAGTGGGCTGGAGCTTCTGAGAATGAATTACAGGTTTCTCAGCAAAACAAACGCACCATAACGGGTACTGTAACCGATAAATCGGGGGAGGCGATTATGGGAGCTAATATTGTGGAAGTAGGAACTTCCAATGGAGTTGTTACTGACCATAACGGGCGCTATACGCTTGCTGTATCGCCCGGGGCAACCTTGAAAATATCTTATATCGGATATGTTGAGAAGAAAGTCAAAGTGGGGTCGGCATCGACAATTGATATTGTGTTGTCGGAGGATTCGAAAACTTTGGCTGAGGTTGTTGTGGTAGGTTACGGTACAATGGATAAGAAGGAACTTACATCGGCTATCTCGCATGTCTCTAACAAGGAGTTTTTGGGGGTGGCATCCATAGATCCGAGTATGCAGATTCAAGGAAAAGTTCCGGGACTGACAATCACTAATACCGCTATGGGTGACCCCAACTCGGGAGCGACCATTCAAATCCGGGGAATCTCATCACGTAGTGCAGGCTTGGGTCCGCTGATCGTGATTGATGGAGTTGCCGGAGGAAATCTGCATAACATCAATTCCAATGACATAGAGTCTATTGATGTCCTTAAAGATGGAGCTGCTTCGGCCATTTATGGAACACGGGGTAGTAATGGCGTGATAGTAATTACAACTAAAAAAGGAACTACTGACGGTAAGGTACGTACTGAATATAACGGATATGTATCATTAGACTTTGCTCGTCATGATTTGGATATCCTTACTGCCGATGAGTTTCGTAAATACAAGGTCGAAAAGGGTTTAGCTACCGATTTTGGCGCCGACACCGACTGGATGGATGAAATTACCCGTACCGGTATCTCACAGAATCATAATTTGGCACTTTCGGGAGGTAACTCGAAAACCAATTACCGTATTAGCGTTGATGTCCGTGATGCAAAGGGTGTTGATATTCGTACGGACCGTACCGATTATGGTGCCCGTCTGGGATTCGAACACACGACAAATGGTGGCTTGTTCAAATTTTCCGGTAACCTTACTCCTCGTATCGTTAACCGTAATCATTCGGATTATGATGCATTTAACCAGGTGATTAGTGCCAATCCTACAGTGCCTGTAAAGAATAGTGATGATAAGTCCGGCAGAAGTTATACTCAATTTACGGGTGACGGTATGTGGAATCCGGTGGATAGGCTTAAAACAGAGAAAAAATATACGGAACATAAGAACTTGGAGTGGAACATGACGGCCAAACTGAATCTGCTTCCTTTATTGGCTAAGGAGAAATTGCACAATCATTCATTAAGTACTCAGGCCACTGTAGCGCAAATCTATAATGATGAGCACTATTTTGAGTTCAGACCGTCATACAGCACATTGTCTGCCAATTATAACAGCTCTGAATTTAAGGGATATGGAGAAGCAAAACAAGATTACAAAAAGTACAGGAGTGAAATGCTCGAATGGCTTGTGAACTATAACCTGGAACAGAATGGACATAGTTTGGGAGTAATGGGAGGCTATTCATACCAGCAGTTTATGAACTATGGATTTGCTGCTGAAAACAAGCAGTTTACATCTGACGCTTTGACATGGGATAATTTAGGAGATGGAGTCTATATGCAGGAAGAAGGAAGAAATGGAATGACTTCGTATAGGAACAGCTCCAAACTGATTGCTTTCTTTGGCCGTGTGACATATAATTATATGCAGCGTTATATGCTTACTGCATCACTGAGATACGAAGGCTCTTCTAAGTTTGGTAAGAATAATAAGTGGGGATATTTCCCGGCTGTATCTGCCGGATGGCGTATCAGTGATGAGGCATTTATGAAAGATATCAAATGGATTAACAACCTGAAGATACGTGCCGACTTGGGAGTGACAGGTAATCAGGACTTTGGATCATATTTGTCTTTGGCAACTTATGGCGGTTATGGCGAGTCTTACTTCAATGGACAATACTATAAAGGTTGGGGATCAAATAAAAATCCGAATCCTAATTTGAAATGGGAAAAAGGTTTGAACTGGAATGTGGGCGTTGATTTCGAACTGTTTAATATTCTGTCTGGTAGCATCAATTATTACAACCGTAAGCAGCAGGATCTGTTGGGTGATTATAAGGTATCGTTACCGCCATACATTTGGGACTCTATGTTTGTCAATGTCGGCACAATGCGAAATACTGGTGTAGAGATAGACTTGAATATACAGGCTGTCAAGACAAAGGATTTTTCTTATAATATAGGATTTGTAGGATCAACCGAAAACAATAAGTTCTTGAATTTCTCCAACCAGACATATAC
>CAVCAX010000014.1:0-7104 GCA_963599995.1 Coprobacillus sp. CAG:698
CCACTCAACAGTACAAAAGGCGAGAAAAGCGACATTCATATTTGCCAGAACAAAGAAGAGGTAGAAAATGCCTTAAACGCAGAGAGTTCTTGTGCTAATTTTATTCTGCAAGAGTTTATTGACAAAGAGTATGAAATAGACTGTATCGGAGTCAGAACTGAAAAAGAAACCTTTCTGGCAGGAGGAATAAGAAAGATCCGGCATTATCCACCATTGATCGGTGCAGGAGCTTATGGCTTATTTAAACCTATCGGAGAGTATAACATTAATATACAGGGAATAGAGGAGTTTTTAATACAGGCAAACTATTACGGTCCCTTTAGTATCGAATTCCTTCATAAAGCCGACAAAGACTATTTCATGGAAGTAAATTTTCGGAACGAAGGTTTAGCATATACGGCAACAGCGGCTGGTGCAAACCTTCACGCTTTGTATCTAAATCCGAATATGAAAATCAACAGAAATAAAATTCATAAAGTGTATATGATGAACTATTCTTTGGATTTTCTCTACGTAAAAAGCGGAAACTTATCACGATGGATTTGGATACGTGATTTATTGCGGACACGTTGTTTTATCAATATCAATTTCAAAGATTTACGGCCAACTGTTCATTATTACAAAAACAAAATCACATCCAAATTTACAACAAATAAATGAAAGTCCTGATCTGCATCCCCTGTCTCTTGACCGGTGGTACCGAAATACAAACCCTGAACTTAGTGGAAGCATTAATACGAGGTGGGCACCAAGTAACCACCGTATGCTACTTTGAACATACTCCGGGGATGGTGTCTCGCTATCAACAGGTAGGAAGCAAGGTAGTATGCCTGAATGTGGCAGGCAAACGAATTGGAGGAGTGAAAGGGATTGCCTTTTTGTACAAAGGATTAAAGCAGGTAATACGGGCCGAAAAGCCTGATATTGTCCACGTGCAATATATGGCTCCGGGTGCTATTCCCATTCTCCTGCTACGCCTCCTTGGAATAAAAAACATCATCGCCACCGCACATACAGCAGCCGATATTTATCCCAATCTGAGATTAGTGCACTTCATCCAAAGGCATTGCGTCAAGGCATTTACCTGCATCACACAAGCAGCGGAAATCTCCTTTTTCGGCAATAGCAATCTGTACACTCCCCAAACTGTAATACAAAAAAGAAATCACTTCACCATCTACAACGTACTGCCCTCGTACATAAAGATACGGAAAGGAGAACGTGAGTTTACCTCCCCTATTACATTAGGGGTAGTGAGCCGGTTGGAAGAAATCAAAGGCATGGATTTAGTAATTCCGGCTTTTGCACAGATTCAAAAAAGACATCCGGACACCCGATTACTGATCGTTGGAGACGGTTCACTGAAAACATTTATGCAACAGCAAGCCAAAGATTTGAATGTAGGTGAGCATATCACGTGGAGCGGCAGGCAAGATCAGAGCCAACTGCAAGTATACTATGACCAGATACACATTCTGTTGATGCCCTCACGTAGCGAAGGATTCGGACTGACAGCCATTGAAGGGATGGCACGGGGATGCGTAGTGGTAGCATCGGACACGGGAGGACTGCCGGAAGTTGTAAAAGACAAAGAGGTGGGATTGCTGCATGAACAAGAAAACACAGAGGACCTGACCAGAAAAGTTTGTGATTTGCTGGAACATCCTCAAAACATAAAAACACTTTCTATAAAAGCGACACATTATGCAGAGAAATTCGAAAACAGCCAATATGCACTGCTGTTCAATGATTTGTATGAAAAAACAATAAATTAGACTCATGTACTTTTTAAACTATATATACTTTCTGATTATCACAGTAATGGGGGCCAAATTCCTGTTCACGAAGCAGGAAATAGTCTCTCATCCTCTGAATAAAAAGAAAAAACTACTGCTGGACGGACCGGAGTTATTCTGGGTACTGACCTTTTCAACCGGTCTATTGGCTTTTTCCGTGCCTGGCATATTAGACCTGATGGCCATCCGGCTGATGATACTGGAGGTATTCCTTCTAATCGGACTATTTATAGTAAAAAGAAAACCGCAATGGAGCTTTGCGGTAATTCTATATCTGATTTATATGATATGGCTGATTATAGGATTGAGCTATACACCATCCGTCGTTTATGGGTTCCGCGTCATTTTGAAATATAGTTATCCGCTATTAATCATGCTTTTTGCATCGGCAGTGGTCAGAGATAAAGAGATTTTCATTAAAGCCGGATTAGGGGCAAGGGTAGTAGCTGTCGTGTCCATCGGATTTTCTTTCATACCATTGCTAAGTTATCTGGTTCCGGGAGTATTCTGGTATGGAACAGCACGAAGCATACATTACATCTCAATATGTATATTTTCTTTGGCATTATACTATCACGGCGGAAAGGACAAAAAAGATTTATTGCTATGTATCCTGTTCATGATCCCTTGCATTTTATGGGTGTTCCGTACCAGCATCATGGGGACAACAATGGCATTGGCAACTTTCTTTTTCTTTAAATATAAAATGAAATCAGTACCGGTCATTTTGGGACTTGCCTTGCTCTTCATAGTGATAATATTCACAGTTCCTAACATCAAAGAAAAGATGTTTAAAGATGGAGGAAGCAGCATCAGCATAGAGCAACTCCGGCAGGGGAAAGTATCCAAAGACGACATCAACAGCAATGCCCGGTTTGCGATGTGGGAACACTTAAAAGAACATTTTTATTATCAGAAAGAGGTGGTCGGTTCCGGTACGGGAAGCGTGCAAAACTACATGTACTCAAATTATGTTTTTGGAGGACTGACTGTACCCCATAACGATTATGTTCAAATTTCATGCGATAATGGGTTAACTGGAATTGTACTATACCTATTGATTATTGGCAGTATCATCATGCACTGCTTCATAGAATACAACAAAAAGAATAGTGCAGCCATAAAGATGTGCGCAATTGTAGCCGGAAGCACTATGGCAGGAGTGGCTTTGACCATGTACACCGATAACGTAGTAAACTACTCAATGGCTACACTCTCTTATCCGTTCGGATTTTATGGAATGATGTTAGGACTTATAAAAGGGAAAAAATATGATCTCAGTTGTAATACCACTGTATAATAAAGAAAAGCAAATAAGAAGGACACTGCAATCTGTACTTGCACAGACTTTTCAAGACTTCGAAATAGTCGTTGTAAATGATGGAAGTACAGACAATAGTGTAATAGAGGTAGAGAAAGTAAAAGACCCGCGTATACGGCTGATTCATCAGAGAAATGCAGGAGTATCTGCTGCCCGGAACAAAGGGATAGAGGAAGCGAAATATGAGCTGATTGCTTTTCTGGATGCCGATGACGAATGGACAGCGGAATACCTTGCCATGCAATTCAAATTGTATCAAATGTATCCGGCATGTAGCGTATACGCTTGTAATTATAAACATAGAGATGAGAATGGAAACATATCGAATACGGTTATCCGGAGACTTCCCTTTCAAAAAAAGGACGGGATACTAAGTAACTATTTTGAAGTGGCAAGCTGCTCACACCCACCCGTATGGACTTCTGCTGTAATGGTAAGAAAAAAAACAATTCAGGCGGTCGGCGGTTTTCCCATTAATGCAAATTCCGGAGAAGATCTGATAACCTGGGCTAAATTATCCACGATTACACAAATCGCATATAGCACCGAACCGCTGGCCATATACAACATGGGAGAGGGATACATTCTTACCAATACCCCTCCAAGAACACAGGACGAAGGTGATCCGGTGGGAAATGAATTAAAAATACTGTTATCAAAGACATCGGGAAAGACCCGCAAAGACTTAAAGAAATACATCTCTTTATGGCACAAAATGAGAGCTTCGACAGACATAAGATACAACTTCAAAAAGAAAGCAATCAAAGAGTGCCTTCTATCCCTCAAATATAACCCGATGAACCGAAAGGTCTATCTATTCTTGATAATCAGCACATTGCCTTTTCGTGTCAAAAAGTACATAATCTCTCACTTTATTTAAACCTAATGATATCTACCATTAAGAAGGATCTAAAAGCATATAGGAAAAGTAATGGCAAAATACAATGGGACGAACCGTCTATAATTTGCGTTATCCTATATAGAATAGGACATCGTATTCAAAAAATCAAATTCACCCCTATCCGGATTATATTCAATATTATCCATTTGCCGTTTTTCTTTTTGTTCAATACAATTATCGGAATTTATATTCCAAGAGGTGCACAGATCGGTGGTGGATTAAGGATTCATCATTACGGATGCATTATCATTAATCCGGACACTGTAATGGGGGAAAATTGTATTTTACGGCAAGGAGTCACAATAGGAACCAAAAGCGAGGATCATGATGTACCGGTTATTGGCAATCATGTGGAATTTGGAGCAGGGGCAAAAGTCTTAGGGAAAATCAGAATAGGAAATAATGTAACAATAGGAGCCAATGCCGTTGTGCTGTGCGATGTGCCGGACAACTCGATAGCCGTAGGTATCCCTGCCAAAATATATCCGAAGAAATCATGAAAATACTTTTAGTCCATAATAATTATGGAAAATATAGCGGCGAAGAAGCTGTTGTAGACAAAATGGCTGCCATGCTTCAAAAACATGGACATAACATCTGTTTCTATCGCATGACAACTGAAGATATCAGAGAGACTCTAACCGGTAAAATCAAAGGATTTCTTTCAGGAATTTACTCTCCTGCCGGGGTCAGAAACATGAAAGAGATACTACGCAAGGAAAAGCCGGACATCGTCAATGTACACAACTTATACCCATTCATCAGCCCGGCAGCCCTCTTTGAATGCAAAAAAGCGAATGTTCCCGTCATTATGACGATTCACAACTTCCGCTTGATTTGCCCGACAGGATTATTCATGCGCAATGAGAAGCCCTGCGAAATGTGTTTGGAAAAAGGGAACGAATGGAGTTGTATCAAATATAATTGTGAACATTCAATCTTTAAATCCATAGGATATACACTGAGAAATGTATCTGCAAGATGGACCAAAGCATATAAAAACAATGTGGATATGTTCGCATGTATCACATCCTTCCAAAAAGAGAAATTGATTGCTGCCGGATTTGAGAAAAATAAAGTCACAGTCATCCCCAATTTAATGAACGTACCACAAAAATACACTGCGTATCATGGCGGTTACATTGCGTTTTGCGGAAGAATCAGTAAAGAAAAGGGAGTAGACTTAATATTGGAGGTAGCCAGAAGACATCCCGAAATATCATTCAAATTCGCAGGAGAGATAAGAGACACAGAGTTGGTTCGGAACTTACCTGCCAACTGCGAGCTGAAAGGCTATCTTTCCGGTGAGCAACTAAATAGATTTTACCAAGAAGCATCATTCTTTATCATGGCAAGCAAATGGTATGAAGGCTTTCCGATGAGCATCCTCGAAGCGGCAAAATACGGGAAATGCACCATTGGTCCCAATCACGGAGGGTTTACCGAAATTATCGGTCAAGAAGAGAATGCCATAGGAAGACTGTTCGATCCCAACAATGTGGAGGATTTGGAAAAACAGATAGTAGAATTGTGGAACAATCGGGTACTGATAGAGAATTTAGGAGAAAAGGCCTTCAAAAAACTGAAGGAATGCTACGACTCGGAAGTAGTTTACAAGCAATGGGAAGAGCTGTTCGGAAAATTGAAAAAGCAATGACATTGATCCTTATTTACTGCTAAGACTACGCACATGACCCTCTCCTATCTCTCCAACGATCTGTTCTACCCACTATGCATTTTCTCATCACCCAGATTCTGCAAAAGTCCCTCTCCTACCTCTCGACCAACGATCTGTTCTTCTCCTGCGTCTGCCATTGGAACGACACCCCTTACAGTGCTTCTCAATGGAATCCGGACAAGAAATACAAAGTGGCAATCGTAATGGGAGGATTCGGATACATGGATGAATCGACCGGAAAAATAGGCTATATCTAAACGACCGGGAGAAGCGGATTTCCAAACCATGAGATACGCTTAATACACTATATACAAAATGAGTTATACTGATTATCAACCGTACATATTACCGGACACGGACGACTGGGCATTGCCCCTGAAAAAAGCAATGGAATTACTGGACTATCTGGAAAGCAGAGACGTGAAACGGGTGATATGCGTGCCGCCTGTGAAAAAGGAGAATCCGGAAAATTCGACGGAGAATCTTAAAAGGATATTCCAACGCTTCATGCAGCAATACAGGGGAAGCATCGAACTGGAACTGGCAGCCAGATACCGGCTGGACAGCCTGTTTGAAGAGAAACTGATTCAGGAAGAGCTCCTGACGATTAATCAGGACAAAGAACTGCTCGTGGATGTTCACCCGCTACAGAACGACAGGGAGGTATGGAAGATGCTGGACGCCACCTTGGCAAGCGGCTATCTCCCTGTAATCATGCAACCGGAACGAACCGTCTATTGGGGCACGGAAGACTTTATCCGCCTGAAGGAAATGGGATGCGGAATGATGATGAACCTCTATTCTTTCTTCGGATACAACGGTGACGAGGCTCTGAACTACAGCCGGATATTGGCAAGAAAAAATATGTACACCCATGTCTTCTCCGGAATGGAGGACACAAAGATAATGCGCTACAACGAGCACTTCGACCGGAACGGCCTGGAAGAAATCGCGGATCTATTCGGAAAATGGAAATAGAAGCCGGAACTACCTTTAGTACTCAACAAAAACTCTATAATCGTATGCTGACCACTCAAATCGGGGAGCTTAAACTATTAGCTCACAAATTATTGTATTTAACAACTGATGATACGCCCATATATGCGGATTCTCTTGCCGAATTGAATAAAGAAGTAACCCGGAAAGCCAATGAGCTGTTTGCAGCAAAAGCCTCGACGGATGAGGAGGAGGCACTGCTGTGTCTCGCTCTACTGATGGGATACAACGCTGTCATGTACAGCCAAACCGAACTCGAAAAGCGAAAACAGGCAATACTTGACCGTGCCGGAAGGATACTGGACAAGCTGCCGCCTTCTCTCCTGAAATGTCAGCTTCTGACGTATTGCTATGGGGAGGTCTATGATGAAGAACTGGCCGATGAAGCCCACGCAATCATCGACAGTTGGGG
>CAVCAX010000014.1:7114-8066 GCA_963599995.1 Coprobacillus sp. CAG:698
TGGAAAAATATCCTTATCCGTGGAGTGAAGTCAATGAATGACAAAGAAGGAACGGATCACTGCCGTAAAGAGAAAGGATTTGCCTATGAGGGCAGTGATGGCGATAAGGCAAACAATACCTGTGAGGCTACCCCGTTGCATTCATGCTGATATCAGCAAGAAAAGAAAACGAATGCAACAAAGGAAAACAATGCCGATAAGAACTAATTATTGCTATAAAGAAAACAACAATGGATAAAAAAGCAAACAACTACAATAATAACTATAAGACAGTTTTTTTAAAGGCATATAGCGTTATTTTGATCAATCAAAACGCTATATTTTCCCGAAAGGGAAAACGGAAATTGACTTGATGTGAATCACGTCAATTTCTCATAATATTATTGTTTGTTTGTTCCCCTTTCCGGTCTGGCGTGACCAATGGAAAGGGGATTTTTTTGTACATATAGGAAAGGTGTTTTTGATGAGTACTAACTGAAGTACATATCGGCAGGGAAACAATCCTGCTATTTTTCTGTTAATTAGTCTCTTTCTACTTGATTTATATTAGATTATGTCTATCTTTGTAACATTAGGGACAGCATCGTTTTCTTGCAGTCATTCCCCAATCCGGTTGTGATTCGCCTTTAAATCCGTATCCTTAATAATATTAAGAATCGGTATCTTCATTTTTGAGCTGATGTTACAGCAGTATTGTGATTCAAGTATTGTGTTCGAGTATGGATTGATTGTGATTCGCCTTTATATTCGTATTCTTACGACATTGGAAACAGAATCTTCATCTTGGCTAATGTTACAGCAAGGTTGTGATTCACCTTTAAATTGTTACATTTTGCATTATTGACCGAAAGGTTTATTGATATATAAATCGGTCGGATAGTTTATTAATAAATAAAAAGAAAAGACATGGGAGCAGAAGGAATAATTGATAAATATGTAAATCCGTATACCG
>CAVCAX010000015.1:0-6771 GCA_963599995.1 Coprobacillus sp. CAG:698
GGGTATAATGTGGAACATTTGGGTACTGAAACAACTGTCAATACAATATCATTAAGTCCTAACAGAAATTTGCTACTTTCAGGTTGTAATGACGGGGTTATACAAGTTTGGAATATGCAAGAACGGAAACTTATCAATACAATAAATTGTAGTGATTGGAGAGAGATCAAAGATTGTGACTGGATTGATAGTACTACATTTGTTGCATCTAGTGGTCAGTATTTTTATTTTTGTAATATAGCAGACTCTGTTCCCATTTGGAGTAACTATACGGAAACATACGTCAATAGGTTTAAAATACTAGCTAACCAATTATATTACATTCCTAATAATAGGGATACGATAATTTGTTCGGTAGATATTAGAGATAAGCAATTTAGCAAAGTTGATACTTTGTCTCTATCTACCAATAAAAAAAATGAACACATTTGCAGATATAAGAATGAATTATTGGTTTATGGAGATTATACTCTTTCAAAGTATAACCCCCAAACAGGAATGTTGACCAAGTTATACAAACCATCAAAATATATTCAGGACTTATGTGTTAGTAATGATAATAAAATTACAATTTTGACACGTGATTCTATTCATAATATAGATATTATCAATAACAAAATAAAAGTAATACGAAAAAGCATTCGCCCTAAAGATCTTGATGGATTTATTTCGACACAAAATAATTTGTTATTAGGGTATAACGATGATCAACTTTTTGAGATGTGTGAATCGTCAGATGGTGAATCATTTTTAAGCCACAGAGATTATATAGCAAAAAGAATTAAAGGAAGAAGCGCGATTGTAAGCAGTGATAATAAATACATATATGCAATTGACGATAACAGAAATTTGCGTATTATACATCTAAATAAGTTCAAGCGACAACAAGAACTTCTTCAAACCATATATAAGAATTTTATCAGAGATAAGTATCAACTGTCAAATGCTGAAAAGTACAAATATGGTATCAAGGAGTAATTCATGAGAAATTGCCACTAATGTTATTTCACAAAAAGAAACTCAGCATTAGAAAAGGTGATAGAAATACAATGCTCGTACTCTCTCTTATTTCAAAAGGAGTATTAAAAACAAATAATTATGGGTGTATTCAAAAAAAGTAAGTTATTACATGGAAATCCATCTCTGATTCCACTAATTGGAGAGAAAATCGCCGAGAATTTTAAAAACGATGGCTATGAGACTACGGTAATAGACCTGATTGCAGGAGGCAAAGAAGTGTCTATTACCAAGGGAGGTATGTTTAAAGCAATCATTGGAATGAAGACCGCTTTAAAGATCAAATTAGTACCGAAAGACAATAGAATTCAGTTTGATGCAGGTGTGGGTATTTTCGGTTTGCAAGCCATCCCTACTGCTATTACATTGTTTGTAACATGGCCGGTTATAGCAACACAGATTTTGGGACTGATTCAGCAAAGCAAACTGGATAACAAAGCACTGGATATAGCAGAAAGAGAAATCTACAATGCTTCTAATGACAATTACCTACAAGAACAATATGTTTATTGTCCGCATGATGGAAAACGTATCCCGGCAGATTCCGAATATTGTCCCTACTGTGGAACAAAAATAAAATCGTTATGAATACATATATTCCCCAACCCATAGAAACGGATGACATAAAACTTCCCGAAGAGTTGGAACTACTGGCAGAAGAGATATCGAAGAATGTTCATGAGGTCTGGGCACAAACCAGACTTGCGCAAGGGTGGACATACGGCATAGAAAGAAAAGATAGTTTGAAACAACATCCTTGTTTGGTTCCGTATGAAGAACTGAGTGAAGAAGAAAAAGTGTATGATAGAAACACTTCGATCGAGACACTCAAACTGATACTCAAGTTGGGATTCAAAATCACAAAATAATATGGTAACAACTATTGTAAAAATGATAAGTATGGACTCCTCTCTGACAAGGGAACTCCGCTAACAGAATCAGATAATCAAAACATAAGTAGTAGTCCCGAGGGGAATCGAACCCCTATCTAAAGTTTAGGAAACTTCTATTCTATCCGTTGAACTACAGGACCTACTTTAAATTCTGTGTGCAAAGATAATGTATTCTATCGATTTGGCAAGACAGAGCACACAGATTTATGCCATATTCGGGCAATAAGGGAACAGACATCAATGATGTCCAAAATGCAGAGTTAGAAAAGAAGGGATTTATTCTTATCATTGTACAACAATTCACAAGAAAAAGTAACAGAAAGATTGCATTTTAAACAAAAACGAAAGCAATTCGTCATTCTGCACCCAAAACACGGATACCAATATGACATCAAAAAGCGCAATGATGAAACAAAACAACTCCAATACGCTGACACTTATATCAGATATAGGCAACATCATAATTCTTTTGACAGGCAATAATAGATAAACCGAAAAAGATTTTGCTAAGTCGTTTAACTTTACGACCTTTGCGAAACCTTCTGCATAATAAATGAATATACAAAAGCAACCAGCACAGGGGTTATATTTATGCAAGAATGCGACAAGTCGATCCTAAAATTTAAATAGTAAGTAAAATTATGGCAGACGAAATGATGGTTAAAGAATTGGAGCAAGTGGTAGTACGCTTCTCCGGCGATTCCGGCGACGGTATGCAGTTGGCCGGTAACATCTTCTCGAACGTGTCGGCAACAGTAGGGAATGACATCTGCACATTTCCCGATTATCCGGCAGATATCCGCGCCCCGCAAGGGACTTTGACCGGCGTATCCGGTTTTCAAGTGCATATCGGAGCAAACAGAATATTTACTCCGGGCGATCGTTGTAATGTATTGGTAGCCATGAATCCTGCAGCTCTAAAAACGCAGGTCAAATTCTGCAAGCCACAGGGACTGATTATTACTGACTCCGATTCTTTTGGAACAAAGGACTTGGAGAAAGCGCAATTTACAACAGATAACGCATTCGAAGAATTAGGTATCAAACAAGACGTTCTCGAAGTACCGATCTCTTCTATGTGTAAGGAAAGCCTAAAGGACTCCGGACTGGACAACAAAGCCATGCTGCGTTGTAAAAACATGTTCGCTTTAGGACTGGTCTGTTGGTTGTTCAACCGCAATCTTGAAGCTGCCGAAAACATGCTCCGGCAAAAGTTTGCGAAGAAACCGGAAATTGCAGCGGCCAACATCAAGGTATTGAACGACGGCTACAATTATGGTGCAAACACCCACGCTTCTACCTCTACTTATAAGATAGAAAGTAAAAACTCCAAAGCAAAAGGGTTCTATACGGACATCAACGGCAACAAAGCCACTTCCTACGGTTTGATTGCAGCAGCAGAGAAGGCCGGTCTGGAACTCTACTTGGGTTCCTACCCGATCACCCCGGCTACAGACATCCTACACGAACTGTCCAAACACAAATCACTCGGTATAAAGACCGTACAGTGCGAAGACGAAATCGCCGGATGCGCTTCTGCGGTAGGCGCTGCCTTTGCAGGTGACCTTGCTGTCACTACGACTTCCGGTCCGGGAGTATGTCTGAAAAGCGAGGCCATGAACCTTGCCGTCATTGCAGAGCTTCCATTGGTAGTGGTCAATGTACAACGTGGAGGTCCGTCAACCGGTCTGCCTACCAAATCTGAACAGACAGACTTGCTGCAGGCACTCTACGGACGTAATGGCGAAAGCCCGATGCCGGTTATAGCCGCCACTTCACCGACCAATTGCTTTGATGCCGCTTATATGGCTGCCAAAATCGCACTGGAACACATGACACCGGTAGTATTGCTGACCGATGCCTTCATCGCCAACGGCTCCGCCGCATGGAAGTTGCCTGATCTGGATGAATATCCGGCCATAAACCCGCCCTATGTCACTCCCGACATGAAGGGTACGTGGACACCTTTCCAGCGTAACGAAAAAACGGGTTCACGCTATTGGGCCGTTCCCGGAACAGAAGGTTTCATGCACCGCATCGGCGGTCTGGAAAAGAGTAATGAGACCGGCGTTATCTCTACCGAACCGGAAAACCACCACAAGATGACGTTATTGCGTCAAGCCAAAGTGGATAAGATTGCAGACTGCATTCCCGAACAGGAAGTGCTGGGTGATGCGGATGCCGAAATGCTGGTAGTAGGATGGGGTGGAACATACGGACATCTCTACTCTGCCGTAGAACACATGCGCAAGGACGGCAAAAAAGTAGCGTTTGCTCATTTCCAGTATATCAACCCGCTGCCCAAAAACACAGCAGACATACTGAAGAGATACAAAAAGATTATCGTAGCCGAGCAGAATATGGGACAGTTTGCCGGATACCTGCGTATGAAAGTTCCCGGACTGAACATCAGCCAGTTTAATCAGGTAAAAGGACAGCCTTTCGTTACAGCAGAACTTGTAGATGCATTCACTAAATTATTGGAGGAATAAGAAATGAGCGAAACAGTATATACAGCAAAGGATTATAAATCGGGACAACCGCGTTGGTGTCCGGGATGTGGTGATCATGCATTCTTGAACTCTCTGCACAAAGCCATGGCCGAACTGGGAGTAGCTCCACACAATATTGCCGTCATCTCCGGCATCGGTTGCTCTTCACGTTTACCTTATTACGTCAACACTTACGGCTTCCATACCATTCATGGACGTGCCGCTGCCATAGCTACAGGTGCCAAAGTGGCCAATCCGGATCTTACTATATGGCAAATATCCGGAGACGGTGACGGCCTGGCTATCGGTGGTAACCATTTCATTCATGCCATCCGCCGTAATGTCGATTTGAATATGATATTGCTGAACAATCGTATCTACGGATTGACCAAAGGACAATACTCACCCACATCCGCACGCGGTTTTGTCAGCAAATCGTCTCCATACGGAACAGTGGAAGACCCTTTCCGTCCGGCTGAGCTTTGTTTCGGTGCACGCGGACGCTTCTTTGCACGTTGTGTGGCCGTTGACGGTGCCGCCTCCGTGGAAGTATTGAAAGCTGCCGCCAATCACAAAGGTGCATCCGTAGTAGAGGTGCTGCAAAACTGCGTCATCTTCAACGACGGTACTCATGAGAACGTTGCAACGAAAGAAGCCCGTGCCAAAAACGCCATCTACCTGGAACACGGAAAGCCGATGCTGTTCGGTGAGAACAAAGAATACGGATTGATGCAACAAGGATTCGGTCTGAAAGTAGTGAAGTTAGGCGAAAACGGGATTACCGAAAAGGACATCCTGGTACACGATGCCCATTGCATGGACAACACCCTCCAATTAAAACTGGCGTTGATGGAAGGTCCGGAATTCCCGATAGCCTTAGGAGTAATCCGTGATGTGGAAGCTCCTACATACAACGATGCAGTTGTGGAACAAATCGAAGAGGTGAAAGGCAAAAAGAGATATCACAATTTCAAAGAATTGCTGATGACCAATGATACTTGGGAAGTGAAATAACCGCATTATACACATAGAAGAGAGGGGGACGTTCCGGCCGGATCGTTCCCCTCTCTTCTATGTGTATAATAGTTAAGAACTACTCCTTTTCTCCATAAGCCAGGTCACCGGCATCTCCAAGCCCCGGCACAATATACGAATGCTCATTAATCTCCGGATCGATGGCAGCACACCATACAGTCGTCTTTTCTTCCGGGAATATCGACGTGATATGCTCCACAGCCTGCCGGCTGGCAATAATAGATGCCACATGAATTTCCGACGGGCGCCCTTTGGTAAGCATAGCCTGATAACTCAATTCCATACTGCTGCCGGTAGCAAGCATCGGATCGGTGATGATCAATGTCTTCCCATCGATACGAGGCGAAGCAATATACTCAATATGAATATCGAATTTCAATGTATCCTTATATTTGCGATAGGCAGACACGAAAGCATTCTCCGCATTGTCAAAATAACTCAGAAAGCCTTGATGGAAAGGCAATCCCGCACGAAGAATGGTACTTATGACCAATTGATTGTCCGGTGTACAAACCGGTGCTACCCCCAAAGGAGTACGAACATTTTTTGTCGAATAAGTAAATGACTTACTCATTTCATACGCCATGATCTCGCCTATCCGCTCGATATTACGGCGAAAGCGTAAACGGTCATTCTGTACCTCCACATTCCTTATTTCTGACACATATTGATTCAGAATTGAATTTGTTTCACTAAAGTCGATTATTTTCATCTCTGTTATACCGTATTATTTATTCAGAATTTATACAATGCAAAGTAAATGATAAAGTTTCAATTTGCAACATTCAGTTTGCAGATTTTGTTAGGAATCTATAAAAGAGATTTCATTAGGGAAAAATTTCTCTAATGAAACATTTGTTTCGAAAGAAAGTATTACTTTTGTAGCCGGTTTACAAGGATGGCATAAAGGCATCCTTTCCATAAAAATACTTTGAATGAGATAATAAACAATATACCAATTTTAATTAATTCAAAAGAAAATGGCAAATTTAGATTTAAGCAAGTACGGTATTACCGGTGCAACAGAGATTTTGCACAACCCGTCTTACGAAGTTTTGTTCGCTGAAGAGACAAAACCGGGTTTGGAAGGCTTTGAAAAAGGTCAGGTAACTGAATTGGGTGCTGTAAACGTAATGACAGGTGTTTACACCGGTCGTTCTCCTAAAGATAAATTCTTCGTTAAAGATGCCACCAGCGAAAACACTGTATGGTGGACTTCTGACGAATATAAAAACGACAATAAACCTGTAGACGAAAAATGCTGGAAAGCCGTTAAAGAGTTGGCAACAAAAGAACTTTCTAACAAGAAATTGTATGTTGTTGATGCATTCTGC
>CAVCAX010000015.1:6781-7175 GCA_963599995.1 Coprobacillus sp. CAG:698
GTCTGAAACTGCGTTTCATCATGGAAGTTGCTTGGCAGGCTCATTTCGTAACAAACATGTTCATCCGTCCGACAGCTGAAGAACTGGCTAACTTCGGTGAACCTGATTTCGTTATCATGAACGCTTCCAAAGCAAAAGTTGAAAACTACAAAGAACTGGGTCTGAACTCAGAAACTGCTGTTGTATTCAACTTGACTGAGAAGATTCAAGTTATCTTGAACACTTGGTACGGTGGTGAAATGAAGAAAGGTATGTTCTCTTACATGAACTATCTGCTCCCATTGAACGGTATGGCTTCTATGCACTGTTCTGCCAACACTGACAAAGATGGCAAAAACACTGCTATCTTCTTCGGTCTGTCCGGTACAGGTAAGACTACATTGTCTACTGACCC
>CAVCAX010000016.1:0-8183 GCA_963599995.1 Coprobacillus sp. CAG:698
GGGTAAAGGTTAGGTAAAAGATTGTTTTTAAATTAATTTTGAGGAGGATATCAAATTCTCTTATTTACAAAGAGGGTGTCAAAACTCCTTTTTTTAGAAATTCACCCCTGCTACAGATATTCGTGGCAGGGGTGAATCTTTCTATTTGGGCATTATGACACCCTCTTCTATTTTCTAAATATATAACAAAGGAAATATCAATACAACGGCAATCCAAACCGTCCGTCCACAACCTTTTCCAATTCTTCACTCAACCGTTGCACACGTTTGGGCTGTTCTTTCGCTAGATTATTCTTTTCACCGGCATCTTTCTTCAAGTCATACAGTTGCGGCTCCATGCTGTTTCCCAACTCTATATTCACATGCTTATTATAAGCCGGACCCTTTCCGGGACGAACGTACTTCCAACGACCGTCTGTTATGGAAAGATTATTTTGTGCATTCTGTAATACCAGATAATCGCGTCCTTTCTTTTCTTTTCCCATCCAAGCCTTTTTCATCGGACGGCTATCCGGTGCCGCACTTTCGGGAAGGGTCTGATCCAACATTTGTGCAAATGTAGCAAACCAGTCAATCTGACAAAGCAATGCATCGGATACTCCGGGCTTGATCTGTCCCGGCCATCTCCAAATACAAGGAACACGGGTTCCGGCTTCATAGATACTGTATTTTCCACCGCGATACTCACCGCCGGGCTTATGATCACCCAACAGTTCGACTGCCTGATCTTTGTAACCGTCATCTACAACCGGACCATTGTCACTGGAAATGATGACCAATGTATTCTTGTCCAATCCCAGCCGTTCAAGCGTATTCAACACCTCTCCGACACACCAGTCAAACTCCAGCAAGCAATCGCCACGGGGTCCCATACCACTCTTACCGGCAAATTGTGCTCCGGGAACACGGGGAACATGCGCATCTTGTGTTGCAAAATAAAGGAAGAACGGGTGATCTTTATGTGATTCGATGAAAGAGACGGCTTTACCGGCCAGGGTTTCGGCTATCTTATCATCTTTCCAAAGTGCCGACTTGCCGCCTTTCATAAAACCGATACGGGAAATTCCGTTAACAATACTCATGTCATGTCCGTGAGAAGGGTGCATAACCAACAATTCGGGATTGTCCTTTCCGGTAGGCTCCCCGGGGAAATTCTTTTTATAGCTGACCTGAATAGGATCGGCCGGATCGAGATTAATCACCTGGTCATTCTCTACAAACACACAAGGGACACGGTCGCCGGTGGCAGCCATAATAAAGGAATAGTCAAAGCCGATATCGTTGGTACCCGGTTTCAAGGGTTTATTCCAATCCTGTTCACCACCTTTGTCGCCCAATCCTAAATGCCATTTACCGACTACAGCGGTAGTATAGCCGGCTTGCTTGAACATATCCGGCATGGTATAGCGATCCGGACGAATTATAGAAGCGGCATCACCATCGGCAATACCCGTACCGGCTTTACGCCAGGCATATTCTCCCGTAAGCATGGCATAACGGGAAGGCGTGCTTGTGGCAGCCGCACTGTGGGCATTGGTGAATCGCACACCTTGTGCCGCCGCACGATCTACATTGGGAGTATGAATCGTATGTGCGCCATTGCAACTGAAATCTCCGAAGCCAATGTCATCGGCATAAATAAAAACCACGTTCGGACGTTGTTCTCCTTTTTCTTGCGCAACGGCATTTTGAACGAGACAGGGGGTAATAACCAAGGGAAGTACAAAATAATCTTTTTTCATGATAAGTTAATATTAGATTCCGGAACAAATATCGTCATTTACAAAAACATACACACCTCATATCGGTCAATATTTTACCGTACAATTAAAAATTAGACATTTATGGACATCCGATAGACAATATTGGAAACAATAGCTCCGCCTTTAACCACATAATCTGTATGTGGGCATTTACTATAAAAAAGTAAACGAATAAAAATCCGGATAAAACAAATTCCCAAGTCCGCCGTTATAGTTATAAAAAATAAGGTATAATTATGGACTTAGGAAATTGGATGAACAAAATCCTCATCGGATGGGGAGTAGACCCGAAAATAGCCAACACGTTCGATGAGGCTATCATTGCCATCTTAATGATCTGCATTGCTGTGGGACTCGATTACCTTTGCCAAGGTATTCTGGTAGGCGGAATGAGAAAATACACCAAACACTCCCCTCACGTATGGAATACATTATTAATGAAACGACGTGTGTTCCATAATCTGATACATACGATTCCCGGCATATTGGTATATACACTACTGCCTGCTGCTTTTGTGCACGGGAAAGAGTTGTTGCTCATCTCTCAGAAAATATGCGCCGTTTACATCATCCTATCCTTGCTGCTGGCCATCAACGGAGTGTTGCTGATGATATTGGATGTATATTCGGAAAAGGCAAAGGCAAAGAACCATCCGATGAAAGGATTCATACAAGTCCTGCAAGTCATTCTCTTCTTCGTAGGCGGCATCATTGCAATTGCCATTCTTATAAACAAATCACCGGCAAGCCTGTTTGCCGGTTTGGGGGCTTCGGCAGCCGTTCTGATGTTGGTATTCAAAGATTCCATTTTAGGATTTGTAGCAGGCATACAGTTATCGGCCAATGACATGGTACGGTTGGGCGACTGGGTGACAATTCCTTCGAGCAATGCCAACGGTATAGTGCAGGAAATCACATTGAATACGGTTAAAATCAAAAACTTCGACAACACGATTTCTACCGTACCTCCTTACAGTCTCATAAACAACTCTTTCCAGAATTGGCGCGGGATGGTGGAATCGGGCGGACGGAGAGTCATGAAGAATATCACTCTCGATCTGACCACACTGAAATTCTGTACCCCCGAAATGCTGGATAATTTCCGAAAAGAAATCCCTTTGCTGGCCGATTACCAACCGGAAGAAGGGGTGATACCGACCAACTCGCAAGTATATCGCGTGTACATAGAGCGTTACTTATGCAGCCTGCCTGTAGTAAACCAGGATCTCGACATGATCATCAGCCAGAAAGAAGCGACCGAATATGGTGTACCCATTCAAGTCTATTTCTTCTCCCGCAACAAAATATGGAAAGAATACGAACGTATCCAATCCGATATCTTCGACCACCTGCTTGCAATGGTGCCCAAGTTTGAATTGAAAGTATATCAGTATTCGGACTGATGCTTTTCTCTATACTTCGTCGGTGTTTCTCCCGTATGCTGCTTGAACAAAGTGCTGAAGTAACGCGATGTCGTGAACCCGCAACGTTCTGCAATTTCGGTAAAATTCAATTTGGTAGTGGTAATAAGCAATATTGCCTTTTCTATTCTGAACTTATTGATATAATCATTGACTCCCACATCCGTCAGTGCCTTTAACTTATTATAAAGTGTAGCACGGCTCATGCCGATCTCTCTGCAAAGAAAAGCGACATCCAACTCGGAATCGGACAGATGATCGGCAATGATTTTGTTCAGCTTCAGAAGGAAAGTCTCGTCAGCCTGACTGAACGTAGTGTCTTCGGGGGTCGGCAACAATCCGGTATTCAGATAGCGCGCCTTTGTCTGCTCACGATTGCGCAAACGACTGCGAATAAGTTCGAGTAGCATTTCCTCTTCGAACGGCTTGGTAAGATACCCGTCCGCACCGATTTTATACCCTTGCAACAGACTTTGCTCATCGTCACGAGCTGTGAGCAGGATAACCGGAATATGACTGACGGCAATATCCTCCTTTATCCGTTTACAAAGTTCATAACCGTTCATACGCGGCATCATCACGTCACTGACGATAATATCCGGCTGATATTTCCGAAGAACCTCCAAAGCCTCTACCCCATCCGAAGCGGTATATACCTGCTTAAATTTTTCTTTCAGCGTATCCCGCAGAAAATCAACCAGATCCTGATTATCATCAACCACCAATAAAGAATAGTTGTTCATGACAAAAGTATTTGTATCCGGAATATTTTCTCCACCATTATCAGTGATCAATTCATTCAGATAAGCCTTGGGTTCGCAAAGCACCTCTTCTGATATAGCCTGCAAAGGAAGTTCAAAATAGAAAGTGGCGCCTGCCGTTTCATTGTCTCTGGCACCAATACTTCCTCCATGCAGTTCGGCCAAAATCTTGGAATAAGACAATCCGATACCCGAACCGTTACGCTGTTCACCGTTTCCCTGATAGAAACGGGTAAAGAGCTTATTTATATCTACCCGTTGCAACCCGCAACCCTGATCGGAAACCGAAATACGAACGCGCTGTCTCTCTGATAAAAGTTCGGTGGCAATGGTTATTACCGTACCCTCCGGACTGTGTTTCAGTGCATTAATCAACAAGTTAGCCAGAATAATCTCACACTTGTCCCTATCGAAGCTCACCTCTTCTATCTGTTCGTCCAACTGATAATGTATTTCCACATTCTTCGCTTCTCCCTCACCGACAAAGTCAGCCGAAACCTCCAGTACCCAATCGTTTAACCGCTGCGGATAAATCTGCAATTTGCTCACTCCGACTTCCATCTTACGCAGATCGAGTACCATATTGAGCAGATCCCTCATCCGTTGTGATTGTCTGTAGATACTTTTGAGAGGCACAAAATTAGTGTCTGTAGGAGATAACGTTTTCAGGATGCGGTTAAGGGGCGCATGTATCAAAGTCAGCGGAGTACGAAGTTCGTGACTGATGTTTATCAAAAAACGCACTTTCTCTTCATACATCTGTTTCTCATGCTCTTTCATCGCCCACTTCAGTTTATTTTCCTTACGTCGTAATGTGACCAGGAAAGCCTGTATGACAGCTCCGGACACAAGCAGGACACAACACATTATAAACCACCACGTTTTATACCATGGCGGTAAAATAGTAAGGCTCAATACCTGCTGCAAGGGAGTCCAGTTGCCGTCTTTCGTACTGCAGGAGGCCATGATCCGGTAATTTCCGGAAGGTAACGAACGGACAATCAGTTCCGGATTATAGGAATCGATGTATTGCTCGTTCAAACCGGCAATCTGGTAGCGATAAATCTTCTGACGGAAAATGTCTTTCTCACAAGACATGACGCGGATGGCTATCGCCTTGCTACTCCAAGGCACGGAGATGCCGGTAGGTTCCGCTGTCAAAGCATCATTCACCGATTCACCATTGATAAGTACGTCCGTTAGTTGCATCTGCGGATATTCCGAACTCTCGATCGGCAAGTTCCTGTCAATACGCAATAACCCTTTGATGCCACCCATATAGATATCCCCCTTGGCAGAAACCAATTTAGGCTTAGACAGATATTCATTTATCGGAACTCCGTCCGACTCTCCGAAAAGCACAAATCTCTTTTCATTGATAAGCCATGCAAACAACATCTGATCCGTACCGATCCATACTTTTCCCCTCCGGTCGCATACGATAGAGTTTACCTCATCAAAAAGCGTTGTAGGTAGATGCTGATATTCATGACTCACCGGATTGTAGCTACTCAGTCCCCGATTGCTGCCAATCCAGAAAACGCCCCGTTCATCATACGACACTGAATTTATAAGCGTATCCCTGCCACAAGTAAATATAGCATGTAACTTATTGGTAGAGTGTTCTAATGCGTAGATTCGGTGAAAGTCGCAAAAATAACTTATCTGCGCCCCCCAAAAAACCGGGAGGATCATACCGACAAACTCTTCCCCCTCTTCTTCCTTTATCATATCGACTTTGCCGGAAGCAATATCATACCTGTAAATATGAGAGCCAAGCAATAAGACCGAACCGGGCATCGTCTGACAGACATTCACGGTTCGGCCACTATATCGGACAAGATTGTTTATCTCTTCATTATCGACAGTCAACGGAGTGAGATTTCCCGTTGCTTTATCAAAGATGAACAGACCTTTGGAAAAAAGCGATAATAACAATGTATTAGAAGTAAAACCGGTGATCGATGCCACCTTATTTTTCCAGGTAGACGGATAATGCCGGAATTTTTCCGTACTCGGATTTAATCTGTTCAGACCACCTCCATCGGTGCCGATCCAGATATCACCGGATACAGAATCCTGATACAGGCTCAAAACTGTATTGTCACTCAATCCCGTATCGTTTCCCGGTATTGCATCCGTGTAAGTCTTCATCGATATTTCGCGGATACTGATAAGTCCGCCACGAATGCTGCCTGCCCACATATTATTATTAACATCGTTGTGCAGGCATAAAATAGAATTCACAGGTAAAGAGTAATTATTCCCGGGGATATGCTCCAAAACGGATATCTCTTGAGTCTCCGGATCCAATACATTAATTCCACCACCATCGGTGCCGATCCATATATGCCCGTCTCTCTCGGCCATACATAAAACAACGTCATTATTCAATTGTGAATTCCGAGTGGTATAAGAAGCCAGCAGCGCACCGTCTTTTGCAAAACACCGGATGCCGTTATTGTATGGAGCAACCCATACACGCTGCCGGGAGTCTATCATGACCTCCATAATCTCTTTTCCGCAATCAAAAGGAGTTGGCGATACTTCTCCAGTGCGAAGATTAAGTAGCAATGCCCCCTGCCAGCGGCTGACGCAAAGTAAAGTTTCTGCATTCCACATACCAATATAAGATATGGAGAATTGCGCATCAGAAGAAAAATCCCGGACAAGAGCAAAAGAGTCGTCTTTATAACTATAAAAATAAATTTTATTACGTGCACCGAACAGGATTCCCTGACTGGTGCGACAGAAAGCACTTACGGTTATATTTTGATTGTTATTGTTTTTAATAACATCAAAATCATCACTCCTGCGCCGATAACGTGCTATGCCTTTGTCGGTCATAATCCAAATGTTGTGCAAACTATCCTCCACAATCTGATGGATATGATTGTGGGGCAAAGAATTCGGGTTATCGGGCTGACACGTATACTTCTTCAATTCATGTCCGTCGAAGCGGCCTAATCCGCTTCTCGTCCCGATCCACACAAATCCTTTCTTCTCTGCATAAATGCACCTTACCGTAGAAGGCAACCCTTCTTTCAAAGAGATTTGTTTAAAATAATAATGACTGGCTTTTAATTGATTACAGCATAAGAACAGAGCTATTATCCAACAAAAAAGACGGAGACATTTGACTATTTTCATAATTAGATTCGTATGTAATCGGGAACAAAAATAGTTTTTTCTTTTTCTATCACCAAAAAAAGAATCTTAAAAAAGAGGCCAGTTCGGGTCGTCTGTATGCGCTTCTTTCATAATGGTTTTCAGCTCCTCCACCTTTTCGGGATATTGATTCAAAACATTATGTTTCTCCGACGGATCGGCAGCCAGATTGTAAAGTTCATAATAAGGCTTATTGCCACGTATGTTCATGTGCACAAGTTTCCACGAACCTTTGCGAACAGCCTGACGGCCATTCAACTCTTGAAATTCAAAATACAGGTATTCATGTTCTTTTTGTCCTTTCCGGTTCTCAAGTAAAGGGAGCATACTTACGCCGTCCATCTCCCGAAGATCAGCCTTAGGACGTAACATCTCCTCAAAAGTAGGCATCAGATCCCAGAAAGAACACATAAAATCGGTCTCCGTACCGGATGGTACATGTCCCGGCCAAGACACAATCATGGGTACCCGGATTCCTCCCTCATATAGATCACGCTTATAACCACGCCAGATGCCGTTGCTATTAAAGAAATCGGGATCGGCTCCCCCTTCCTGATGAGGACCATTGTCGCTTGCAAAAATAATAAGGGTATTCTCATACATACCTTTTTCTTTCAGCTTCTGCACCAATTGCCCTACATATACATCGAGCCGGTAAATCATCGCAGCAAATGTGGCACGCGGATTCAGCTGGGTGCAATATCCTCCTTTACGGAAAGCAGGACTTCCGGGTTCAAACCCTTTGTACGGAACCTCCGGAAATTTACCGCGGAATTTCTTAATAATACTGTCTTCTGGAACAATCAGTTCGGCATGCGGAATAATAGTAGGATAAAATAAGAAAAAAGGCTCTTCCTCCTTCCTGGCATCCAAGAAAGAAAGAGCTTTAGAATGAATCAAATCCTGAGAGTAGGTTCCTTTACCATATTCCACTTCCAGCACATTATCTTTCAATTCGATACGCTGATCGTTTTCCCACAAATGGTCGGGGTAATAGCTATGTGCCAACAACTGACAATTATAACCGTAGAAATAATCGATTCCCTGCTTATTGGGGTCCCCCGTAGAAC
>CAVCAX010000017.1:0-7281 GCA_963599995.1 Coprobacillus sp. CAG:698
GTGCGCACGTATGTGGTGTACATCTGTGCCAACAGGGGATAGAGATGCTGGGAGGTATAAGAAATTTACCACCTGATTAAAAACCGAAGAACACCCTATTAAATCATCTATAAAAATGAGGAACTGTTGCCAGTCAAGTGAATATTTATCGTAAAAGTACTTATAAAAAACGGGAGAACCATTATGTTTTCTCCCGCTTAAATTGCATACATTGATTGTATACTTTGATCGTATTGTATTATCAATAACTTACATCCGAATCACTTCCAGATAATCCAGATTGCAATCGTTAGCATCTTCCCTGCCATGGGACATATTAGAATCAAAACCCTTGTTCTCCGGGTTAAGTCTTAAACTGACCGTGTGACATCCCGCTTTCATATTCTTCCACAAATAATTGGAACGCATCCACTTATTCCAATCTCCCGTGGCTTCTAAAATAAATGTACCAGCATCAACATTGTCGATAAATACCGAACGAATCGTACAGTATATGCCATCGGGACCATGACCGTTTGCACCGGAAAGCACGAGCGCATAATCACCATCAACGGGCACATCGATGGTAAAGGTAACATCGGCCGGTTTTGCATACAAATCGACTATAAATCCCCGACCGGAATATCCAGAATGAACCTGACTGAATGTTCCTTTCGATACGGCATCTTCCGCTTCGAACAATTTGTGCCAATCTGTCTTTATCACCGGATTGGAACAATCGGACCTGAATCCCCTGCTATCCATCGAATATACAGAATAGAACCCAGCAGGCTCCCGGCTCAAATCGTAAGGAAACGTAATCTCCTTATCCTCTCCCTCCCGGCTACACAGAAAATAACGCAACCCCGGCTCTACGGAACAATTAATCACTTGTCCCTCCTGAATGAGTACCGGCTCTACTGGTGACCAGTCTTTACGCGGTCCCGGTTGAACAAGATTCATTTTCTCTCCGGCAGGCACTGTTGTCATCACGATGTCAATCGTGTAATCTCCCTGAGCCGTTGTAGGAAACAGATAAGGCAAACTCTGTTCCTGTCCGTTCACGAGAATACGCTTTACGGCATTTCCGATGACATTCAAGTTCAGCACGGCATCTCGATAACGGAAATTCTCCAATGAGATTTTCCCATCTACCAAATCCGGTACAACAGGAGTGAAAGTGATCCCCTCTTCATTCATCGTCATTCCGAACAGAACACGATATACCATACTGATATAAGATGCCACAGACCACAACTGGCGAGGAGAGTTTAACGCTGTACCACGATCATAGCCCGTATCATAAGTCATATTTTCTTTGTGAGTCAGAAACAGTGCTCCGGCACGTATTAGCGATTTCATCATATGTTCCACCACTTGCACGTTTTTCGCATCACGGGCAGCATACATATAAGGAGTTTCCCATACCGGCCATACGCTTTTATTATGATAAGAAAAATCGTCCGGAATACTGGGATACAGCACGGCTGCCCCATAAGGATAAACTGGAAAATTTTCCACCATCTTCACACACTGTTCCGGGTTGGCTATACCCAACACAGCTGCCAGTCCATTCGACATCACCCCCACTCTTTGAGTAGACCGATATCCCAAATACTCCGGATAGAGATAGCAGGTATAACATTCCTGTTTCTCGTCCCAAAAACGCTTATTGATATTCTCTTTCAGCAAACCGGCATATTGATCCCACACGGCAATCTCTTCCACCGGCTTCCCGGTGATCCGTCCGGCAGCCCCAAGAAACTGATAAAGGAACTTGTGCAGTGCATTGGTACCACTGGAAAAAGAATCGGCAATAACGGAATTGATAAACCAATTGGGATAGGTATGTGTGCGCCAGTCCATCGAGCAAGTTTCTCCCTTAAACAAACCGGCATTCGCATCAAACGCCACATGGATATCTTTCTGTGCTGTATACTTCAATCCATCATACACCGATTCCAGCCAACTCTTATCACCCGTATACAGATAATATTCCCAAGCCGCCATTGCCCAAACAACGCGGTCAGTAGAGATAGGCCATGAACCGCCACTACCAGTATCCTGCAAGGCTTCTTTCGGATTCTGCAAAGTTTGTTTTTCCAATGTTTTACGCGAAACCTCCGGCAATATCCAAGCATAAGAAAAATAAATGCTGTACACCGCATCACGTGTCCATGTATCAGGCCACAACGCACCTGCCATAAAGGTACTGTCCGTACGGATGTCGAGCTGCATTTCTTCCAACGCCATGTTGTAAAGAGCTACCAACAAACGGTTATTTTCGGCAGTGAAACGGGGAAATGCAGAAATATCCTTTTGCAGTTTCCAACGGTCTTTGCCGTGATAGTCCGATTCGATCTCAGTATCGGAAATGGCAACCGCCACCCTTGTACCAAGGAAAGAAGCATCGGTTACCTTATCCGAAGTCAACACGAAAGGAAGTTCCGTACCGGCTTCCCGCACGATGTTCCAATGCGAACGATAGTCCTTCACACGGTCGGAATCATCCATCACTATTCCGTCTGCCAGTTGCGCCAAATGGCGTTCCGGTTCTGCTGCCCCGTTTTCGAGTGTATACCAGCCGCAATTCTTCTGGGTGACAAAATCAAAACCGCTATACTTCCATTTCATATTCTCTGTCTCCTTACCTCTCGGAGCAACACAAACCGCCCCATCTCCATCGAGTTGCAGATAGTTCCCGCTTCTCTTGTTCTTAACCAGAAACTCCTCACCGGAAGTACTTTCAATGATCCAAAGGTATTCATCTCCGGAAGGCTCGGCAGCAAAACAGAAGCCACCCAACTTCTCTCCCAAGTACTCGCCACTTTCACGATTCTGCAAACTCCACTCGGAATAGACCTTATCGCTCCGGCACGACACCAAAAACAACAGTGCAAACAAGTTACAATATAGGTATAACTTCATACTGGAAGAATTATTTTATAATTAATTTTCTAGTAACGATCTGATCATCGGATTCAATACGAACCACATAATGCCCACTATTCCAACCGGCCACCCGGATGTTAGCAGTACATTCCGCAACCATCGACTCAACCGGCTGCCCCATCATGTTGTAAACAACAATACGGACATTGGTAGAACTGGTTTTTACCGTAAATAAAGCATCTTTTTCTACAACGACCGGATATACAGATACAGTCTCTTGACGGTTGTTTCCGAATAGCCCTGTACCACCTTTACCCAGTTTCACGCCACGCACACAAGTCGGTTTAAGTCCGGAAGGCATATAGAACGTTTTATCGAAAGATCCCCTCCCACTTTTACTGTATCCGTTGTTCTCGGGTTTAGTAGCCGGATCACGCAGATTGACACTCACCTCTTCATCGTTTACCGAACAAATAGCCATATCGTCATAACCATCACCATTGAAATCCAGCAACAAAGGAATATCATTTTTGGTACCGAATTGCATATTCGCAATATCCTGATTGGTAAAATCGGGAGTCTTATATTCTGTAACAGAAGGGGTGAAAGAACACAACCAATTTCCCCTATCATACAAGACCACATCTGCCTGCCCGTCATTATTCATATCTCCGGCCAACAGATAATCACTATCCGAAATGCCAAAAGCAAGGTTCACATCCGGAGCCATTGCCATAAAATGCATCAGCCACCAAAGTCCGTATTCATTGTCGCGCCGAATGGAAACATCCCCGATACCGTCACCGTTAAAATCAGCCGAAAGCGCTTTATCGCCTACCGCCATACCATAAATCACCTCCTGTGGATCAATAAAATTATTATTTCCGTCGTTATAGTAAAATCTCCAATGAATAAGTTGATCCACCGAACAGGAACGGTCTACTTCACACAAGTCAAAATACCCATCACCATTGGCATCATACACAAAAACTTCTGCAATTGCCACATCTTTTGTCTGTGTGGGAACTGTAAGGTCTATCTTTCCGTCCAAATCGAAATCGAACTGATAACCGGTCTCGTAAGACCAATATACAATACCATCTGACTTCTGGGCATAAGTAAAAACCGCCATTGTACAGGCTAAAGCTGCAAGTACTAAATTTTTCATAACTATTAAATTTTAATTATACAATAATGACAATTTGTTTAATTTTAAAAATTAGGGTAATACTGAGCAAAAATTAAAAAGTTCTAAACCATGTTTGTTTGGTTTACCGAAGTACCACCGAAGTATGTATCCGGTGGTACCCCTCTTGTTCCACATCTCTGATCGTCAAGAGATAGGCACCCTGTGACAATGGAGGAATGCTACAGGAGAGTACCCCGTTACAAAAACGGAGCCTATCCTCATAGCAGATACGTCCTCCCATATCCACCAACTGAATCTCGTACAGATATTCCTGCTCCGTTCCTCCGGATATAATCATCCGGGAACCTTCGTCATCGAAGCAGACACTTATCTCCTCTTTTTTTTTCGAAGATTCAATTCCCGTATATTCATCCGACATGAAAATCAGATTGTCATAATCGGCGCTGTTTCTGTCTACCGGCCCCATAAAGACCGATACAACGATGGCATCCGCCCAATCTTCTCCCCACAGACCGGTAATATCTTTCTGAAGATCCCGCTCATATTCCACCCATTCGTCTATCTTAGGCTTCACAGGAGTCAGCGTAAGATAAGCCAATCCCGGCTGAGAATACCCCACGCGATAGAACAGGTCTTTTGTTTCCCACACGGGAGAACTGTCGGACAGTTTTATCAGACGGAAACCGAACCAGCAAGCTGTAGTGTTATGGGAACGAACAGCTATCTTAAACCGGTTGAAACGATCAAGTGGTACACGGATCGCACCGTCCGAAGTAGTGGTAAACCGGATCATTCCCGGAGTAATCTGTAATGCTTTCTCTCCGGCAAATGCATCTGTCACTGTATGAATCTGAGACACGTTACCATTATAGTCATTGGAGACAATAAGTGGTTCCTGATCATCAAGAATGGTAATCGCAGTAGTTTTTTCAGAACGTAAAGTCTCTCCACCGGCATCGTAGCGGAAAGGGAATAGATCGAATGCGACACTTTTCTTTGCAGGTCCTTCAGGCATCCCGACCGTGTTGTTGAGATGCAGTACCAAGGTAGCAAAGGTTTCGAGTGAAGGCAACAACACTTTTACCTTACCGCCTTCCATGGTATAATCTACCTTCCAACTGCCTTCCAAAGTAACGCAGTAGAGATCCGCCGGCACTGCATTTTCCGGTAAGGTGAAAGAGAGACCGGTCGATTTTGCCGTCGGTACCGTATTCACCACATCCCAACGTAAATCGACTGAACTACCGTAATTCACCAGATCGACAATCAGAGCATCCGCCCGACCAGTCCGTTTATCCCAACGTCTTTTCAGTTTAGCATAGATACCGTCTGCATTATCCAAAGCCAAATCCGACAGATTGTAATCGGCAATGACGTAAGCATGGTTAGAATAATACAGATAGGCTCCGTAGGCTTCCACAAACTTATTCCAACGGGCAATCTGTTCGAGCACTTCCAACGGATAGTTCACAGCATGAAAAGGTACCGGATCGGTAAAACTAGCTACTCCGTCCACCACTTGTGCAGCAGGATAGCCACCGGCCGACAGACAGGTAGCAAATTGATAATCAATATTTTGTTTCGGCCATCCAGTCGTTAGGTTCATTTCTGTAGGTGGATAGAAATTAGCGAAAACCGGTTTATCGGGGTAGCGCGATTTTGCTTCATAAATGTCGCGGTAAAGATCAGTGTATTTGATTCCCGTACCAAAAGGCCAGAGTTCCATAAACTGATGGTTGGCCACCGCTCCCGTCGTGTAATGCGGGATATTTCCGTTTGTAGACGGTAGTTGTAATGCCGTAGTAGTGACGTCCGTACGTTGTTCCTTCACTGCCAGATCCAAGCGTTTGACCAACGGAGCCATCTCTAATGAGAAATTACAGACAGCCTCCGTTCCATCACAGACATAATTATCGGGCAAGCCGTACCAATCCCAACGGTATCCGTCCCAATTATACTCTTTCTGAGCTGTCACCGCCTGATGCACAAAATAATCGTTAAAGTTTTTATACGTCTCTCCACCGATGGTATACGGGGCATCCACCGATTCATTGGTAGACATGAGGTAGAGATAAGAACCACCATAAGTGATAAAGCTACGGTCGCCCGCATTGCGCATGGCCCAATCGGGACAGGTATGGGCAAAAGCCGGAGTTGCGGCATAGATGCCAGTATAGCAAACCGAACGTCCACCAATGCTGCGGAATTTCTCTATCTTCTTTTTCATCATGGCTTTACTCGTCCAAAGACGGTCATCACCGACGTATGTATTCCAGGTTTCTGTCTGAGGAGCTACCTCTTCATGGGCTCTCATCCAAGGATGATATTCCAGCGTATTGATTCCTGCGGCTTCCAGATTGTGTACCCACTTATCCACATCCAACGAGTTGTCGAAAATACAAGTCCATCCGTGCCGGAGATTCACCTCTTTCCCAGTCTCTTCAAGAGAGGCCAAAGGCAGAACGGCAGGGCGAGACTGATCCACATCTGCAGACATAGCGGCAAGTACCCCCGTCAATGGCACTGTTACGGTGCAGTCCACTGTCCCGTAACCATTAGAATCAGCATAGTGTTCGTATTGCGGCTTGTCTGCCGACCAATAATTGACGAGTATCTGTCCGGTCGAAGCACGGTAAAGTGCCATATCGGTATAACCGTCTCCATTGAAATCTCCGGTAAAGGGAACATCTTCCGCCGTCCCGAACACCACTCCGTTGATGGCAAGGGGCATATCGAACTCGGGATATCCGGTAAGAGACGAAAATGCTACATACCAAGTCGATGTAGAAGGACGATAAACGGCAAGGTCATCTATTCCGTCACCATTAAAATCACCGGATAAGGGGATGTCCCCGGGCAATCCAAACTGACCTTTGGCATCGATATTCCCCTCGCAAGGGGAAAAATCGATGTACCAGGTTGCCAATCCTCCGGCTCCCGAACGCATCACGGCAATATCAGTCTTCCCATCACCGTTAAAATCACCCGCTACATACTTATCCGTAGCACTGATGCCAAAACTGACCGGAGCGTTTGTTATCCAATCCTTTTTACCATTATTTATTTTCCACACCCATTTTATCATTTCACCAGTAGTCTCCACCTCACAGATATCCAACCGTCCGTCTCCGTCATAATCGCCCACGCAAGCTCCTCCTGTGAAAACGGCATCCACCGTTTGAGAAATAACAGACTGGTTACCGATATCAAAATTCCATCCCATCTGCGTTCTGTAAATCAAATCGTCATGAGCACTGACC
>CAVCAX010000017.1:7291-12034 GCA_963599995.1 Coprobacillus sp. CAG:698
GCACTGACCCCTGCAGCTAAAGAGAAAGATACAAGAGACAAGAGAATTTCCTTTTTCATATTCCTTTTCATCTTCTTTTTCATGTTGGATTAATAGCCGGGGTTATTAGGTCTCAAATTAGGATTTGCATCGATATCATCCATAGGAACAGGCAATAACAGATGCTTGGGAGTCGTGAAATTCGTTTTGCCTATACTATGAAAAAATTTCTTAGCATACTCTCCATTTTCATCGTAACGGATCAAATCAAACCAACGGTGTCCACCCTCGAAAGCCAACTCCATACGGCGTTCATGACGGATTATCTCTCGCAATTCCGCCTGATCTTCAGTCGTTACCTCAGGTAATCCGGCTCTGACACGAACACGATTCAGCGGGCCGCCTTCCTCATAAGATGCGGCAGGTGCACAAGCCTCCGACGTACGCCCCTTTTCATTCAAAGCCTCAGCGTACATCAACAATACATCCGCATAACGTAATATGGGGAAATTCAACGGACTATCCATAGCACGATCCTGCCCTATATCCTCGCAGAGGAATTTCTTTACGTTATGTCCGGTTTGGGAAACCGATGGATCGTAAGCCCAACCTTTATACTGGTCGCCCTGACACCACACGGAAACAGATTTCCGCAAATCTCCCGCTTCATAAGAATTCACAAATTCCGGATATACAGCAAACCAACCGAAGTTACCCCATCTGCCGCCAATCGCTATCGGAGCTAAAGGAGCCATATAATCATTGTGCCATCCGCCTTGCCCAAGGATGTCAAATTCAGAATACGTAGTCACATCTTTCTCGTACTGTACTTCGAATAGACTTTCAGGACCATTCTCGCGCAGGTGATCAAAATTCCAGGCATAACGTCTGTTCAATGTATATACATGCAGTGCATCCAATTCTTCAATAGTAGAAATGACATCATCATACTTCTTCAAAGTGAGATATACCTTTGCCAACAGTCCTAATGAAGCACCTTTGGTAGCACGGCCTATATCGGAAGAAAGTTCGTATTGTGACGGCAACATGGAAGCGGCATCTTTCAAATCCTGTATAATCAACTCATAAACCTCTTCTTTCGGAGAACGGTGTACCTGCAAATCATCACCTGCCGTCTGTTGGGTCTTAATTAAAGGTACATCACCAAACAAACGTACCAAATTAAAGTAATATAAGGCACGCAAGAAATGCGCTTCCCCCTTATATTGGACAATTTTTTCCGGACTTACCCGAACCGCATCATCAATGTTGTTCAAAATCCAGTTTGTCCTGCTGATTCCAGCCCAGGGCCCTCGCCAGAGTTCTTTTGCGCCTGAATTATCGCTGGTGGTTATAAAATTGGCAAGTTGTGTTGTTTCCAGCCCGTTACCGCCCGCTTCATTACCCACGCTCCCCTCACCAGCCACAATATCCAATGTCCACATACGAAGATTGTACATATACGAACTCTGCAAGCGCTGATACATGGAGTTTACACCACTTTCTATCTCTTCGGCCGTACCTTTTTCAAAGAAATTATCGGTAATGATCTGATCGTTGGGTAATATCTCCAACTTATTCATACAACTCTGGTTACAGAACGACAGTCCTAAAAAGGCGAATATATAAATATACTTTTTCATGGCTTTATGTTATTAGAATTTAACGGATGCACCGAACATATAGGTACGCGCAGATGGATAAACACCGTAATCCAATCCACTCAATCCGGCTTCGGGATCCAATCCCGAATAATTGGTTATGGTACAGAGATTGTCTAAACTGACATAAAGGCGCAACGCTTTCATCTTTGCCTTACGAGTCCACTTTTCCGGTAATGTATATCCGAATGTCAGATTTTTGAGCTTCGCATAGGCACCATCTTCCAGCCAACGGGTAGAAGCACGCGAATTATTATTCGGATCAGCGTAAATAGCACGGGGCATGGAGTTAGTACTTCCCTCGCCTGTCCATCTTTCTAAAGTAGTTGCCAACTGGTTATACGTACTGTTCATACTCTCATGACTGGCCCGTACGCCATTCCACACCTGATTTCCCAAAGCACCTTGAAAGAAAATGCTCAGATCAAAGTTCTTATAGCTAAATGTATTGTTGAAACCGAAAATACAATCGGGAGAAGGATTACCGATAATGGTACGATCCAAGTCGTTTATTTCACCGTTCCTGTCTATATCGACAAACCACATATCACCGGGAGAGGTGTTTTTATAAGGGTTATGAGAGACTTTATCCGGAGCACGATTTTCCATGGCAGGACCGGTGAACACTTCATCGAGTGTCTGATAGATTCCTCCCAATTTGTACCCATAGAAAGAGTTGATGGGCTGTCCTTCACGGATAAGACTCACACCATTCAGTATTTCAGGACCACCGATCGAAACCACTTCATTGTGATTAAAACTCATATTCAGACTGGTTTCCCACTTAAATTCTCCTACAAAGTTCTTAGTATTGATTGTGAATTCGAAACCACGGTTCAGAACTTTACCGATGTTTACCGGTGGCCAGTCCGCCTGTTCCAAAGAAGTACCGCTTGTCTGTGGAACTGGTTTCTTAGTAAGCATATCTCGGGTATTCTTCACATAGAAATCGAGATTGGCAACAATACGGTTTTTCAGAAAACCAATATCAAGACCTACATTATACTGTTCCACCGATTCCCATTTCACTGAGGGATTAGATAAGAGATAAGGATAGATCAGATTCACCAAATTGGACTCGAATCCCCGCTGCGAACCAAAATTATAGACACCGTTCACACTCAGTTTATCGGCAAAGGCGTACGCACCAATGTTCTGATTACCCGTCTGACCATAACCGGCTCTGAGTTTCAGTAAAGAAATCGGCTTCACTGACTGCATAAATGCTTCATTACCGATATTCCAGGCTGCTGCAAAAGATGGGAAATAACCGAAACGGTTATCCTTTCCGAACTTCGATGATCCGTCTGCACGGAAAGTAGCTGTCAGCAAATAACGATCATCATACGAATAATGCAGACGCGCCATATACGACATCAACGCCCAATGGTATGAATTACCTCCTACATCAGTAGTCTTGGTTGCATTGTCCAATTCGGTAGTCAATTCACTGGCACGTCCGGAACCGGCGGCCAATACGGACTCTTTCTTGTATTCCTGATAAGAAGTTCCTACCATGGCATTAATACGATGTTTTCCAAAAGCCTTATCATAATTCAATGTATTGTCCCACAGATACAATTGCTCATAAGCGGAAGTGACCGTCTGCATGGTATTTTTCGATTCATTCAGCCCCCATTTATATTTGGGTATGTATGAATTGTTATAATCGTATCCTAACTCGGCTCCTCCCGTCGTCTTGAATTTCAGTCCTTTAATGATTTCCCATTCAAGAGAGATGTTAGACAGCATACGGAATCCCTTCATCCGATAGTTTTGCTCATTGATGATGGCTACCGGATTCAAGGCGTTACCATTCCACTCCGCATTACCGGTAGGGCCGGCATATTCCCCGTTATCGTCATAGATAGGAATGGAAGGTAAAATGCGCATCGCATTTTGGATAACTGTGCTTACAGGCTGAGTACGACGATTCTCTGTGCTCAGATTTACATTCGCCCTTACGGTGATATTCGATGTCAGTTTGGAGGAGATGTTCGATTGCAGACTTAGACGATTGTAAGATGAATTCTTCATAATGCCGTCCTGAGTATAATACCCCAAAGAGGTAGCATGACTTATCTTTTGATTGCCACCCAACATGGATAGATTGACTTTCTGCATCGGTGCGGTACGGAAGATAGCATCCATCCAGTCGGTACCTGCTCCCAAAGACTCCGGATCGGCAAAAGCCGGATTCAAGGAGTATTCCGGACCGGCATTTGTACGCATCTCATTGTGTAAAGCCGCATATTGCGATGCATTCAGCATATCATACATCTTTGCAGTATGCTGTATACCGTAACTATAATCGAAATTAATTTCCATACGTCCCTCTCGTGCCTGCTTAGTGGTTACCATCACGACTCCATTAGCTCCACGGGAACCGTAAATAGCCGTAGCCGAAGCGTCTTTCAATACATCAATAGACTCTACATCGTTCGGATTCAGATACCACATACCACCACTTACAGGTACCCCGTCGATTACATACAAAGGAGAAGCGTCATTGATGGTGCCAACGCCACGTATCAGAATGGACACATCACCACCCGGCGTACCGGAATTCTGCACAACCTGCACTCCTGACATCTTTCCGGCAATAGCCTGTATTACATTGGAAGTAGCATTCTTAGTGATCTCTTCCGAATGGACCGAAGATACAGCGCCCGTCACATCTTTCTTGCGCATCGTACCATATCCCACTACTACCACTTCGTCCAACGCTTCTACATCTTCTTGCAATACTACCTCTACGAAACCTCTACCAGATACGCTTACTTCCGTAGTAACATAACCTATATAAGAGATAATCAGAACAGGACGCTGCCCCGTGGTTTTCAGTGTAAAATTGCCGTACAAATCAGTAATAGCAGCATTATTAGTACCTTTCTGAAGAATATTGGCTGCAATGATGGGTAAACCATCCGGACCTTTCACAACACCCTTTACAGTCTGCTGCTGTTGTGTCACATTCAAAATCCCGATTTCATTACCTACATCGGAATATGTGGTAATACCAGCGAAAAGGGTGATCGGAGAGATAAGAAACATCGCAGTCCCGATAAGCAAAGTGTGCTTCATGCGACTCTTACATTGATAC
>CAVCAX010000018.1:0-2454 GCA_963599995.1 Coprobacillus sp. CAG:698
CCGAACTTTCTTCGTTTACAGGGTACTTTTCGAGGGTACTATTTACCCTGTTGGCAACTTCTTCTACAGGTATTCTTCCATTCTCACCCCAGTTTAGATTGTAAAAAGTAGTGAAGAAAGAAGTCGCTTCCGTTTGGTATTGTGGTTCTTTACTTTGCTGAAAATTGGGTAGTTTCTCCGTAAGTTCTCGCATTTTCCGTAAGCCCGAACCACGTTTCTCCATATAGTCCAATTGCGTAAACATGTCCGCAATGACAGGATTGCGGCGCATGGACGGTATTTTATATATGTCACGGTCTTGAATTTTTGTTCCGTCAAGCATCGCACCAGGTGACACCAATTCTACACGGTCATCATAAATATCTATATGTACTTCACCGCCCATCACGGTGTAATCCCGATGGATAAGGTGGTTTACCAATCCTTCAAAGATAGCACGGTCGGAATAGTCTGGAAGATTGAGACGATAGTTTGGCATTTTTACCCATCCGCTCATGGTATAGTTCTTGATAAAGTCCATGCCGTATTTCAAAAGTAGTACAAGATTTGCCCGATGTTCTACGGAACTGATGGCATCATCTTTATAGAGCCCCGTCCAACGGGTACAAAAGATGCGTGATTGGAATACGGTACAGTTGTCCACAAACAACAATCCGGCATTGGTCAATTTTCCGTCAGGAGTAACTAAACCGAATGATTCTAAAAACTTATCGTTCCACTCCTGATGAGTCTGTTCACGAAATGTATTGGCAAGGATAACGAAGGAATGTTTGTTGGCATTCACTTGGGTAGGCAGTGAATCCCATGTCATGTGTGTGCCCTTCAATATCAGCGAAAGTAATTGTTGGGAGTTACATTCCACACTTTCATTACCAATTCGTACATACGCGGTACGTGTCCCATTCTGATAATAATAATAAGGTGTAAGCGCTCCTGCCTTTACTTTTACTTCGAGTAGCGCATGTCCTTCATGTTCTATCGGGATAAGTTGCACTTCCGGTACAGGGTCAAGCCTTGCCTTTATCATTTCGCTGATAAAGTCGGCATCGGCTTGTGGATTTTCCAAACCTACAATTACTCCGTCATTGTTCACTCCATAGAACAAACTGCCACCATCCGTATTGGCAAAAGCCGACACAGATTTGAGCCATGACTTTACTTTCTTATGCTCCAGCATTTCTTTGAAGTCGTAAGTAGAGCATTCTGCAATCAATGTATTGTTATGTATCTGCATCGTTTCCTTATTATTGTTATGGTACAATATTCCAATATCATATACAAAGGTAAGGATAAAAGTGAAGATTCGGCTAATTTCGTGCCATAGTTTTGATTATTATGCGTTTATAATTAGGTCTTTTGGGGACTTATAACGAAAGCACCAGATCAGCTAAAAGAACAGCCGTTTCCGGTTCGTTTTTGAGTGCATCTTTGGGTTTCCATGCTACAATGAACCGTACGGATGCGGATTTTACTTTATAACCTCTTGCTTCCCATTCAGATAGTTTACCTTGCATTTTTGTTGATAGCTTTGCTACAGGTCTGTTACTTAACGGACTATACAATAAGAAGTCATTGTAGGTCAAAGAATCTCCGCCTTTTAATGCTAAAACTTCTTGTTTCCGTTCCCTGAAGAAACTCAGATAGACATCTTTGTGAGAGAGTTGCAGTACGATTTCTTTTGGCATATCATATTGTTGCCGGTCCGTAAGACACCGGTCTGCATTTAAGCGATTAAAGCAATCATCATTCGTGTGTATGAACAGCCGGTTTTTTGCACGGGTTATTCCTACATAGTACCGGCGCATCAGATGGTCATCTTTGGAATAGTTGTTATCAGAAATGAGCATATATACATCGTCAAACTCTTTGCCTTTGGCTTTGTGAATGGTTGACACCACAACATCTGCTCCTGAAATATCACAAAAGTCTTCTACGGATGACTCAAATGCAAACTCCTTGAAGTCGCTTAAATATTTTGTTTTATTGGTTTGTTCAAACAACTCTACGCAGCGCTTCATGTACACCAGGCTCGTACTCCTGCCGTAAGTGGCGAAGGTCTCATGTTTGGCTTCCTCCCATAATTCTTCTGTTATTAGCGGCGTTTTTATCCGTTTTTCTAAGTGTTTTAAGAAATACCTCATTTCCGCTATGTTCCAAAAGCGTAAGCCATCCATCGACTGTATCAATTTGCTGCTGATACCCTGTTTTCGCAAGAGTCCCATTAGGATAACAGCCTCTTCGTTTGTTTGGGTGAGTACACACGAAGTACCTTTGTCCTTATGTTGAAGTAAATTCTCAACGAGGGGTTGATACATATACTGTGAATAATGACGTGTCACCTCCACCCAGCCGTCCTCTGTTCTCATGGAGATGATTGGGGTACTCTTTATCCTTTTATAGATGTTTTCCAAGAATCGGTTGGCGAAATTCACCGGATGGCGCGCGCTGCGATAG
>CAVCAX010000018.1:2464-5083 GCA_963599995.1 Coprobacillus sp. CAG:698
TCTCCCACTGCTATCACGCGCATTTCTTCATTGTTGGTCATCAGAGCCTTTACAAGTGCATATTCATTAGCTCCCATGTCCTGAGCTTCATCTATGACCAACACTGTCTTGCCGATTTTATTGGGTTCTACTTCTCCTTGCTTGATCATCTCAGCAGCCTTTTCAACGACATCTTTGGCTTCTTCAAGATTTCCGATCCGTCCCAAGAGATCGAAGCAGTAGGAGTGGAATGTCTTTATTTCGACAAAATGGGCAGCGTTTCCTATCAACTCCATGAGTCTCTGCTTGAACTCCGTAGCGGCTGCCCTTGAAAATGTCAACATAAGGAGTTGTTCATGTTTCACGTCTTCAAGCAGTAGGAGTGAGGCCAGCTTGTGAACCAATACCCGGGTTTTTCCACTACCCGGACCTGCTGCAACCACAATGCAACGTGACTCCTTATCGGAAATAATTTCCATCTGTCGTTTGGACAATTGCCCGAACAACTGCTTGTACTTCTGCGGCGTCAGGTTACGTTGTATCTCACTTACTCTGTCCCCTTTGAAGTATCTTGCAACAAACTTCCTGTAATCCATCTGGAAATAGTCTTGGACATATTGCAGGGCCGCATTGTAATCCTTCACCATCAGATTGGCATATTCGCCTACAATATGCACTTGCTGAATCTTCTGTTTGTAGAATTCATTGAGCATCCGGTAATCATCTTGCTTGTATCTCGACTTATTGTCCTTTATTCTTTGGATATTCATGGCGTTGTAAAGAACCAGAAAACCGCCTTCAAGTTTTAACGCACCGATTTTCGACAAGTACAGAAGCGCTTCTTCCACATCTTCCAACTGAATGTCGTTAAGCCCGCCGAATAGGGTTTGAGAACTTGATTTTGTTCGGTTCAGAAGTTCTACAACGGAGAACTGAACCGCTTTGTCAGGGGTGTTTTCATCTTCTGTCTCTGATGCCAATTGATATAACCATTTCACAGTAAAACGGCTTATTTCCAATCGTTTCTCAAAGCGCCTGACAGTAGTCTCCATGTCTGCCTGGCGACTTATCTCCATGTTATGGGCTGCATCCTCTTTCTTGCGCGTATATCCCTCGACGGTAAGGAAATAGAGCAGCGTCCGAATGTCCTTTTCTTTGGATGTATTGATTCCGTCGTTCACGGCATTTTCATTCAGTTGCTTGTATGATATCCGTAAAGACTCATCGGGGATGTGGCTGAGGATGTATCGTTCAAGTTTTGCAAAGCGTTCGAGGAGCATTTGCGACTTTCGTTCCGAATCACCTGCATCCTGCAAATAGGCGGAGATATCTTTGCTGTCTGCCAATATGCCTTCCTGCCGCATGCGTTCCACTACGGATATCACTTCTTTTTTGCTCAGGCCCAAGATGTCTGACAGATAGTCTATCCGTGATTCCGCTTCCGAATTCCGGGCTTTGGCGACATGCTTTTGTGATATCAGTGACTTGATGATGCGGACTGCTTTTTCTATTTCATCGCTGTCAAAAAGTAGTGATGCCGATATGCGCTTTCTTGCTTCGTCCATGTCCTTCACTGTGATTCCCGTGGCATATACGTGAGGTACGTTGTTGCCTCTTACCAGATATCCGCTTTGTTCCAAGGTAGCTAATGCTGTTCGCACACGGGTTTCAATGTCAGAGACCGAATCATCCCATCCGGCTTTCCGTGCAATTTCCAATGCAGAGCAGCTGACTTTCATGCGTTGTCGGGTCAGGTCTTTGATGGCTTTCCATATTTGTTGTATTTCGCTGATACTTAGTTTTGTCTGGTTCAACAGTATAAAATGCTTGTCCAAATCATTGTCACTGTAAAGCACATAACACCGTGCGCTGAGGCCGGGATCACGACCGGCTCTGCCTGCCTCTTGAACGTAGTTTTCCAGCGAATCGGAAATGTCATAATGTACCACAAGGCCAACATCTTTTTTATCGACCCCCATACCGAATGCGGACGTAGCCACAATGATCTGTACCTGGTCATTCATGAAAGCCTCCTGGTTGGCGATTTTTTCATCGGCTTCCATCTTGCCATTGAATGGCAGTGCCTTGTAGCCGTCACGGGTCAACTTGGCTGCCAGTTCTTTGGTCCGTCTGGTCCGTGATACGTAAACAATTGTCGGGCAATCGGATTCCGCTACAAGTTCTCTCAGCTTTAAGTATTTATCATTATCGCTGTCGGCATGTATGACAGAATAATGCAGATTGGTTCTTGAGGCCGTTGATGCGAATAATTCTAAGTCCAAATTCAGTGTTTGCTTGAAATAATCGCAGATGTCTTGTATCACTTTCTGTTTTGCCGTAGCCGTAAAACAGGATACGGGTATCGGATTCTTGCATTTTTTCTTTTGCTGGTATTCCCGGATGAATTTACCGATGTAGAGATAGTCAACCCTGAAATCCTGCCCCCATGAAGAAAAGCAATGCGCTTCGTCTATTACAAATCTTACAACGTGGCGCGCCATTAATATTTTCTCGATCGTTTTTGAGCGAAGCATTTCGGGAGCTATATACAACAGGGAGGCTTCTCCGTCTTCTACCCTTTGTATGGACAGTGCCCTTGTGATAGGATCCAGCATCCCATTTATGGTTACGGCATCCGTG
>CAVCAX010000018.1:5156-10679 GCA_963599995.1 Coprobacillus sp. CAG:698
TGTCTACCTGGTCTTTCATGAGAGATTGTAAGGGAGAGATGACAACCGTAAGTCCGTGCACGGAGCGTCCGGCCATGAGTGCCGGCAACTGAAAGGTTAGTGATTTACCACCACCGGTAGGGAATATCGCCAGTAACGATTTGCCTTTCACTGCTGCTTGGGCCGCCCGTTCCTGCAATGGCTCGCCTTCGTATGTCCGGAAATGCTCATATCCGAAGAATGTTTTTAAGTTATGGAGCACATCCAATTGCGTATGGCAGTAATCACAACCTTCCCGGCAAGCAGTGTGGCGCAGGAGTTTTACAATAAACTCTACTTCCGGATAATTGTAAAGTACCCATCCTGGGGTGATGGATCGATAATCGGTGGTCTCAATCAGAGCCAATGCGTATGCCAATCCGCATGGATATTGCTTGATGAGCATGTCAAGGTCGGCATGTTGACAAATCTTTCCTGTATAAAGTTCTTTTATGAGTTCCGGTATTCCTTCATTGATATACTCCGCACTTACCATACTGAGAAATCCTTCGAATTCCTTTTTGTCTTTCAGCAACGAAGCGAATAGGATACGTTTTTCTTTCGGCAATGAGTTCCAGCATGCTATTTCGTCCAGTAATAAGTCTTTTGCTTTCTTGCAATCGTTCACCGGATTGTTCATCTGTTCACTAATCAGTTTGTCATCTTTCACAAGCCGATGGTAAGGGCGTTCCGGAAACAACAGAGGCGAAACGTAAAGTGTATCAACTAAAATCCGGCGGCATGCCTTGTCCGGGAACAGATATTGGGCATCATGATGAATGATATTGTGTCCGCAAATGTAGTCTATATCATTTAGGAAAGTGAACAGCTCTTCTTTCGAGGTTTTATGGAAAGTCGTGTCATCATGTCTGAGTGCTCCTATATCATGGATTTTATGATCTTTCAGGCCAACTTCTACATCTACTATGGCATAATTGATGGCGTTACGTGGCACGGAGGTAGTTTTACTGGTGGCGATATTATTTCTATCTCCGGTTTTCCTGATCCCTATGAGCTTACTCCATATTGACATATATTCAATATAATAAACAGTTCAATGACTTGAATTAACGATGTTTCTGCATAGTCTTTTTTATTGTTGTTCGGATGTAACACGCCACTATCATTTACAAATATAGGAATAAAATCGAATAGTTTGTTAAAATAGCCGCTTACTTTTGATATTTATGCGTTTGTCTGCCTTTATCTGTGATATATTCACGGATAATGAATTGACAAAGCATATAAGTCGCCATTGGCGGATAACCCACCTTTTTATTTATCAGAGATATTCCGAAAATATTCATTAGCTTTGTAGTCTTCTTTTCCGGTATCTTCGGTTTATGCAGTTTTAAGGGATAGAGGAACTTTGGAGAACTATAATCCGACTGTAATACTTTTAATAATAAGTTATGATTAAACAAGATTATCTGCTACGTATGATTCAAGAGATCATTTCATTGATTGCCAATGCGATATTGAATAGAAAGAAAATCCGTCAGCAGGAGTGGGGGGAGTATGATTGCCTGACCAGACAGGTCTTGGGTTTTCCTGTCGAACGGTTGATGGGCATGGATGTGCAGGAACTGATTGGGCAATACGAAGGTGATCCCGACAGAATGGGGAAGATCGAACTGGCTGCCATGACCTTGCTGAAACTGTCTGATGAGACTGACGCTGATCATCTTTTGCAGAAATCAAAGTTTCGTCAGGAGGGGATGGAGTTGCTTAAGTATGTACAAAAAGAGGGGAATACCTTTTCCATTCAGCGCGTGGCGTTGATTAAACTGTTGGAAACAAACGGATAAATAAGATTTTGTGTATCTTTGCGGCCGATTTATAAAATAGCATTTTGATATGGAATTACCTGAAGATCCGATGATGCTGTTTAGCGTCATTAATATGAAACTCCGTGATAACTATTCTTCTTTGGATGAACTTTGTGATGACTTGCACATTGATAAGAATGATATTATCAATCGGCTGCGGGCTGTAGGTTTTGAATATAGTCCGGAAAACAACAAGTTCTGGTAGTGTTGAAACAAATTTCCCTGCAAGGTTACTGTTTTCAATTATCGAGATAGCAGTAACCTTGCAGGGAAATTTGTATTTATAGACAGAATAAGTTATTGTTTATACCAGTCTGCGTCTTTTCCTGTTTTAGCCCAATTGAGGAATTTGGGGTAGAGTTGATCAATGGGTGTCTTTTCGTTTTCAGAATTCAATAAGGGTGCGATGTCCTGACTGGTAGCATTGGACAAGTAGAAAGCAAACGGGTAAACATTGCTCTTATCGGAAACATAGAAAATGCCTTTATCCGGTTCCGAACAGTCGTCACCTGTACCAAATAAAGATACGTCCATTTTATTGGTTGGTTTCTTCATCGGGCAATGGATTTCTAACCGTGTATTATCCTTGCTGGGACGATAGATGAACGCATCTACAACAGTTTCGCGTGTCTTTCCCGAATTCTTGCCATAATCGAGAGTGACTTTGTATTCGGCGTTTATGGCAGACTTCACATTATCAGTCAGTTTGATGGTGTTATCTTCGTGCTCGAATTGGGCTGCTACAAAGTCTTCTGTCTGATACTTTATGAAATCACTTATGGTAGCCGGAGTGGTATTGTCCATTGTAAATGCCAGTCCGTTAGTGAGTATTGCTATGTTTGCAAAAGTTTTAAAGGTGAACGATTCCTTCAATATCCGGTTATTATTGTTGAAGGTCTTTTCGTATGTGTATTGTGTCAACACATCGTTCATGTCATAATCGCTTGCGCGGGGCCACATGTCTTCAAAAGCGTAAATACCGGTTTTGCTGATGGTTGTATTGTAATCTTCGTCCACTTCGGGAACATTGGTGATCACCGGATTTGATTTTACACAGAACACCAGATCGTTGAAGTTCTGGTCATCGACAAAATCTTCGAAAGATATGGCTATGTTATTGTTTTTATCTTTGAACATGGCAGTACGTACGTCCAGTCCGTCCGGACGGGCGGTACTTAATCCTTCGGTAGAAGAAGCGAAGAAATTCTTCGTTTTAGTGTAAGACGAGAATCCTGCGAAATAGGCATCCCACGCATTGCAGGCCAATACGAATCCAAGGCGGTATCCGGCCGGGAATTTGGTCGTATGTTCGGGATGTTGCTCGTCACCAAAGTAGATTAGCTGTATGTCGTCTCCTATTTCCACTCCTTGAGGGCTGGACTTAAAGTAGGGTGCACTGCCGCCAATCCAATCGATCTGTGTATTGGGGAAAAGAGTATAAATGGCAACATCGTTCAAGCTGGTGGGCTTTTGTCCTTCCTTATAATAATAATATCCCAGTGAACTGTTCCAGCATGTATTTCCACCGATAACTGTCAGTACAATTTCCGTATCATCTTCGTTGATGTATAAGTCGGCTGCTGTGCGGTATTCTGTGGGGCAAGTTTTATAACGCCCGATAACGGAATTTACTGTTGTCAACAGGCTTTTTCTTTCCGCGGTACTTAATTTAAGCTTTTCGTTGTCGCCCTCGTATTTGGTATATAATTTTCCCGTACCTACACTTCTTCCGTTTCCTCTGTCAAAAGGTGCGGCAGGTGATTCGGACCATCCCAAAGAATTGAATCTTGTTGCATCTTCTTTGGTTGCATATCTATAGTTGGTGGCAGCTCTGGTTGCAGATGCCGACGGTGTCATATAATCGCGGTCGGTTATTTCCAGAACTCCATTGTCGATAGTGCTTTCTATCAAAGCAGGGGTATTAAGCGCACTCGTGACAGCGTATACCTTATTTACATAAGCAGGGAGAGTTATAGAACCGGTGTATGCACCTTCGTCATCGGTCCAAATGGCATCTAACGGCTGGATGTCTTCCCGTAGGGTTATCGAACTGCCGGTCTCGGAGAAAACCAACGGGTTTTGATCGTACACGTAAAAAAGCACTTTCGAATCAGCAAGAGCATAATGTACATCCAAAGTTACAGTCTGTTCTGTAGAATACGTCGAAGTATTGACTTCTTTAACGGGAGGTTCTTCGTAATAGTTCTTTTCGGGGATGCAACTGCTTAATCCAAACAAGAGGATAGCAGGGCATGCTAACCAAATCTTTTTCATAATAAATCTGTTTTCTGTCAATAAATGCTTTGTTAGTGTTAGAATTTTCTATTGTATAAAGTCTTAATTCGACTATAATACTTTTCGGGTGCAAATATATACATAATTTAAGAAAGGTGATCACTTAAAGTTGATTTTGTTTGCTATTTACTTGTATTTTCTGTCTACGAACGTTGATGATTGTCTGTCTCTGCTTTAGAGTCTGCTTAAATCGGAACCGGATTCACTAAACCGGAACCGGACTCGGAACAAGCAGATAAAAATCTTTAAAAAGAAAATTTAAACCAGGACTTAAACATCTTTATTCATTAGCTTGTTATACGTGGCAAAGTTTCATTTGGAATGTTCGAACACTGGAAGAGTTTGAAAGGAGTAAGAGGATGGCATGTTTGGAAACTGAAACTGATTGATGCCAGGTTGTATTTCGTCAGTATCTTTGTGGGGTTACTGACGGGACTTGTGGCTGTGCCTTATCATTATCTGTTACAGGTCTTTTTTGATGCCCGGCGTACTTTTTTCGATGCCCATCCTCGCTGGTATTGGCATATTCCGTTGTTTTTGGCATTGTGGGGCATTCTCATTTTCGTTGCCTGGCTGGTCGGTAAGATGCCGCTCATCACCGGAGGAGGTATCCCGCAGACACGTGGAGTGATTAACGGGCGTATTTCCTATAAGCATCCTTTCATTGAGATGGTCTCTAAATTTGTGGGTGGTGTACTTGCGCTTACGGCCGGTCTGTCCTTGGGGCGTGAAGGTCCATCGGTGCAGATCGGTTCTTATGTGGGATGCCTTGTCTCCAAATGGACAAGGGTACTTTCTGGAGAGCGGAAACAGCTTCTTGCTGCCGGAGCTGGGGCCGGACTGGCAGCCGCTTTTGAAGCTCCGTTGGCTTCGTCGTTATTGGTCATCGAGTCCATCGAACGTTTTGATGCACCCAAAACCGCCATCACTACGTTGCTTGCAGGCGTTGTGGCAGGTGGGGTGGCCAGTTGGCTGTTTCCTGTCAACCCTTATCACCTGATAGACGCTATCGATCCGTTGCTCCCTTTTCTTTCCCAATTGAAATTGTTTTTATTATTGGCGGTGGTGATTTCTCTTTTCGGGAAGTTCTATTCCGAAGTCACTTTATATTTTGAGCAGGTTTATACAAGTGTAAAGCATCCGGTATACATGAAGATGCTCTACTTGTTGGTGATAGCTTATTCGATATCACTGGTACAGGTCAATCTTACGGGAGGAGGAGAGCAGTTTATGCTGGAACAGGCTTCCGGTAATGACAGTAGTCAGATAATGTGGGTGGTGGCTATGATGATGCTTCATTTCGTGTTTACTACTCTTTCTGTCTCTTCCGGATTGCCGGGAGGAAATTTTATTCCAGCATTGGTTACCGGAGGTTTGTTCG
>CAVCAX010000018.1:10689-13507 GCA_963599995.1 Coprobacillus sp. CAG:698
ATATTGGTGCAGAGAGGTTTTATAACTCAGGAAAGCGTCAGTTATGTGATGTTGATTTGTATGTCTGCTTTTCTGGTGGCCGTTATCCGGACACCATTGACAGCTATTGTTTTAATTACCGAAATTACCGGACATCTCGAGGTGTTTTATCCCTCCGTAGTGGTAGGCGGCTTGACCTATTATTTTACGGAATTGCTGCAGATTCAGCCTTTCAACGTTACTCTTTACGATAATATGATTCATACTCCGGATTTTCAGAAGCAGAAACGTTATACCCTTTCCGTTGAAGTCATGACAGGCTCTTATTTGGATGGTAAAGAAGTCGATGAATTGCGGTTGCCCGAACACTGTGTCATCATCAATGTACACCGTGACCGAAAAGATCTGAAACCGGACGGCATACGATTGATTCCGGGCGATCAGGTACAGATAGAAATGGATGCGCAGGATATTGAAAAGTTATACGAACCGCTGGTCAGTATGGCAAATATTTATTGAGAAGGTTTGGAATGTGAATCTTTATTCATCGGATGTACAGGAATGAAGGGATATTCGGGCTTGTATGCACCGTGCAGAGCTTTCTTAAGAACGGTGCATACAAACTGTATGGATGGTGCTTAGAGGTGGTAAGCACCCTTTTTACGGCAGTTGGCATGCCGTGCTGTTTTCTTACATTGGCGTTTCACTCTGTTCCCTCAGCCATGCGATTTCCTGCGGCCATAATGTTTCGTCTATTGTTTCGAGTATGAGCGGCATATTGTCGAAACGCGGATCACGCATCAGTCTCTCAAAGAAAGGGAATCCGATGAAGCCTTTGCCGATGCTGTCGTGACGATCTACACGGCTCCCCAGTTCTTTCTTCGAATCGTTGAGGTGCATGGCGCGGAGATATTGAAAGCCGACCACTTCTTCGAACTCATTGAAGACTCCTTCATAGTCTCCCAATAGGTCATAACCGGCAGTAAAAGTATGGCAGGTGTCCAGACAAACTCCCACCCGGGTTTTATCTTCCACACGGTCGATGATGTACTTCAAGTGCCAGAACTCATTACCAAGGTTACTGCCTTGTCCGGCGGTATTCTCGATGACTGCCGTCACTCCTTTCGTCTTTTCCAAAGTAAGATTGATGCTTTCTGCGATGAGGCTGAGACAGTCTTCTACGGAAATCTTATTCAGATGACTTCCGGGATGAAAATTCAGCAATTTCAGTCCTAACTGTTCGCAACGCTGCATTTCATCCAGAAAGGCGGCACGGCTTTTCTCCAATCCCTCCGGATCCGGATGTCCGAGGTTGATCAGATAGCTGTCATGTGGAAGGATGTGTTCCGGCTGAAAACTGTACTTGGCGCAGTACTCTTTAAAAAGTCGTATACTCTCTTCCGTCAATGGTTTGCTTACCCACTGACGTTGGTTCTTGGTGAAAAGCGCAAAAGCATTTGCACCTATTTCGTGTGCATTGACGGGCGCATTTTCCACACCGCCCGATGCACTGACATGTGCTCCGATATATTTCATGAAGTCTCTTTTTTTAATTTATAATCCAATGTTCTATGTTACGTTCTTTTTGTGAGAAGTTGACCCCGACTTTGACGAGTGTCCTTCCATCTGCGATGTACGGGATGAGATATCCTTTTTCATTGATCTGTTCCAAAGCTTTTTCGGCTGAACCGTCCAGCTTAAACTCGAAGACGTAGATGAAGTCATTTGTTTTTACCACTGCATCGGCACGCCCTTTGGCACTGCGTACTTCTGCGTCGGTGAATTGTCCCATGAGCTTGAAGACCAGATAGAATATCACTTGGTAATGGCGTTCTGTCTCTTCGTTCAGTTCATAGGGGATTCCTGCAAAGAAAGAGCGCAGACGAATAAGAAAAGCGTCCGTCATTCCGGCTTCCAGTTCGTTGACAAACTTGCCGATATAGAAAGCTGTGTCATTTTGTGATACCGGAGTATAGAAAGGAGCAGCATAGTTCAGAAAACCATATCTCACTTCTTCGTTCGGGTAGCCCAGTTTGTAAAGTCGGAAGCGTTTGTCGAAATCCTTTATAGTAAGGAATCCGCTTTGATAGAGCATAGGAATGGGATTGTCCACGTTGGCTCGGTCATCGGTGAGCGAAGCTTCCGACACTTCGATACCATCCAGTTTGCGCAGATCGAAATTACTTTTTTGTAGCATGGTCAATAAAAATCCCGGAGTACCGGTAGCAAACCAAAAATTGCGGAATTCTTGTTTGTCCAGTGCGTTCAGTATACTGAAAGGATTGTACATACCTACCTCTCTGAAATGTGAGAAGTGGTATCCGTCGTACATTCTGGTAAGTTCTTCCATCGTTTCTTCGTAAGTGAAGTCATTTATTTGCCCCATTTTATCCAACTCAGGTGCAAAAGTGTGTTCTATCTCTTCGCGGGTGAGTCCGCAGATTTGTGCATATCTACGGTCGAGACTGATATCATTCAGTTGATTTAGTTTACTGAATATACCCACTTGGGCAAATTTAGTGACTCCGGTGATAAATACGAATTTCAGCCATGGGTCGGCATCTTTGAGTACGGTATAAAAAGCAGTCAGCAGATCACGGTATTGCATTTGTAACTTTTCGTTATGAAGTGTAGCCAATAAAGGCTTATCATATTCATCAACCAATACCACTACTTGGCGTCCGGTTATTTGGTATGCTTGGCGAATAATTTCCATGAAGCGCCCAGAATAGCTGGGATCTGTTTCTTTAATATTGTAGCTCTTTTCCCAATTGCGTAATTGGCGCTCGAGCATTGATTGGAGGGCTTCATAACTGTCATATTTTTCTGCGTTTAGGCT
>CAVCAX010000019.1:0-3883 GCA_963599995.1 Coprobacillus sp. CAG:698
GAAATTATGATGCTGTCCGCCAATACCACAAAGAGATGAACTGTGTATGTTTTGAAAACACCGCAATGGGACTATACTTCATTAACGATCCGGATGATTACTGGATCGAGATATTGCCGCAAAAGTAGTAAACGGGGCTTTCCCTGCTCCCTCTCCCACGGAGAGGGCCGGGGAGAGGCCTATTTATGCCTATTCGCCCTTTTCTTCCTTATCTCCGCTTTCATCTTGGCAGCACCGGATCCGTGCAGACCTTTGATATAAGTTGCTTTTTTCGCTTTCGTCTTCACTTTCTTCTCATCCTGTTTCGGACCGTCTTTCTTACCCTTAAAAACGATTCCACCCATCATTGCATCTTCTATGCTCATAATCTAACTTCTTTATTTCACAATTTTCTGTGCACAAAGATAGTCCTTTTCTACGAATTATCTATCTTTGTCCTTTCAACAACGAATAATAACCTGATGGAAACAACCTTGCTAACAGCCGATAAGGACCCGATGGGTGCCGCCATAGCCGATTACTTCAATCATCACAAAGCCGACCGCTTACGTGTTTTTTCTTCACAGTTTGACGAAGACGAAATACCTGTCAAACAACTTTTCCGTAGTATAAAAACGATGCCGATGCTCGAGCGTACGGCCCTGCAATTGGCCACAGGAAAGATTTTGGATGTAGGAGCCGGAAGCGGTTGCCATGCACTGGCACTTCAGGAGATGAATAAAGAGGTATGTGCCATCGATATTTCTCCACTGTCGGTAGAAGTCATGAAACAGCGCGGAGTCAATGATGCCCGTTTGGTCAATCTGTTTGATGAACAATTTACCGAACAGTTCGACACCATCTTAATGTTGATGAACGGTTCCGGCATTATCGGCAGACTGGAAAACATGCCCGTTTTCTTTAAAAAGATGAAACAGCTGCTCCGTCCGGGAGGATGTATCCTAATGGACTCAAGCGACCTGCGTTATCTATTCGAAGACGAAGATGGGAGTTTCGAGATAGATCTCGCCGGAGATTATTACGGGGAAATAGATTTTCAAATGCAATATAAAGAGATTAAAGGTACACCGTTCGACTGGCTGTATGTGGATTTTCAAACACTCAGCCTTTATGCGGCCGAATGCGGATTTAACGCAGAAATCATAAAGGAAGGGAAACATTATGATTATCTGGCAAAACTTTATTAGGAGAGAATAAGGGTGTGTCAAAATGCACAAAACTTAGAAATCACCCCTACCGCAAATGCTTGTAGCAGAGGCAACTCCTTTGAAAAGGGCATCTTGACATACCCTCCTTTTAAAAAGGAAACAGCAACGGCAATGCAAATACCATCACGACTCCCATTATCACCTGTAACGGTAATCCTACTTTTATATAATCCATAAATGTATATTGTCCGGCCGGCATTACCAATGCATTGGGTGGAGTAGAGAAAGGTGAAGCAAAGCACATGCTGGCAGCCACCGTAACGGCAAACAAGAACGGGACCGGACTGACTCCTATCTGCAACGCACTCTGCAGTGCAATAGGTGCCATCAAAACGGCCGTTACCGTATTACTGATAAACATGGTCATCAATGAAGTGGTAAAATAAATACCCGCCAGCAAAACAATCGGACCATAGTTTCCCAATCCGGCAACAAGCCCATTGGATATATACTCCGAAGCTCCTGTCTTCTCCAAAGCAAGAGACATCGGGAGCATGCCGGCAAACAAGACGATCGTTTCCCAGTTAATCGTCTTATAAGCAGCCTCCACATTGCGGAAACAACCGGTAATTACCATCAATACGCCGGCTATCATCACAGCCGTGACGGGAGCAACCGGAATAAAATCGAATACCATCATGACTACCATCAGCACCATAATAGCAGCAGCTACCGGTGCTTTGTAGTCCAGCGTCACTTTGGCTGCCTCATCCAGAGGTTGCCCCAACACCACCCAATCGGCATCCTCTTTGCTAAGCCGCGCTATGTTCTGCCAGGTTCCCTGTACCAGCAACACATCGCCACTATGCATCTTCTCATCACCCAGATTCTGCAAAATATACTCGCTCTTGCGCCGGATACCCAATACATTCACATTAAACTTTCCACGCAAGTCCGCATCTTTCACCGTACGGTTCGTCAAATTGGATGAAGGCATCAATACGATTTCCGCTATGCCGATATCATAAAAATCCAATGAATTATTGGCCTTTGTCGCCTCTTCGGTCGTATGTCCGTCCAGCATTTTCAGCAGATAATCTTCTGCAAAACGCTCTACATTCTCCACCTCTCCGGTCACATAAAGAACATCCTGTTCCTGCATCACCGTAGTGGGTTCGGCCAGTTTTTGTGTAATCGTTTTCAGAAAACGGTTTTGAGAGACATCGCCACGGCGTACTTCCAATATATTCAACCCGTATTTGCGCCGCACATCAAGGTCGATGATTGTTTTGCCGACCAACAATGAGGACGTATCGGCACGAAGCCGAAACAGATTGCTGGATAAGCCATACTCTTTCACCAACTGGTTCAGAGATTTTCCGGAAGCATCCACCTCCTGTTTCTTCCCTTTTTTGGAAAGGAACCATTTAGTGAGGGGCATCAATACGAGTGTGCCCACCGCCACACAGATAAGCCCCACGGGCAAGAAAGAGAAAAAAGACAAAGGTTCAAATCCCGCACTGGTCAGCACATTCTGAATGACAAGGTTCGGGGGTGTACCGATCAGAGTCATCATACCTCCCATACTGCTTGCAAACGCCAAAGGCATAAGCAACCGGCCGGGATTCATTCCGGCACTGACCGCCAAACTGACCACGATAGGAAGCATCAACGCCACCGTACCGGTATTACTGACAAAAGCACCGATAGCGGAAGTCACGAGCATCACCAACAAAAAAAGCCTCGACTCACTCTTACCTGCGAGCTTCAATATTTTACTGCTTATCATCTTCGCCAATCCTGTCTGGAAGATGGCTCCGCCAACGACAAACAGGCCGACCATCATAATCACCACCGAATTGGAAAAACCGGAGAGCGCCTCTTCCGGTGTTAATATCTGAAAAACAAGAAGAGATATCAAGGCGCAGAGAGCCACTAAGTCGGAGCGTACCTTGCCACTCATGAAGAAAGCGGCAGACAGTACCAAAATAATAAGAGTTATAACCATAAAATAATAGGGAATTGATAATAACAGCTATTGAAATTCTCACATATACGGAATAAAAAGCAAAAAGCCGGTATTAGCTTACCGACCTCTTACATACAGATCACTTTTTCAGCATTCCGTCGATTTGCCGAACCAATGAAGCAAATTCTTCTTCATTGTACAGACGGGTCAGTTTTACGATCTTTCCTTCACGGTCTATCAATACATTACGTGTTATCCCGGAATTGCGCAAGGCATATTTTGCGAAAATGTCGGCACCCGGATCCAACCCCAAAGGATAAGTAACCCCGGTAGATTCAGCAAAAGCGAGCACTTTGTCCAAGGGTTCGTCACGGTCGATGCCGATCAATGCAAAATCAGGATTACTCTTATGTTTCAGCCAGATATCCTTTTCGATAAAAGGCATCTCTTTACGGCAGACTCCACACCAACTGGCAGTGAACTGCAGCATTACCACCTTTCCACGAAGTTCCGAAAGACTTACTGTTTTTCCATCTGCCAATGTCACGGTAAAGCCGGGCGCCATATCCCCCACCTTTACAATATAACCCGTACTGTCAGCCGGCAAGACTGCCTCATCTTCCATAACCGCTGCCACACTATCAGTCGCAGCAGACTCCCCTTTATTTGTTTTTCCTTGTCCGGCACAAGCGATATTGGCCGCCGTCAATAATGTCAGACAACAAATTCTAAAAAAAATCTTCCTCATTGTTTTTCTATATAATAT
>CAVCAX010000020.1:0-3356 GCA_963599995.1 Coprobacillus sp. CAG:698
TGTTGATTTTGTCGATAAGCCGCGGTATGGCTTTAATCTCATTGCTTTTCTCCCGGCAGGCTTCGGTTGCCAATGTGATGCCGGCCACATGGTAGGTCAGCCGGATTTTGGATGATTGGCATATCAGTGTACATTTTATCTACACCTCATTATTTATCTGCCACCGATTGCCGTTGTTGTAATTGTTCCTGTTGCTGCTGTTTGTCTGCCAACCGTTCGTAGAACTCATCCTTTTCTTTATTCTTCTTCTGAATCAGACTGGTGACATAAACAGTGAATATCGGAAACATCATCATTCCCAATGCGGCCAGCAACACAGACAAAACCCGTCCGGTAGCAGTCACCGCAATAATATTGGAACCAACTGTCGTCACATCCATAAACGCCCACCAAAGAGCATCCCCGTAACCCAAAACCAACGGATTCACTTTATGCTCCAGTACAAAAAATGCCAGACTGGCAAAATAAACCGTAGCCAGAAGCATTGTCAGATAAGAAATAAACAGACTGGATGCTTTATTATATGTCAGCCATCCCACTACGATCGCCATTGCATATCCCCCCCGCACCAAGGGAATAAACCGAAGCATGTAAGTGAGCTCCGGCGAAAACGTCCAGCCCATATAAATGATGATATTCTGATACGGAATGGCCACCAATAGGAAAAGAAAATGTGTACCGAAATAACGCAGTTTATCTTTCGATAAAAAAAGTTCGAGAATAAAGTCGAACAGAAACAGAATGCAAATCCACAACTGTACCTTCATGTACAGAGACTGCGTGTAAAACGGGATACCCTTGAATGTATCCACAGAAATGCTGATAACCAGAAAGAGGGACAATAATAGTATGATGACATGCAAAATGCCATATATTCCTCTCTTTGGCAGCGCAAAATCAGTAAGAGCGGTTTTCATAAACTTATCATTTAATAATTATATATCTCAGAACAATTATATACCCTGGAATAATTATACACCTTAGAATAATTATGCACCTTAGAATTATTATGCACCTTAGAATTATTATACATCTTATTAGTACTGCAATGCCAAAGAAACAACTATACAGCCACTTTGTTTAGAGCGTGCCTTATGTTAATTAACCAAGTTTGACGCTATTCTCCAAAAACATCTCTTGTTTAAGGTTGTTATAAAACAGACTTAAAAATATTTTTCACTTAAAACCTTAACTTATGGCAAATATTAAACAAGTAGCAAAACTGGGGGTATTCACCCTGGCTATCATGAATGTAACGGCAGTAGTATCCCTGCGTGGACTGCCTGCCGAGGCTGTGTACGGAATGAGTTCGGCCTTCTATTATCTTTTCGCAGCCATTGTCTTTTTGATACCGACTTCGCTCGTTGCAGCGGAGCTGGCTGCCATGTTTCAAGACAAGCAAGGTGGTGTATTCCGCTGGGTAGGTGAAGCCTACGGCAAAAAAATCGGTTTCCTGGCTATCTGGGTGCAATGGATTGAAAGTACGATCTGGTATCCTACCGTTCTGACATTCGGCGCCGTTTCCATCGCCTTCATCGGTATGAATGATGTTCATGACATGTCACTGGCCAACAACAAATACTATACGTTGGCCATCGTACTAATCATCTACTGGCTTGCCACCTTCATCTCTCTCAAAGGTATGGGATGGGTAGGTAAAGTAGCCAAAATCGGCGGTATGGTCGGTACCATCATCCCGGCAGCCCTGCTGATTATCCTCGGCATCGTTTATCTGGCTACCGGAGGTCACTCCAATCTGGACTTCCACAGCAGTTTCTTCCCCGACTTCACGAAATTCGACAATGTAGTTCTCGCTGCAAGTATCTTCCTCTTTTATGCCGGTATGGAAATGGGCGGTATCCATGTGAAAGATGTGAAGAACCCTACTAAAAACTACCCGAAAGCTGTATTTATCGGTGCCTTGATTACAGTGCTCATCTTCGTACTGGGAACTTTCGCATTGGGCGTCATCATTCCGGCCAAAGACATCAGTCTGACACAAAGCTTACTCGTAGGGTTTGATAACTACTTCAAGTACATCCATGCTTCCTGGTTATCACCGATCATCGCCATTGCGTTGGCATTCGGCGTGCTGGCAGGCGTACTGACATGGGTTGCCGGTCCGTCAAAAGGTATCTTCGCTGTAGGTAAGGCAGGTTACATGCCTCCGTTCTTCCAAAAGACCAACAAGGTAGGCGTACAGAAAAACATCCTCTTCGTACAAGGAATTGCTGTAACCGTATTAAGTCTCCTTTTCGTTGTCATGCCCTCCGTACAGAGTTTCTACCAGATTCTGTCACAGTTGACCGTCATACTTTACCTTGTCATGTATTTGCTCATGTTCTCTGCCGCCATCTATCTACGTTACAACATGAAGAAAACCGAACGTCCGTTCCGTATCGGCAAGAAAGGCAACGGCCTGATGTGGCTTATCGGCGGTCTGGGATTCTGCGGCTCATTGCTCGCGTTCATATTGAGTTTTATCCCGCCCAGCCAGATTTCCACAGGCAGCAACACGGTATGGTTCAGCGTTCTGATTATAGGTGCAATTATCGTAGTGGTAGCCCCGTTCATCATCTACGCTTCCAAAAAGCCGTCATGGGTGGACCCGAACACCAACTTCGAACCTTTCCATTGGGAAAAACAAGCCCAGCCACAAGCTGCTGAAGTAACCGATACAGTAACTGCAACAGCTACAACAACTACTGCCACAACAAAAGCAGCAATGCAAGCAACTCCGGTAGCCGATACTGCAACCGATGCCCCAACAGTATTCTCCACCTCAAAAAACAACGCTGGAAACAATGCTGCAAACAATGATAATACTCCCCAAACATAAACCAACGACTTAGTATGAAGAAAAAGGAGATATACCGAAACTGATTCCGGCATACCTCCTTTTCTTATCAGGTATGCAAATAGAATATTCAGACATGCAGAGGAGAAAATTGCAACTCATAAAAAGATAATATACCCTCAATATCACATTTTTTTCTTAAAGTTATTGCAGTATTAAAAAATATGTCTATCTTTGCACCCGCAAACAAGTAAGGTGCCATAGCTCAGTTGGTAGAGCAAAGGACTGAAAATCCTTGTGTCCCCGGTTCGATTCCTGGTGGCACCACTTTTCAAAAGCAATCGGAATGTAGCGCAGTTGGTAGCGCACTACGTTCGGGACGTAGGGGTCGGGCGTTCGAGTCGCCTCATTCCGACAAAAAAAGGTTTAACTTTCAATAAGTTAAGCCTTTTTTTGTTTCGTTATTGTTCCGCCAAATTGGGGTCAGTCCGGCTCAGTTTGAAAGGCTCAGTTTGAAAACTTGGGGGAATTAGTTAAAATGGCTATCTTTGACGCATGA
>CAVCAX010000021.1:0-7043 GCA_963599995.1 Coprobacillus sp. CAG:698
TGTTCGATAGCAAGTCCTTGAAAGAGTTCTTTTTTTCCAAGGAAATAGGCTTCAAGAGTACTAAGCAGCAGACTTTTGCCGAAGCGACGCGGGCGACTTAAAAAATAAGGCTTACCGGTAGTCACCAGTTGATAGACAAATGCCGTTTTGTCTACATAAAGATAATCTGACCGGCGGAGGTCTTCAAAACTTTGTATACCGATAGGCAGTTTGCGCAAAGGCTTTTGTATCCGTTCTATTTCCATATCACATGCTTTTTTAATGGGGTTGTCATAGCTTTCTCAAGCACATGGCTTACAAAGATAGATAAATTCCCCTTGATATAACAAGGAGTAAACTATAAATGTTCCTTTAAAGACGCTTTGATAAGCGTACGGGGACAACTGAACTTATCAGAGAGTTAGCGTACAGTTTCACTGAAGTTACACATCTGCTGTCTCAAAAAAGAAATAATTTTTATTCTGTGTGATTTAATCTATTGATTATCAGTTGTAGAATATTTAATCTGTGCGAGACTTGTATGGGTGAGGACTTTATATGTACTCAAACAAGGTTAAATGAAAGAGCCGTAGTACCGGATGAATTTTTTCGTTTGTTCGATTCTGTACTTACATTTTTTTTTGTTATTTTGATAATATATATTAATTTTGCGAATAGGAATGAGGGAAAAAGGATGATAGCATCTGTAAAGCCGGCTTTTGAAACAGGCTTTGGTGATAGAAACTTTTTTTTGACATAATTGTTGCCGTTAATCTCTCGGCAGCTTTGGCTACAATCATATTTCTATTTCTGACTAAAATTGAAACAGAAAGTTTTTATAGTTCTGACTGTAAGTTTATGAAACGGGCACTTATAGCTTTGGACGTCATGGCATCCTGGTCCGATGTGTGGTGTAGAGAGAAAAGGGTAACACTTGTTGAATGATTATGTATCAATAACATAATAACAAGTTAAAAAAAACAGTTACAGCTATGAAAACAAAACTTTATTTGGCATTCTTCGCCTTGTTATGTATGGCGATGTCTGCATCTGCTCAGGTACAGCTACTTTTTATGGAGGGTGGTGGCCGCAATGTGATTGACCGCAACAAGAAACTCTATTGGATGGAGGGTGATGATGATCCTTGTTTTGATATTTTGAATTACAAGAAAACAGGTAACAAGGAAACTTTTGACCTCAAGGAAAAGGAAGATGCTACCAATAAGTATAGTGCAGTGATTATTCTTAATGCAAAGACTCAGGAACCCGAAGAACTGACCCTTACTCATAAAGATTATGGAAAGCAAAACTACAAAGTGAAAATCACATCAGGCAGCGAAGGGGAAGATAAACGTCTTAAAGAGTATTTCAATGGACTTGCCGGCAATCCTACAGTTCCGGAAAAAACATCTGTCGGTGTAAAGGTTTCTGCTCCATCAAGTGATACATCCACTTCGAATAATACAGCCGAAGTGGAACCGGAGGAGGAAACTAAAGGAGCTGCCGATAAGGTCAAGGGTGCAGCAAAAGAGACTTTTGGGAAGGTTAAAGGCTTTTTCAAGAAGAAGTAGTCTGGACAGCTGACCTGGAGATGTCTTGTATCGTTACGAAAATGGAAAGAAGGTGCTTCAGAACTTGATTTTGCCAAAGATGAACTTTTAGAATGAGACGTGGACATCCCCTAAAGGTAATAAGAAAGAGCCGTATCATTACTCAAAACAGAGTTTGATACGGCTCTTTTAGATTTATAGTTACTTATGGCATAATTATGCCAGATCACCGATTTCGTCCAGATTCTTTTGAATGTCCTCATCACTGAGTGAGTAGTTCACCAAGTCTCCTGCCAGATATTTATCATAAGAAGCCATATCGATCAGACCATGGCCGGAAAGGTTGAACAGAATGACTTTTTCCTCTCCGGTTTCCTTGCATTTATTAGCCTCACGGATGGTAGCGGCAATGGCATGACAGGACTCTGGAGCAGGAATGATGCCTTCGACTTGTGCGAAAAGGCAGCCAGCGTCAAAAGATTCGAGCTGTTTGATATCTACCGCTTCCATCAGTCCGTCTTTCAATAACTGAGAGACGATAACACCTGCACCATGATAGCGGAGGCCACCTGCATGAATATTTGCCGGAGCAAAATTGTGACCTAAAGTGAACATGGGCAATAAGGGAGTATACCCTGCCTCATCTCCAAAGTCGTATTGGAATTTTCCGCGTGTCAGTTTCGGACAAGAGGCCGGTTCTGCTGCGATAAAGCGTGTCTTTTTCCCTTCAAGGATATTGTGACGCATAAAGGGGAAAGAAATTCCACCGAAGTTGGAACCTCCTCCGAAGCAGGCGATAACCATGTCGGGATATTCTCCGGCCATCTCCATCTGCTTTTCTGCTTCCAATCCGATGACAGTTTGATGCAAAGCCACATGGCTGAGTACCGAACCGAGGGTGTACTTACAGTTCGGGGTGGTCTGTGCCAATTCGATAGCCTCGGAAATGGCGGTACCTAATGAGCCTTGGTAGTTCGGGTGGGCAGTCAGTATATCTTTTCCGGCGCGGGTAGACATGGAAGGGGAGGGGGTAACCTGTGCGCCGAATGTCTGCATAATGCTGCGGCGGTATGGCTTTTGCTCATAGCTGATCTTTACCTGATACACGGCTGCTTCCAACCCGAAAAGTTTAGCGGCATAGGCCAGTGACGCACCCCATTGTCCGGCTCCGGTCTCTGTTGTAACGTTTGTTACCCCTTCTTTTTTACAGTAGTAAGCTTGTGGAATGGCAGAATTCAGTTTGTGAGATCCCATCGGGCTTACACTTTCGTTTTTAAAGTAAATGTGTGCCGGAGTGCCCAGTGCCTTCTCCAGTCCGTAAGCACGTACCAAGGGGGTACTGCGATAATATTTGTACATCTCGCGCACTTCCTCAGGAATCTCGATCCATTTATCCGTCTGGTTTAATTCCTGCCGGCAGAGCTCTTCTGCAAATATAGGGTAAAGGTCTTCGGCTTTCAGAGGTTGTTTGGTTCCGGGATGCAAAGGAGGCATCGGTTTATTAACCATGTCGGCCTGAATGTTGTACCAATAGTGTGGAATTTCATCTTCGGGTAGTATATACCTTTTAGTTTTATTGCTCATAATATTGTGGATTTGATATTTTGCTGCCAAAAATAAACATAATTTTTAATACAGTGATTAAATATGTAACAAATAATAGAATTAATAGCCATTTTGTTTATGATTGCAACTGGAAGGGTATGTCAATGTAGCAATGTGTTAATGAGATTTCGGAATAACACCGGTTCTGATTGGTACAGGCTCAAAAAGGGATGAACTGTATTCTTACGGGAATGCACTTTGGGCAATCAGCGCCGGAAACTATTTCGGTATTCGGATGGCGTTAGACCGATTTTACTCTTTACATAACGGCTGAGATAGGATACCGATGAAAAATTCATCTGGTCGGCGATTTCTTCTAACGACAAGTCGGGTTGCATAAGCAGCCGTGAGATTTTTCCGATAACAAAGCGGTCTATCCAATAGGTAGCCGGTTGCCCACTGATATTTTTGCTTATTTCCGAAAGATAATGGGGAGTTATACAAAGATGGGAGGCATAGTATTCCATACTTCGATCCGAGATATTTTTCAACTCCCAACATTTGTGTATTTCCGTGGCTTTTTGTTCCTTTGCCGCCGTAATTAAAGAACGGATATTTTATGAAGAAGCTGGTATACTTGTTCACTTCTCTCTTTTTACTATTCATCACTGCTTGTAGCGGAAATAAGAGGGTAGAAGAAAAATCATTGCTACTTATGCAGGATAGTGTCGATGCACGTGGCTTGCAACGTATGCAGGTTTCGAAGTCGGATGTTGATATCAAGTTTAAGGGTAAAGATTACCACTCTTTTATATCACGTACTCCGGATGAGGATCTGCCGCTGGTGCGGGATGACAGAGGGAACCGGTTTGTTGATAATAAGATTCTGCTTCGCTTGACGCATGGTAATGAGCAGGTCTTCAATATGACTTTTACAAAGAGAAACTTTGCCTCAATCGTAGGGGAAGACTTTTTGTCAAAGTCTATTTTGGAGGGAATGGTATACAACAAGACTACTCCGCAAGGAATTGTATTTGCTGCCAGTGTGTGCTATCCGCAGACAGACTTGTATGTCCCCATTTCCATAACGATTACCGCCGATGGTAAAATGACAATGGTGCGGGAGGAGTTATTGGAAGACATCTATGATGAAGAGGGCATTTAAATAGTCCGCTATATGTAAAACGGCCCGGTGTGTGCCGCAAAGACCTTGCCGGGCTTGTCTGGTACGGTTGGTGAAATGTTTCGGTGTGGCAATTGAGTCCGTACTAATACTATGCTATTCTGTTTTCTGTCTTTATGGTTAAAGAAGATAAAAAAGCAGCCTTTACCCGGTTATTCCTAAATCTTTCCAGAATCTCTATCGTTATTTGCATTACAGAATCATAGGAATTTTGACTCTGTTTGAATTTTGTTTAGTATTCATTAAAAAATAACGATTATGAAAAAGATTTTATCTGTTCTTGTATTGGCCATTGTGACAGTTCAGTTGGCATTTGCCGGTGATGTAATTACTAAGGATATGAATCAATTGCCACTTCCTGCACGCAATTTTATTAACCAGCATTTTGTAAAGCCTCAGGTGGCTCATATAAAGATAGATAGTGAGATTCTATCTAAGAAGTATGAAGTACTGTTGCTCAACGGCATCGAAATAGAATTTGACAGTAAAGGGAACTGGCAGGAAGTAGATGCCAAGAAGGGAAAGGTTCCGGCGACGGTTATTCCTCCTTTTGTCAGCAATTATATGAAGAAAAATAATTTCACTACCGAGTTCATCACTAAAATAGAACGAGACCGTAAAGGATATGAGGTGGAACTGAATACCGATCTGTCTTTAAAGTTTGATAAGAATGGTAAGTTCCGCAAAGCAGACCATTGATGGTAGGATATAGAGTATAGATCAATAAAATTTTAGTGATGGTGAGATTTGAATATTATTGGAGAACCGTAATGTTGGCGGTGATTCTGTTTTCTTTCGGTGCTTGTGATAACGATGATGATTATACGCCTCCTAATCAGGATATCGTAACGGCGTTAAAGCAACTCTACCCTGATGTGCAGGATATAGAATGGGAGCAGAAGGGCGTTTATTATGTGGCTGATTGTTGGGCTAATGGGTCGGAATTGGATGTCTGGTTTGATGCCAATGCCAATTGGGTTATGACGGAGATGGAGATTTTTCGCGAACAGTTACCCGCAGCCGTCAATGCGGCTTATGAGGAAAGCGGCTATGGAGATTGGGTGATAGACAATCTGACTAAGCTAACTTTCCCGCATAAGTCCGAAGAGTTTGTTTTTGAAGTGCAGAAAGGTGCACAGGAATGTGCTTTGTATTATTCTGAATATGGCGGTCTGCTTCTTGAAAAAGACATTACCGGTGCGGATGACACCCACTGGCCGGACATTATGAATTGAGAAAAGGGAATAATTCTCCTTTAGCTGAATTCATAATCTTTTGCCAGTCCTCCTTCACTTGTCTCTTTATAGAGGGAGGGAAGATCGTGCCCTGTCTGCTTCATTACTTGTACCACCTTGTCGAAAGATACGCGATGCATGCCATCTGTAAATGAAGAATAGAGATTGGCATCCAGTGCACGTGCAGCGGCATACGCATTACGTTCGATGCAAGGAATTTGTACCAACCCGCAGACCGGGTCACAGGTCATTCCCAAGTGATGTTCCAATCCCATTTCGGCTGCATATTCTATCTGGGCAGGGCTACCGCCGAATAGCTGGTTTGCTGCTGCTGATGCCATGGCACATGCTACTCCTACTTCTCCCTGACAGCCCACTTCTGCTCCAGAGATGGAAGCATTGAATTTTACAATGTTTCCTACAAGACCGGCTGTGGCCAATGCACGTAAGATACGTATATCGCTAAATGCACGGCTTTTGTATAAATGATAGAGTACCGCAGGCATTACACCACAAGAACCGCAGGTAGGGGCTGTTACAATTTTTCCACCGGAGGCATTTTCTTCGCTGACAGCCAATGCGTATGCAAACACAAGACCACGCGATTGCAGCGATTGTTTGTATCCGGTAGCGCGTATGTAATATGTTGAAGCCTTTCTTCTTAAGTTTAACGGACCGGGCAGGACTCCTTCTTCTTCCAATCCCCGGTGTATGGAGTCTATCATTGTTTTCCATACCTCATTCAGGTAATCCCAGATGTCAGAGTCCTCACACTCTTTTACATACTCCCAATAACTCTTTCCGCTACGTTCGCACCATTCTAAAATTTCCGTCATGTTGTTCATGCCGTATACATCACGGCTTTCAATGGAAGGTGTATCGCTGTTTTCTGCCAATGCCCCTCCTCCAATGCTATATACCGTCCAGTTTTCAACGAGCTTATTATTCGCATCGAATGCGGCAAAAGTCATTCCGTTCGGGTGAAAGGGGAGGAACACTTTGGGCTGCCATATAATTTCCACCGGTGCTGTCGGTTCAAGGGTATCGGTAATAGCGACATCCGTCATGTGTCCTTTTCCTGTAGCAGCCAGGCTACCGTACAGGGTTACTTTAAATTTTGCTGCATCCGGATGGCGTGTTACGAACATTTCGGCCGCTTTGCGCGGTCCCATCGTATGACTACTGGAAGGTCCTGTACCTATACGGTATAGCTCTTTGATTGACTTCATATTATTGTGCTCTTTTTTATTCTTTCTAATAAACTTTCAACTTCCAACTCCTCAGCATTCTGCTTCAACTCTCAACACTCAGCTTTCAGTTCTCAATTTTCACTTCTCACTTCTCTACTTTTAACCCTCAACTCTCAATCTTCAACTCCCCTAATACCATTTCTTTTTCCTGAAAAAAGCATAGACCATGATCCCTATAACAATCATTAATATCCAGGCGAAGCAGTATCCGTACTTCCAGTCCAGTTCCGGCATCACCTTAAAATTACGTGAATTCGATATAAGGATTAAAATTATTTATTTGAATATTAGGAACATAGCG
>CAVCAX010000022.1:0-2194 GCA_963599995.1 Coprobacillus sp. CAG:698
GTTTCTTCATCGATATCTTTGTATGTCTTTCCTTGAGGCAGATATTTATCGGCCCATTCATCGGGAATTCCGTCATTGTTACTGTCTACCGGCTTACTTACTGAATTGTAAATGATATAACCCTCACAGTCGGTTTGGGAATCAATGAGCCCATTACTGCTTCCATTGGTGCCTTCGAAGGTATAGCTGCCACTACGTATATCAGACATGATACGAGCATCTATCACGTCGCGTTTCAAACTTGCTCCTACATAAGCCAGAACCTTTTCGTATGCTTCTGTTGCTGAATGAGTGGTAGTAGGGGCCGCCTCATGTTCTGTCGCACTTTTGATGTTTTCAATGTTCCCCTCCGGCAATGCGGCGTTGTTGGTATTCGGATGAATTCCGACCCAGTTGTCTGCATTTGTTTTGGCGATATTTATTTTGGATTTGCTGCTCAGCTTGGAACAGGTGTCATCAAAATAATTTCCTGATACATAGAATTTACCCCAGACGCCGGCTTCATTTTCATATTTTCCGTCATCGGCATTGGGTGAAAAGATGCGGTAAGTAATGCTTTCTTTGGTCGCAGTTGAAGGTCCGGGTTTATAATAGTTGTTGACGAAATTATAATTACCTCCCTCTCCGGCATATCCGCTATTAGTCGGCCCCCAATTATAAAACACATTGTTGCGCAAATCGACCCTCTCATCATCGGGCCTTCCTGTATAACGGCTTCCACAAAGTCTGGGTGTACGGCTTTTATGATGTGCTAATAGATTGTGGTGAAAGGTAGCTCCTTCACCTCCCCAGATACCCCCATATCCATGGCTGCCTTTTCCATGCACGGAATTGGTCAGGCTTTCACTCAGAATACACCATTGCATTGTGAAATTTTTATTCCCGTAAAAGGAAGAGCATTCGTCCGTGCTCCAACTCATCGTGCAATGATCAATGATTACATTACTTTGATTGCGTCCCCACATGGCATCATCTTCCGTTTTCTCTTCATCTCCCATCCGGCAACGGATAAATCGGATAATAACGTTGTTCGCTTTAATTACAACCGAGTAGTTCTTGATGCAGATGCCATCTCCCGGAGCCGTTTGGCCGGCAATCGTTATATTCTCTTTTTTAATTTCAAGTGTGCTTTTTAATGCAATGGTTCCGGATACATCGAATACGATAATACGGTTGCCGCTTTTCAACCCTTCACGAAGCGAACCTGAACCGTTGTCGTTCAGATTCGTGACATGATATACACTGCCGCCACGCCCGCCGGTGGTGGTATAACGTGCAAAACCCTCTGCACCGGGAAAAGCGGGAGTGGTTTGGGCGTAAAGATTACCGATTGCCGATGCTGCTACTAGGGTTAGTATCGAAAAGAAAGTAATGATTCGTTTCATGATAAATTATTTATGTTGTTCTATATCTTGGGCAAAACTCGGGATTATTTCCTTCAGGTATGTGGATAAATTATTTTTCTATGTGTAACTATTGGCTTTTATGATGTGCTGTATATTAATGTGCGAAATGAGTTGCTGCATATATTCTCAAACCATGCGTTTGGATGTATGCGTGAAAATAATGGTTGTCAAAAAGGAGTTTCTTTAATAAAGTTCGTAACTTTGCGGCATTAATACAAACAGTGAATAGGTTTATGATTAAATTGTCAGATGCGGTCTTGCAAAAAGCAGCGGGCGAGGGAATGGATGAGTTTATCCAAGCCTTTACCGATAAATATAAAGAAGTAATAGGTGGAGAGTTGACCGCCGGGACAATGGCTTTGCTTACCGGTGAGCAGCATTCTTTGCTGGCTTATCAGATATTCCGTGATGAGATCATGGTCGGTGGCTTCTGCCAGTTGATTCAGAATGGATATGGCGGTTATATATTTGATAACCCCTTTGCCAAAGTAATGCGTTTATGGGGGGCGGAAGAGTTTTCTAAACTTATCTATCGGGCTAAGAAGATCTATGATACCCATCGTGAAGATCTTGAAAAAGAACGTACTGAAGATGAATTCATGGCAATGTATGAACAGTATGAAGCTTTTGATGAACTGGAAGAAGAGTATTTTGAAATGGAGGAACAGGTGACGGCGATCGTTGCAAGTTATGTAGATGAACACTTGGATTTATTTGCGGAGATAGTAAAGTAATTAAAAAAGTGGGTTTGGAAAAATAATAAAGGAGCTGGTGCAGTATTTTTTAAG
>CAVCAX010000023.1:0-6442 GCA_963599995.1 Coprobacillus sp. CAG:698
ACTTTGTCTGCATTGATGATGATAACGTTATCACCGCAGTCTACGTGAGGAGTAAAGTTCGGTTTGTACTTTCCTCTCAACAATTTTGCAACTTTCGCTCCCAGACGACCTAAAGTTTGGTCTGTAGCATCAACAATAACCCATTCTTTGGTTACAGTTGCCTTGTTTGCAGAAATGGTCTTGTAACTTAAAGTATCCACTCTTAATTCATTTTTAAATGTTACTACTAAAATTTTCTCACCACTCATTAACCTTCCCCGGACAAAGGAAGATTAACTTGCTATGAATTAATCTTTTATCCTTTTGAGATAATAATCGGCTTGCAAAAGTACGGCTTTTCTTTGAATTGGCAAACAAATTCTACCTTTTTTTAGATTTATCGGATTGACACACAAAGAAGAACAACAAGGGGAAAAAGCCGGCAGACGACCGGTATCCCCCCAAAAGAAGGCATATCCAAGCCCTCTTACCAACAAAGAGAATGCCTCAAAACGCTCTTTTCCACAAAAATCACCCCTGCTACAAGTTTTTTTTTGCAGCAGGGGTGATTCCCGAGTTTTATGCATTTTGACGTACCCTCTTTCTATCTCTAAAACATTTTGATACACCTATTATATATGCTAAAGACTTATAAACAGCTGTTACCTCACAATATCCTCCGGAAATGCCCCAGGCATTTTCACACGTTTCCACGTTTCATAAAACCAGGAATTCAGTTCATTCCCGTTCAAGTCCTTCGTTATAAAATATTTCAGATGCAGCAGTTCATCATTTTCAAGTTCAAATTCAAGGATATTATCTTTATTATCCAACATAGGCAGATGAATGTTCTTTTCGATACTCTCCTTATAAGAGCTTCCCGTCACCTGTTTATAAGTACCGTATCCCGTAATGATAGCACTCTGCCCCGGAATTATGGTAAAGTTCACAATCCTTCCATCATCGCTCAAGACTTTGAATGTATTACTGGGCCTTAACGCCCCCGGCACATCCGGCACCTCCGACACATAATGACACAACTGCCAGATTCCTTTCAGATTAGCAGGCTGGAACTTTGCTTTTTTCTGGGCCATAGTACCTGTTGCCACCAACAGCATCGCCGCCAGCATGGCAAAAAAATAGAGTTTTTTCATCACTGTATTTGTTTTTAGTTAACACTCTCAAAGCCTGTCGCTTACAAATATAGCCAATCTTTTGAGATTATAACGGCTGCAAGGCAACAAAAAAGCCTGCATCTCAAAAAAAATGCAGGCTTTCTTTATTATTTCGGGATATTCCGTTAGAATTCCGCATTACGCGGTGTACGCGGGAACGGAATGACATCACGGATATTAGCCATACCCGTCACGAAAAGCAGCAAGCGCTCAAACCCGAGTCCGAAACCGGAATGAGGGCAAGAACCGAATTTACGCGTATCCAAATACCACCACATATCCTTCATCGGAATATGAAGTTCCTCAATACGCTTCATCAGCTTGTCATAATCCGCTTCACGTTCCGATCCGCCAATAATCTCGCCGATCTTCGGGAACAGCACATCCATGGCGCGAACCGTCTTTCCGTCTTCGTTCTGCTTCATATAGAAAGCCTTGATCTCTTTCGGATAATCCGTCAGAATCACCGGACGTTTGAAATGCTCTTCCACCAGGTAGCGTTCATGCTCCGATGCCAGATCCACTCCCCAGTAAACAGGGAATTCAAACTTGTGTCCTTTTGCCACGGCATCCTCCAGAATCTTAATTCCCTCAGTATAAGGCAAACGCACAAAATCCTCTTTCAGTACCCCCTGCAAGCGCTCAATCAAGCCCTTATCGAACATATCATTCAGGAATTTCACATCATCGGCACAGTTATCCAAGGCCCATTTTACACAGTATTTGATAAACTCTTCCGCCAAGTCCATGTTATCCGTAATATCATTGAATGCCACTTCCGGCTCAATCATCCAGAACTCGGCAAGATGGCGGGGAGTATTTGAATTTTCCGCACGGAATGTCGGTCCAAACGTATAGATGGCACCCAAAGCCGTTGCAGCCAATTCCCCTTCCAGCTGTCCGGAAACCGTCAGGCTCGTCTGCTTCCCGAAAAAGTCGTCATCATAAATGATAGAGCCGTTCTCATCCTTTTTCAGATCATACAGATTCTTGGTAGTAACCTGAAACATCTGTCCGGCGCCTTCACAGTCCGATGCCGTGATAATCGGAGTATGGAAATAGAAGAAGCCTCTTTCGTGGAAGAACTTGTGAATAGCGATTGCCATATTATGACGGATACGGAACACAGCCCCAAACGTATTGGTACGGGGGCGCAAGTGAGCTATCTCACGAAGGAACTCCATAGAGTGTCCCTTCTTCTGCAACGGATATGTGTTGTCACACGTACCTAACACTTCGATTTCACGAGCCTGCACTTCCACTCTCTGTCCGGAACCGACCGATTCCACCATTACTCCATTCACGCTCAAACAAGCGCCGGTAGTAATAAGTTTCAGCATCCCTTCATCAAAGTTAGCCAGGTCTACTACCACCTGCACATTATTTATTGTAGAACCGTCATTCAGTGCGATAAAGTTTACTTGTTTGCTACCTCTGCGGGTACGAACCCATCCTTTCACATTGACCATCGCGCCAAAATCCTCGCGCTTCATCAGGTCGACAATTTTTGTTCTACTAATCTTTTCCATACAATTTATACATTATTATATTACTCAAATGACCCCATACGGAGGAAGTTCACTTCCTGTTCCGTCAGATAACGCCATTCTCCACGGCGCAATCCTTTTTTAGTGAGACCGGCAAAGAACACACGGTCGAGTTTTACCACTTTGTATCCTAATGATTCGAATATACGGCGTACGATACGGTTTTTACCGGAGTGAATTTCGATCCCTACCTGGTCACGTTTATTCTCATCCGCATAACTGATGGCATCTGCATGTATCTCGCCATCTTCCAGCTGTATTCCCGCTGCAATCTGCTCCATATCCGCTTTCGTCAGATTCTTATCCAGATAAACGTGGTATATTTTCTTTTTCAGAAACTTCGGATGCGTCAGCTTAGAAGCCAAGTCACCGTCATTAGTCAGCAGCAGCACCCCTGTCGTATTACGGTCCAAACGGCCAACCGGATAAATACGCTCGTTACAAGCCCCCTTCACAAGATCCATCACCGTCAAGCGTGCCTGAGGATCATCAGAAGTAGTCACACAATCTTTCGGTTTGTTCAACAAGACGTACACTTTCCGCTCGATGCTTACCGGTTCGTCATGAAACTTCACCACATCAGAACGTTTGATCTTGGTACCCAATTCCGTTACCACTTCACCATTCACCGAAACAACCCCTGCCGTGATAAACTCATCAGCTTCCCGACGGGAACAGACTCCGGCATTGGCCAAAAACTTATTCAAACGGATCGGCTCGTTGGGATCCACAAACTGCTCCTTATATTCTATCTGTTTCTTCTTACTGTATTTCGCATTGGGATCGTAATCAGCGGTACGACGTTGCGGGCGGGCAAATCCCTGAGGACGTCCCTCACCGCCATTATTAAATTTCGGACGATACGGACGATCACCCCCTTCACGGTTGAAAGAAGGACGCTGCGGACGGTCGCCGTATGACGGACGGTCACCGTATGAACGCTGCGGGCGCTCCCCTCCTTCATTATTATTAAAACGCGGACGATACGGACGGTCACCGCCTTCACGGTTGAAAGAAGGACGCTGCGGACGGTCACCGTATGACGGACGGTCACCGTATGAACGCTGCGGACGCTCCCCACCTTCATTATTATTAAAGCGCGGACGATACGGACGATCACTACCTTCACGATTGTAAGAAGGACGCTGCGGACGATCGCCGTATGACGGACGGTCACCATACGAACGCTGTTGCGGACGATACGGGCGGTCACCGCCTTCACGATTGTAAGAAGGACGCTGCGGACGGTCACCATACGAGCGGCGTTCACCACCTTCACTGTTAGAATTGAATCTCGGGCGATACGGGCGATCGCCACCTTCACGATTGTAAGAAGGGCGATTATAGCCACCTTCCCTGTTGTAAGATCTGTTACCATCACGGCCGGCGCCTGTGTTCTCTTCTTTAGAGTTGTCACGCCATTCTTCGTTTTCTGTACTCATTACTTTATTCGAATAAAAATTAAACATTGGCCTCACGGCCGGTATTTAGAGATTTTGTTTAGAGTCCCGTATAAGTATGCGGGGTAATTACTCTTAATTCTTTCTTTATATCTTCGCTGACATCCAACCCTTCGATAAACTCCTTGATAGAGCTTTCCGTTATCGCCTGATTGGTTCTCGTCAATGCTTTCAGTGCCTCATACGGATGCGGGTAAGCCTCCCGTCGCAAAATAGTCTGAATAGCTTCGGCAACCACGCTCCAGCAGTTATCCAGATCCCGATAGATAGCCGTTTCATTCAGCAGCAGCTTACGCAGCCCCTTCAGAGAACTCTGGATGGCAATAATGATGTGTCCGAAAGGCACACCCACATTACGCAACACAGTCGAATCCGTCAAGTCACGTTGCAAGCGCGATACCGGCAATTTCACAGCCAGATGCTCCAGAATGGCATTAGCGATCCCCAAGTTTCCTTCAGCGTTCTCAAAATCGATCGGATTAACCTTATGCGGCATAGCGCTTGATCCCACCTCACCGGCTTTAATCTTCTGCTTGAAGTACTCCATAGAGATATATTGCCAGAAATCACGGTTCATATCGATCATGATGGTATTGATCCGCTTCATCGCATCAAAAATAGCCGATAAGTTATCATAATTTGAAATCTGCGTAGTATACTCTTCACGTTCCAGACCGAGTTTTTCAGCTACAAAGCGGTTACCAAAAGCCTTCCAGTCATATTGCGGATAAGCCACATGATGCGCATTGTAATTTCCCGTCGCCCCGCCGAATTTAGCAGTGATCGGGCAGGCCTTCAAGGTAGCCAGTTGCCGTTCCATACGATAGACAAACACCATCACCTCTTTGCCCAACCGGGTAGGAGAAGCCGGCTGTCCATGCGTTTTCGCAAGCATCGGAATATTCTCCCACTCCGTAGCATACGTTTTCAGTTGCACAATCAGTTCTTCAATCTGGGGATAATACACTTTTTCCAATGCCTCCTTGATAGAGAGAGGGATAGAGGTATTATTAATATCCTGCGAAGTCAAGCCGAAATGAATAAATTCCTTGTATTTATCCAGTCCGCCCAATTTATCAAATTCTTCTTTAAGGAAATACTCCACCGCTTTCACATCGTGATTGGTCACACTCTCTATTTCTTTAATGCGTTGAGCATCTGCTTCAGAGAAGTTCCGGTAGATAGCGCGTAGAGCTTCAAATACACTTTTGTCGATTTCTTTAAGTTGTGGCAGAGGCAACTCACACAGAGTGATGAAATATTCCACTTCCACCTGCACGCGGTATTTTATCAGTGCGTATTCAGAAAAATAATCAGCCAAAGCTTCCGCCTTGCCCCTGTATCGGCCGTCAATTGGAGAGATAGCCGTCAATAAATCAAGTTTCATATGTCGTTCAGATAATTATCAGTTCGCAAAATTAGCTCTTTTTCTTGAGTTATAATGCACAAAGAGGATAGAAAGTTTACGCAAAAGAGATAAGAAAACATAATGCACAATTATCACAGAGAACAACACACCCGGACAAGCCCCCTCCCATCCTCAAATTCCTACGGCTTATTTACCATTACCAGCCTCACCATCCCTCTCATAAAAGAGCTTCCCCACACGATCTATATGCTGCCCGATAGGAGTACCCACATTCTTATTATAATCCACCACATCAACTTTATACAGCAAACCCAAATCCTCTATCCGGATATTGATATCCATCAACTGATTAAAAGTAAGCTCCTCCCCCATCACAGCCAAATCAATATCCGAACCCTCGGAATAAACGCCTTTAGCCCGGGAACCAAATATAAGTACCCTATCAATATTCGGAAAATGCCGGAACACGCCACAAATATCCGTTATTACCGCATCACTTAAACCGTACATATCAAAATAATGAATTCATTTCAAGCCGCAACTTCTCCTCATTAAGTTTATTGTCCAACTGCTGCAACAAATGAGAATACCCCTCGTATATTTTGCGTACAATCTCAACAGCATCCCCCTCATTATAAGTATGCGAAGTGGTAACCCTGGCTTTCGCCATCCTACGCCAACCATCGTGATCGGTAATCATTCCATCCTCAAAAGCCTTCTGAAGTGTACCATTCGGCCCTTGCACAAATTCATAGCCTTTATACTTCAGCAAATCCTGAAGAACCTTCCAAGCAAGTTCAAAAGTATATTCAAACCGCTGTATCAATCCCTCCATTTCCAATTCAGACAGATCATCCGCTTTTTTATTCGACTCCGTCACATCCAGAATACGCTTATTAGCGCGATGAAAAC
>CAVCAX010000024.1:0-12728 GCA_963599995.1 Coprobacillus sp. CAG:698
TGATAACCCGTGGAATTGTTGTTGTGACAGGAATTCCTTATAGATACTCAAGAAAAGATAGAAAAACGCATGAGAAAAATTGTAGTTTTATTTGTTGTGGCATTTTGCCTGCTCTCCACAGGAATGAGAGCTCAACACACATTTGTACATAAACAATCATCGACCTACGAATGGCCGGAAGACTCTCTCGTATTGAAGAAACTGGACCAGTGGCGTGATTTGAAGTTCGGTGTTATTTTTCACTGGGGACTTTATGCCGTACCTGGTATTGTTGAATCGTGGGCTCTGTGTTCCGAAGACGTGGACTGGATCAGTCGTTACGGTCACAATAACTATCAAGAGTTTAAGGATTGGTATTGGAACGGATTGAGTAAGCAGTTCAATCCGACTGAATTCGAACCTGCCCAATGGGCGGAAGTGACGAAGCAAGCCGGTATGAAATACATGATTTTTACGACTAAACATCATGACGGCTTTTGTATGTTCGATAGTCAATACACGGATTTTTCCATATCCCGGTGTGCTTTTAAGGAGCATCCGAAAGCGGATGTTGCCAAGTATGTATTCGAAGCCTTCAGAAAGGAAGGGTTTATGACAGGCGCTTATTTTTCAAAACCGGACTGGCATAATCAGGACTATTGGTGGGATTATTTCGCTACACCTAATCGGAATGTGAATTACAAGATAGAACGTCATCCTGAGAAATGGGAAGCTTTTAAAACATATACACATAACCAGATTGGTGAACTGATGAGCAATTATGGAACGATTGATATCCTATGGTTGGATGGCGGGTGGGTTTCTCCTCGTAACAATCAGGATATCGATATGCCGCAGATTGCTGCTATGGCGCGTGCAAAACAACCCGGCCTTTTGGTGGTAGACCGCACTATTCATGGTAAATATGAGAACTATCAGACACCGGAACAAAAAATTCCTGAGCATCAGCTTCCCTATCCATGGGAAAGTTGTGTGACGTTGACTACGGATTGGGGTTGGGTAAAGAATCCGGTTTATAAAACACCTAACCGGATTATCTCCATTCTGATGGAAGTGGTTGCCAAAGGCGGAAATTTACTTCTTGGAGTAGGACCTACTGCCGAAGGCCTTATCGAACAACCTACTGTAAAACGTTTGCAGGAGATTGGACGCTGGATGCAGAAAAATGGGAAGGCTATTTACCATACCCGGATCACCCCCAATTACCATTGTGGGAATGTTTGGTTCACTGCCGATAAGAATGGCAGAACCCTTTATGCGTTATACGCTTTGCCTGAAGGAGAAACGCTGCCTGCTGTCATTGAGTGGGAGGGGAATGTTCCTGAGCGTGGTACAAGTGTCAGACTGTTGTCCACAGGACAACGTATGAAATGGATAGAAAGAGATGGGAAAGTGGCAGTGACATTACCTGCTAAATTGGCAGGTAGCACCGAGCCTATTGCTCTTCAGTTCGATACTCCTTTGCCGAAACAAAACAAGAAGTGATAATAAAAAAGCCACCCATTTAGGTGGCTTCTTTTTTGCTCTTCCTCTTGGACTTGAACCAAGGACCCTCTGATTAACAGTCAGATGCTCTAACCAACTGAGCTAAGGAAGAATATGTCTTTTTCGGTCTTTCCCGATGTCTTTTTTGCTCTTCCTCTTGGACTTGAACCAAGGACCCTCTGATTAACAGTCAGATGCTCTAACCGACTGAGCTAAGGAAGATTGTTTTCTCAATTGCGATGCAAAAGTAATAGGATATTTTGAAATATGCAATATCTTTGCAAAAAAAATATTGAAATGGACAAAATAATTGGTTTGGGCAATGCCCTTGTAGATGTACTTGCAACCTTGAAAGATGATATCCTGCTCGATGAAATGGGTCTGCCGAAAGGGAGCATGCAACTTATTGATGAAGCTAAGTTACAGCAGATTAACGAAAAATTTGCGAATATGAAAACCCATCTTGCAACCGGTGGATCGGCAGGAAATACCATCCTCGGACTCTCTTGTCTCGGAGCGGCAACCGGTTTTATCGGAAAAGTGGGAAATGATGGTTATGGGAAGTTTTTCCGTGAAAATCTGCAAAAAAACAAGATAGAGGATAAGATTTTCCTCTCCGATCTGCCTTCGGGGGTAGCTTCCACTTTTATTTCTCCTGATGGCGAACGTACTTTTGGTACTTATTTGGGAGCAGCCGCCACCTTGAAGGCCGAAGACTTGTCTTTGGATATGTTTAAGGGATATGCCTATCTGTATATCGAAGGTTATCTGGTGCAGGATCACGATATGATTCTCCGGGCCATTGAATTGGCAAAGGAAGCCGGCCTGCAGATATGTCTCGACATGGCAAGCTATAATATCGTTGAGAATGATAAAGATTTCTTCTCCTTGCTAATAAGCAAGTATGTGGATATCGTGTTTGCCAATGAAGAAGAGGCAAAAGCGTTTACCGGAAAAGAACCTGAGCAGGCTTTGGAAACGATAGGCAAACAGTGTAGCATTGCCATTGTTAAAATCGGTAGCAGAGGGTCTTTGATTCGTAAAGGCACGGAGGAGGTCAGGGTGTCTGCCATCCCTGTGGAGAAAGTAATAGATACGACCGGAGCCGGCGACTATTTTGCCGCAGGCTTTTTGTATGGCTTGACTTGCGGCTATTCGTTGGAGAAATGTGCAAAAATAGGTTCTGTTCTTTCGGGAAATGTGATACAGGTTATCGGAACCACTATCTCAAAAGAACGTTGGGATGAAATAAAGTTAAATATTAACGACGTTCTGTCTGAATAAGCAGATAATGAGTTACTTTTGTTTCTCATTTTAACTAAAAGTGTATGAAAAAGTTTCTAAATAGGCGAAATGGTATCGTTGTTGCGGTTGTATTGATTACTGTTGCATTCTTTAGTTTTAAAAGCGGTGACGACCGTAATTTTCAGATCGCTAAGAATCTGGACATATTCAACTCCATTGTCAAGGAACTGGATATGTTTTATGTAGATACGATTGATCCTAACAAGACGATCCGCGAGGGAATCGATAACATGCTGTATTCTCTTGACCCTTATACCGTGTATTATCCTGAAAACGATCAGGATGAACTGGAAATGATGGTGAAAGGCTCCTATGGCGGTATCGGCTCTTTAATCAGATATAATTCCAAAAGCCAATATACGGTGGTTGCCGAACCCTATGAAGGAATGCCGGCTGCGGAGAGCGGCCTGAAAGCCGGAGATGTGCTGCTGGAGATCGATGGAAAGGATTTGAAAGGAAATTCGGACGTGAGCACGTTGCTTCGCGGGCAGGTAGGTACCAGTTTCAAACTGAAAGTGCAGCGCCCCGGCGTCAAAGAGCCGATCGAATTTAATATCGTACGCCGCTCTATCCAGATGCCTACCATTCCTTATTATGGAGTCACGGACGGGCAGGTGGGGTATATTAACCTTAGCAGCTTTTCCGGAAATCCTTCCAAAGACTTCAAGAAGGCTTTTCTTGATTTGAAAAAGCAGGGAATTACCTCGTTGGTGATCGATTTGCGCAATAATGGCGGCGGCTTGCTGGATCAGGCGGTGGAGATTGTGAATATGTTCGTGCCGCGCGGGAAGACGATTGTGACAACAAAAGGTAAAATCAAGCAGGCAAGCAATACCTATAAAACCTTGCGTGAACCATTGGATACCGATATTCCGATTGCCGTGCTGGTAAATAGCGGTACGGCTTCTTCCTCGGAGATTCTCTCCGGATCATTGCAGGACCTTGACCGGGCTGTCATTGTGGGTAATCGTACTTATGGGAAAGGATTGGTACAGGTGCCCCGCTCTTTGCCTTATGGCGGTAATCTGAAAATTACGACTTCCAAATATTACATCCCCAGCGGCAGATGTGTGCAGGCCATAGATTATGCACATCGTAATGAAGATGGCAGTGTGGCGCGCATTCCCGATAGCCTGACAACTGTGTTCCATACGGCTGCCGGACGTGAAGTGCGGGATGGAGGGGGGGTAAGCCCCGATATTGAAGTGAAGCAGGAGCGGCTGCCCAATATTTTGTTCTATCTGGTACGTGATAATCTGATTTTTGATTATGCAACGGACTATTGTCTGAAACATCCGGCGATTGCTTCGGCAAAAGAGTTTGAACTGACGGATGCTGATTATGAAGAGTTCAAGAATAAAGTAAAAGGGGCGGATTTCAAGTATGATCAGCAAAGTGAGAAGATCCTGAATACACTGAAAGAGGCGGCTGAGTTTGAAGGCTATATGAATGATGCTTCAGAGGAATTCAAGGCATTGGAGAATAAGCTGAAGCATAACCTGGACCGTGACCTCGATTATTTCTCTAAAGACATAAAGAAGATGATTGCAGAAGAGATAATCAAACGCTATTATTATCAGAAAGGTGCCATTATCCAGCAGTTGAAAGATGACAAGGAGCTGGATGAGGCTGTTCAGGTACTGACGAATCCGGAACGTTACCGGCAGATATTGAGTGCAACTGCCGTTACTGCCAAAGAAGAGTGACAGGTCGATGCACCGGTTGCGTGACGAGAGTTGTTTTGGAGGAAAATTAAAACAGATTTTTAGTTGATAGTAGATTTTATGCGAAGGTTTTTTAGTTTTTGCCTGATGTGTCTGCTGGCAGTCTCAAGTTGGGCACAAAGGAGTTATCAAAAAAAAGAATTTGTATCTTCTTCCGGTGATTCATTGCCCTACCGCCTGTTGCGGCCGGAAAATGAGAAAGCCGGAGCCAAATATCCCCTTGTACTTTTTTTGCATGGTGCCGGAGAGAGGGGAAATGATAATGAAAGGCAGCTTGTACATGGTGCGCAGATGTTTCTTAATCCGGTGAACAGCGAGAAACATCCGGCGTTTGTTTTAATCCCGCAATGCCCGTCAGATGCTTATTGGGCGTATACATCCCGTCCGGGTTCGTTCTCTCCGGCGGAGATGCCTGTGGGGCAGGAGTTGTCTCCGGTGTTCAAGTCATTGAAAGAACTGCTGGATACTTATCTGGCTTTGCCGCAAGTCGATAAAAACCGTATTTACATCATCGGGCTTTCGATGGGGGGAATGGGAACTTATGATATGGCCATCCGTTTTCCGGAGCTCTTTGCGGTGGCTGTCCCTATTTGTGGTACGGTCAATCCGGACCGGTTGGCAGATGCCAGGAAAGTGAAATTCCGCATATTTCATGGGGATGCAGACAATATAGTGCCGGTGGAGGGCTCCCGTATGGCTTATAAAGCGTTAAAGGCAGCCGGTGCTGATGTTGAATACATTGAGTTTCCGGGATGTAGCCATGACAGTTGGACTTCCGCATTTAACTATCCGGGATTCATAGACTGGCTGTTTGCACAGAAAAAGAAGAAATAATAAGGATAAGGCGGGGGAGTGTATTAGAATACCTGAATATAGAAGGGGTATCGGAATCCGGTCTCATTCCGCTCAAAGAAAAAGAAATGTGTCAAAACTAAAATGTCCACTCTGAAAAGTTACAGATTGTAACCAATAGATATAAAAGAGGGGCAAAATGAGCAAAACTTAGAAATCCCCCCTGCTACAAGTATTTGTGGCAGGGGGGATTTTTCATAAAAGGATATTTTGACACATCCTCCTTTTAAGGTTAATAGAGAGCTCAGATTCAGAAACACCCCGAAGCGATTCTTCGGTACAACCGTTGCATCGGATTCAGTTTGGTGCTGTCCGGTGGTTATTTCTCTGTATAATCGCCATTCCTTTTGATTAGCTCGATCAGTTTTTCCACGGCCTCTTCTTCCGGAATGTTTTTCTCTATGCATTCCTTACGTTTATACAAGCTGACTTTTCCCCGTCCGGCCCCTACATATCCGTAATCGGCATCCGCCATTTCTCCGGGACCATTGACTATGCACCCCATAATTCCTATTTTCAGGCCTTTCAGATGCGAGGTAGCCTCTTTGATGCGGGCAATGGTATGCTGCAAATTGAATAGGGTACGTCCGCATCCCGGACAAGAGATGTATTCAGTCTTGGAGGTACGGATACGGCCTGCCTGCAGGATTCCGAAAGCGGTGGCATCTGTCACGGCATGGCTTAACGAACCTTGGTTGAAAAGAAAAATACCGTCGCACAAACCATCGAATATCAATGCTCCCATATCGGCGGCGGCCTTTATCTGCAGATCTTCGGCAACATCTTCCTGATAGTGCTGGAAGAAGATTACCGGATTTTCCAGTCCTTCGGACATCAGCTGGTGTACCAGTGCACGGTGTTCGCCGACCCGGTTGGGATGGTTGCTTTGAGAAACAATGACGACCTCCGGATGTGTTTTAAGACAGGCGATCACTTCATCGGTCTGTGCCATATAAGGCATAAACAGGAATTTCAGCTCTGCCTGGCACATACCCATCAGTGGTAGCTGGGCATGGTTGAATGCCGGCCATGTTCCTGCTTCACCGGTCCATACATCTGCATCCAGGATATATTCGACATTGGCCTCACACACGGCAGGAAGTTCTCTTCCGGCATAGATATAATCGGGAGTAAACTGCGGATTCACTTCTGTGTTACCGTCCATGCGGTCGGCCAGTACAACCGGGAGATGGTCACCGCCTATGTTGCGGACGGCATTGGTCTTTCTTCGGGAAGGAGACAGGTAGTTGAATCCCGCCGCTTCTATACCGGGAATATACGGGTGATCGCGACGGGCAGTGATATAATCGGCCAATTTGCGCGCTACCGGAATTTCAGCTTCCGGCTCCTCGCTGAGCGACACACGGATCGTATCCCCCAATCCGTCCGCCAACAGGGCGCCGATGCCCAAAGCCGATTTGATACGCCCGTCTTCTCCGTCTCCGGCTTCGGTGACGCCTAAGTGCAACGGGAAGGCCATCCCCTCTTTTTCCATGACGGCTGCCAGCAGGCGGACCGTTTTAACCATCACCACGGTGTTGGATGCCTTGATGGAGATGACCACATCGTGAAACTGCTCTTCCACGCAAATCCGGAGAAACTCCATACACGACTCTACCATTCCTTCGGGGGTATCACCGTAACGGGACATGATGCGGTCGGACAACGAGCCGTGATTGACTCCGATACGGATAGCTGTATGATTCTCTTTGCAGATGTTCAGAAAAGGGACAAAGCGATGGCGGATTTTCTGCAATTCCTGTGCGTACTCTTCATCCGTATATTCCAATTGCTTGAAGGTACGTCCCGGATCTACGTAGTTGCCCGGATTGATGCGTACCTTTTCGGCATACAGTGCTGCTACATCGGCTACTTTGGGGTTGAAGTGTACATCGGCTATCAATGGGACCATGTATCCCTGACTGCGCAAACCGATATTGATATTCTTTAGATTTTCCGCTTCCTTGACCCCTTGCGTTGTGAGACGGACATATTCTCCGCCTGCATCTACGATACGTTTGGCTTGTTCTACACATGCTTCCGTATCTTGCGTCGGTGTGTTTGTCATCGACTGGATGCGGATGGGATGGAGACCGCCCAAGGGAACGGCCCCGATATTTACTTCTGACGTCTCTCTTCGGGAATAATTGAATAGATCCCTTTCCATTTATTGCTTATTATTTACAATTTACCATTCGGACCGTTACAGCTTACCTCCTGTGATTGCGGCAAATACAGATGGTTGTGACGCAGCCGGATGGTAGATTGTAAATTGTCCGATCGTAAATTTAGTTGGTTTTATATTCAAACTTAACTTCTTTCAGTTCCTCATTGGCCTTTACGATTTTCTTCTTCAAGCCTTCTTTGTAAGCCGCAAAAGCGTTTGCAAGTTCTGTATCGCTCAGAGCCAGCATCTGTACGGCCAAGATGGCTGCATTCATCGCCCCGTTGATAGCTACGGTTGCTACCGGTATTCCGGGAGGCATCTGGATGATGGAATAGAGCGCATCTACACCGTCGAGCACGGAGCCTTTGATGGGTACGCCGATAACCGGAAGTGTGGTGCTGGCCGCAATTACCCCCGGAAGTGCAGCCGCCATGCCGGCAGCGGCAATGATTACTTTTATGCCTCGTGAACGGGCATTCTTGGCAAATTCTTCTACTGCCTCTGGAGTGCGGTGGGCAGAGAGGGCATTCATTTCGAACGGAACATGCAAATCATTGAGCAGTTGTGCGGCCTTCTCCATAACAGGAAGGTCGGAGGTGCTGCCCATGATGATACTTACAATTGGAGTCATAGAATAAATATTAAACAAAAAGAGCGTGTGTCGAAATACCTGAAACATAGAAATCACCCTTGTCACAGAGGTCTGTAGCAAGGGTGGTTTGGTTTGCAAGAGAGTTTGGACACATCCTCACATTAAACTTATATTATCAGCATTTCTTGCTTGCGTTATTTTACTGCCTTCTTATCCATTGACCATTGCCTTATATGCTTCCGCATCCAGCAAATTGTCGGTGTCTTTGGTATCGGCAGGCTTCATCTTGATGAGCCAACCTTCGCCATAAGGATCTTTGTTGACCAATTCGGGATTTTCTTCCAGGCTTTCATTCTGTTCGAGCACTTCACCGGCTACCGGTAAGAAAAGGTCGGAGATGGTTTTTACCACTTCGATCGTACCGAAAGTCTCATTGGCTTCCAGGGTCTCACCTACTGTCGGGATGTCGACGAATACAATGTCGCCCAGTTGTTCCTGTGCGTAATCGGTTATACCTACATAAGCTACATCTCCCTCTACACGAATCCATTCGTGCTCGTTGGTGTACTTTAAGTTTTGTGGGAAATTCATAATAATTAGTTTTTAAGAGTTTATATTTGATGTTTAAAATAAAAAGATTCGAAACAATACATTACTCAGCGGATGCAGTACAAGCAGCGCGCATATCAGTCCGACGGCAAAACCGGATAATACCTCTCCCAATGAATGGTGCTGTAGAATGATGCGCGCCGATCCCAATACTCCGGCAACCAGGATGAACAGGCAGAGCCACCACACCGGGTTATACCCGAAGAGCTCGCTGAATGAGACGAGTCCGCCTATAATCCCGCCTATTCCGGCCATGTGCTCGCTCAACTTCCATTTCAGATTGACAATGATGCAGATGATCTGTACGACCAGTGCAGCCAGTATGATACCGGTCATGTACCAGGGGATATTCAATTTGTGCATCATCAGCAGACAGAAAACGTATGAGATGATGGTGAGTGCGAACGGTATGTAGCGTTTCTTGCGTTCGCTCAGTTCCTGCAAGGCAAATCCGTTAATCTTGCGAAACAGGAAAATGGTAATGGTAGGCATCAGTATGGTAAAACAATATACGATTCCCAATACAATCAGTTTGTATTGTATAGGCATGATGCGCAGGTAAGAAAACAGAAAAAGAACCAGAAAGGCTAAGAAAGGGATAGAGAACGGGGTCAGTATCCACGATGTAATCCGCGCTGTTCTGATAAGCGTTTTATCTGCAATGATATGTTGTTCTACATTTACTTCTCCCATACAACGGGTGCTTTAAATTTAAATTATTAATCCTCGTTACTTCCTCAGCCTTGCCACCGGTATGTTCAACTGTTGCCGGTATTTGGCTACGGTGCGTCTGGCAATCGGGTATCCTTTCTCTTTCAGGATATCTGCCAACTCATCGTCTGTCAGCGGTTTCTTCTTATCTTCGTTGTCGATGCATTCTTTTAGTATTTTGCGTATTTCGCGGACAGACATCTCTTCGCCATCTTCGGTGGTATATCCGTCACTGAAGAAAAATTTCAGCGGATAGATTCCGAAATTGGTTTGCACGTACTTGCTGTTGCTGACACGTGAGATGGTCGAAATGTCCAGTCCGGTGCGCTCGGCAACATCCTTCAGAATCATGGGGCGAAGCAAGGATTCGTCGCCTTCGAGAAAGAACGGACGTTGGAGGTCGATGATAGCCTGCATGGTGGTCATCAATGTGTTCTGCCGTTGCTTGATGGCGTCGATAAACCCTTGTGCCGCATCCATCTTTTGCTTTAGAAACATCAAGGCTTCTTTGGATTCTTTGGACTGGTTGGCTTTGTTTTTCGTATGTTCTTCCACCATTTCCGTGAAATCACGGCTCATGCGGAGTTCCGGTACGTTCCGGTTGTTGAGGCTGACATTGATACTGCCGTCATCATAAGTGTCTACGATGAAGTCGGGAACGATCTGCTGCAGGTTACGTCCGATGGCTTCTCCTAAAGAGGCGCCGGGGCGTGGGTTCAGTTTCGTGATTTCTGCAATGGCGGCATTGAAATCCTCTTCGTTACAGCAGAGTTTTTTTATGATTTTATCCCAGTGTTTACGGGTGAATTCTTCGTAATAATCTTGGATAATCTTAATCTCCATCATCAGCAGCCCGTTGGGTTTCCCTTTTTTTATTTTCCGGCGAAGTTGTATCAACAGGCATTCCTGAAGATTGCGTGCGCCCAGTCCGGGCGGATCGAAGCTTTGAATAATATGCAGGGCGTCTTCCAACTCTTTTTCCGTGGCGTCGATGCCGGCATAAATGGCCAATTCGTCGCTGATGCTTTCAAGGGATTTGCGGAGCAGGCCGTCGTCGTCCAGCGATCCGATAAGGTATTCGGTCAGTTCGCGCTGATGCTCCGTGAGATTGCGTTCACTCAATTGCTCTTTCAGTATCTCATAAAAAGAGGTGGCATCGGAAAAGGGGATCTCTTCCGCCTGTTCGCCTTTCGAACGGTTGTTCTCCTGCAATTTATAATCGGGTATGTCGTCTTCGTTCAGGTAGTCGCTTAATGAATCGTAGTCATTGCTGTCGCCTTCTGTCTCATTTTCATTATCAGAGGCATTGTTCTCACCCGGTTCATCGGAAGAGGAGTCTTCTTTCCCTTCTTCAAGTGCCGGATTTTCCAACAGTTCGGCGTGTATGCGGTCTTCCAGTTCTACGGCAGGAAGCTCCAGTAGTTTTACTACCAGAATCTGCTGCGGAGAAAGCGTCTGTATCTGTTGCTGTGCCTGGGATTGTATTTGACGGGAACCTTGTGCCATACGGTTTTTGTTTTCTATATAGGGTTATTTCTCGCTACAAAAGTAACTTTTTCACCACAGATTACACATATTATGAAGATTATTTTTATTTGTATAACGCTAAATTCTCTATCTTTGTTGCACGAACTTAAAAAATAGAATATTATGTTTGGCAAAGAGACGTATATGCAGCGACGGGCCCTGCTAAAAAAGAGATTAGGCTCCGGGGTATTGTTATTTCTTGGCAATGACGACTATGGGTTGAATTATGAGAGTAACACGTTCCGTTACCGTCAGGATTCTACTTTTCTTTATTATTTCGGATTACCGTTTGCCGGGCTTTCTGCCATCATTGATATTGATGATGATAAGGAGATTATTTTCGGTGATGAGCTGACGATGGATGACATTGTGTGGATGGGTGTCCAACCTACGTTGAAAGAGAAGAGCGAACGGGTAGGGGTGACGCAGACCTTGCCGTCGGCGGAAATTGTGAATTATCTGCATAAATGTGTTCAGAAAGGGAAGGTAATCCATTATTTGCCTCCTTATCGTGCCGAGCATAAATTGAAACTGATGGACTGGTTGGGCATACCGCCTGCACATCAGGAGGGATCCGTTCCGTTTATCCGTGCCGTAGTGGCCCAACGGAATCATAAATCTGCCGAGGAAATAGTTGAAATAGAAAAAGCGTGTGATGTTACTGCCGATATGCATATTACTGCCATGAAGGTTCTTCGGCCGGGGATGTATGAATATGAAGTAGTGGCGGAGATGAACCGGGTAGCGGAGGCGAATAATTGTGAACTTTCCTTTGCCACAATTGCCACAATCAACGGACAAACCTTGCACAACCATTATCACGGCAATAAGGTGAAACCGGGTGATCTGTTTCTGATTGATGCCGGTGCGGAGGTGGAATCGGGCTATGCCGGTGATATGTCGTCTACGATTCCTGCCGACAAGAAATTCACTACCCGTCAGCGGGAGGTGTACGAAATCCAGAATGCAATGCACCTGGAGTCGGTAAAGGCGCTTCGTCCGGGCATTCCGTATATGGAGGTATATGAATTGTCTGCCCGTGTGATGGTAGAAGGCTTGAAAGCGTTGGGATTAATGAAAGGCGATGCTGCCGATGCGGTACGTGAAGGGGCTCATGCTTTGTTTTATCCGCATGGACTGGGACACATGATGGGCTTGGACGTACATGATATGGAGAATCTGGGTGAAATCTGGGTCGGTTACAACGGTGAACCGAAGAGCACACAGTTCGGGCGTAAGAGCCAGCGCCTTGCCATTCCTCTGGAACCGGGCTTTGTACACACGGTTGAACCGGGAATCTACTTTATCCCCGAACTGATTGACCTTTGGAAGGGAGAGAAGAAGTTCATGGACTTTATCAATTACGATAAGGTGGAAGAATACCGCAATTTCGGCGGTATCCGTAATGAAGAAGATTATCTGATTACTGAAACGGGTGCACGTCGTTTGGGCAAGAAGATTCCGCTCACTCCGGAAGAGGTGGAAGCGTTGCGCTGAATTCATCTAAACATATAATGATAGAGCCTGCCGCATCGTGTGAGGGATGTGACAGGCTTTATTACTTTCAGAGAAGGGGAGGTTTAAAAGTTCATTAAAAAGTTCCGGATGGAATATTGCTTTATTCCCTCATAAGTGTTTCCCTCAAAGACATCTTCAGTTATTACTATTTTAGGATAGTTGTCTTGTATCTTCAATAGGTTACCGAATTCTCTCTCGGCGGTTTGTTGGCTGTCTATTTTTAATGCCACTTGTATAT
>CAVCAX010000024.1:12738-23446 GCA_963599995.1 Coprobacillus sp. CAG:698
CCGATGAAATCTATTTCTTTTTCTCCATGATAGCCTATGCGGACGTTATACCCTTTATATAGCAAATGGTTATAAACAAGGTTTTCTAAAATTTTGCCTTTATCCGTAATGCGGTATCCTACAACGATGTTGCGTATACCCATATTCTCAAAGTAGTATTTTTCGCCTATTTCAAAAATTCGTTTACCTATCAAGTCATATCTTTCTACACGGTGGATGAGGAAGGCATTACTTAAGTATTCTGTATAGTTCTGTACCTGATTGACAGAAACAGTAGAATGCTGTGATTTCAGATAATCACTGATGTTTTTCGCGGAAAATAGGCAACCGATATTTTCAGAAAGAAACTGAACCAACTTTTCAAGGAATAAGGTATTCCTAAGGTTATATCGGCTGACTACGTCACGAAAAACGATAGTAGAATAAATGCTTTTCAAGTATTCATTCACAATTTCATCTTTGAGTGGCAGATTTATCAAATACGGCAATCCTCCGTAGCGACTGTACAGATTCATACTTTCTGCGCTGTCGCTTAGTTTGTGAAATTCCAGAAATTCTGTATATGAGAGGCTGTATATTTTGAATTCTACGTATCGTCCGCTAAGGTAAGTTGCCAATTCTCCTGACAACATTTTTGCATTACTTCCCGTAATGTAAATATCATTGTCCGGGTTCAACAGTAAGGAACGGATTGCTTTTTCAAAATCTGCCACTTCTTGTATCTCGTCAATGAAGATATAGTTAATGCCCTTTTTTTTACTTTTTGAGAGTATGTAGGTGTACATATCTTCTGCTTTCTGTATTTTGCTGTAAGCAAAATCTTCAAAGTTGATGTATATCAAATTGGCATCCGGGTTACTTTGAAGGATATGTTCCATAAGTTGATATAATAGGAAACTTTTTCCTACACGTCTTTGACCGGTGAGGACTTTTATGAGGTTTTTCTGCATGAAAGGAATTATCTGTTCGATATATTCTTGCCTTTTAATCAGGTTTTGTGGAAAGTTCATAGGTCGAAAAGTTTTAATTATACTTCAAACTCTCGCAAATATACCGAAAAGTTTTAATTATACTTCAAACTTTTGCTACTCTTTTACAGATACTCCCACAAATATCTCAGTGGGCTGAACACTCTTTCGGTCACACTCCGTTCGTCTGTCATCACTTCGGCCGTGCCGGTCAGTTCTCCCTTGAATTCCAAAGTCTTGTCATACGAAGTACGTAAATCTTGTGGTTGTGTACGGTAGATGCAATCTTTCTATTTGGGATGTGCATTCATTCCGTTAATTTATTGTTTTAGATACTTGTTTATTATTGTTGTAGCTTGTTCGTCGCTTGGTCTGGGGGCATTCATTTCGACAAGGTTGCCTTGCTTGTCAAAAATGATATAACGAGGAATCAGTTCTAACTTGATTGCTTCTAAGGTCTTGCTGTTTTTGGAATTGGTGATAATAAAATTGTTTCCTATCTCCGCTAAGCCTTCTTGTTTTACAACCTTTTTCCAGCTACTTTTCGTGTCGTTGTAGGCCAAGTAAACAAACACCACGTCTTTCCCTTTATACACCTCTTTGAGTTTTGCCGAATGAGGCATTTCTTCACGGCATGGCACACACCAGCTTGCCCAAAAATCCACATAAATCACTTTGCCTTTGTGCTTTTTCAATAGCAAGCTCAGGTTAGTGGTCTTTCCCTGAATGTTCTCCAACAGTAACAGGTTGGCATCGGCAGAGAGGTTGTATTGCTCTTTAATATTATCGTGTAGCGTTGTATCTTTGGTAATTTGGAGGTATTTGTCGAGATAGTGATTGACATCTTGTACGGAAAAGGTCTCGCTGATTTCCTTGATACAACGTTTAAGCAGGATTTGCATTGATTTGGGTTGGAACGGTTTGGCGGATAGTTCCTCGAAAGTTTGTCGCCAGTCATTGTTTTCTCCTTGAGCTTTGTTATGGATTGTCGGGATATGCTGGTTGGTGAACCAGAGGTAATAGTCCAGATATTCATAGTATGAAGGATAGGAGGCATACTCATCGGAAATACCGGCCTCCATTCGGCGGTAGAGGATAGTGTCTTCATTCAGTATTCGCTGGGATTCATAGTCTTTCAGCTCAAGCAGGTATTGATAGCGATTGTATATCTCATCCGAGATGATTTGCTGCTCTTTAAAAAGGTTGATGGTGTCTGTATATGCTGCTTTGTAACTATTGAACATAGAATGCAACGAGTCCAAAGGACAGTAGTCCGCCAAATACGAAGTCCAGTTGTTGGCTCGTATCACGTCAATGTTTTGAGCAATCCGTACCCAGTCGCTTCCCAAACAGGTTTTTGCTTCTAAGCCAGAGTGTGTCCTTCCTTTACGCAATTTATAGTTCATGTTATAGATTCTGTCGCGTTCTGGGTGATATTTGCTGCTAAGAAGAGGATAATCTTGGTTGTCCATGGTGATGGTGACGGTATCTCCTTGTACTATTGGGAAATAAATATATTCAAAGTCGCGATAGCTTAACGCTAATTCGGCAAAGGCATCGACAGAGGTAAAAACGATTGTGTCAGCACTTGTTTGAGGTGTGTAACGAACCAAGTTTCCTTTATTATCCATATAAGATACTTTCGGCATTGGCAGGTGGGTTATCCCTCCTGCTGTTTTGTAAGGCTTAGGGTTGTATCTGTCAAAACAAACAACTATTGCTTTACTTTCATTTTCGGATTGTGCTTTGTCGTCTTTGCATGATGCAAAGAATATTAAGAGTACAAATAGGCCGGCTTGATAAACATTGTTTTTTTTCATGTTTTTTAGTTGAAGGGTGAAAATGTTGTGCAAAAGGAATCGCAGTGAGAAATTTCTCCGTAGCTATGGCTCGCTCGTTTCTGTCTCAGTAAATGCTGACCCAATAATGGTAGGTTCGCGCCTGCATCTTACAGTCTCTCATGGAGTCATAGTAGCGTACGGCCACTTGTGTCAGCGAGTCAGCCCGTGCCAATTGTGTATTGTAGTCTGTCTTACCGTTGCAGGCTACCAATAGTACGGTTAGTATGGCCATAAGGGCTGTTGTTCGTCTTTTCATGTAGCCTACAACTTGGTATCTTGCAAAGATAATGTTTTTTGTTTAGCTTGTTCTTGTTTGTTTGTGTTTTTCTAATGCTGTTAGCTGTGAAGTGATGTTTCTTTACTTCTCATGCCGGGCTTATAATAAAGATTCCGCTCACACCGGAAGAGGTGGAAGCGATTCGATAGAAGATAGAAAGGGGAGAAGAAGAGGAAAGAAAAAGAAAATAGAGAAGAAAAAGGGAGAAGCAAGTTGCGCTATCATGCTGCAGTTTACTTCTCCCTTTTCCCTTCTTACTTTTCTGAATTTATCCTATTATCCATTTACTTCCCGGTATAAACGAGATTATTTTTGTCGTTACAAAACAACAGATGAAGGTAGCCACTGCAATGCAAGGTATGGCGGCAACGGTAGGGAATTCCAGTGTTTGCTTGAATACTGTAACCCACAGTCCGAGCCAGAAGATGTGCATAAGGTACATCCCGTAGCTGAGTTTCGAAAGTTCTGTAATGAGCCGTGGAGCCTTCGTCTGGTTTATGCAAGTGAACATAAGGAACGTTCCCGTTGTGAGAAACACACAATTGATGGTACAGAAAGCCCAGCCGATTTCCAATACCGGAGTGGAATGGATTTCACCGGGTGTGGCCTGGACATAGAATGAGTAGATCGTCCATACGGCCCCGATAATCATTAAAACGGTTCCTACGGTGAAACGTTTGGAACGGCTCCATGCAAGATGCACATGAATGTAATGTGCCAATACGAGGTATCCCAGATAACCGGAGAAATACCACAGTATATGATATTCATTCCAGAAGCATTGTCCCCACAATTCACCGCACCAACGATTGAGATAGGGCATGCAGGTTGATAATACGAACAACCCAATGAAGAAACGTTCTTCTTTTGCCGTGGCTTTACGCAGCCATGGAGATATGATAGGGATGAACAGGTAAAGGCTGATCAACGGGTACATGAACCACAAATGCCCGGCAAGTGTGGGGAAATTCAAGAGTATCCGTGACAGGTCTTTTGATGAGGTTTCAACGTCTATCTGTCCCCACAGCATGGGCAAAGTGCTGTATAATACCATGAAAATGAAAAACGGCGGCAGGATACGGCGACAGCGTTGGCGGTAGAATTGCCAACTGGTCTGTTCTTCCTTCATGGGTGCGAGAAGAAAAGCGGAGACAATCATGAACAACGGCACTGACATGCGTGAGAAACCGTCGTAAATAGCTACCCATAACCTGTCGGTTTCATTGGCAAGGTACGATTGCGGACCCACCATATCGGTGGAGCCGGGAGCACCGTAGAAGTTTTCACTGGCGTGGACAACCATGACTAAAAGGCAAGCGAATACGCGGACATAATCTAAAAAAACAATACGTTTCATCTTTTAAGTTTTGAAGCGAGGTTATTAATAATATTTTGTGTTTGAGAAAACTGATTCCTTTTTTATTCCATTTTAAGCTCTGTTCAATGTCGAAGAGCTTCCCGTCTTATTAAAATGTTACAAAGAAAAGTAAAAATAGGGGAAATACATCGTGCTTTTATGTCAGAAAAGTATAAATGTGCAGAATGTCAGAACAGAATATGAAAATGTCAGAAAGAAATACATTATATGAGGGTGTGTCAAAACTGAATTTTAGGAAAAGAAAACTTTCAATCTAAAAACTGACGCTCTATTCAACCATAAAAAGAGCCATATCATTACTCAAAAATAGAGTTGATATGGCTCTTTTATTTCTATTGGTTACAATCTGTAACTTTTCAGAGTGGACATTTTAGTTTTGACACATCCCCACGGTTGGCACGGCATGGACTGTTGAGGCTGTTAAGTATGCAGCTCCAGCACAAACCGTGCCCCTTTGCTATATCCGGTATCCAATGTCAGACTGCCGTTCATCTTGATAGCAATCAGTGCACAGATAGGTAGTCCCAGTCCGTCTCCTTGTGTCAGGTCTTTCACCTCGGTAAAAGGCTTGAATATGTTTTCCCGCAGTTCTTCGGGAATTCCACAACCGGTATCGCTGATGATGAACTGATGGGTATGTGCACCGCGTTTTTTAAAGTCGAGCCATATCTTACCTCCGGCGGGAGTATATTGGGCTGCGTTTTCCAGTAGGTGTAGTAGTACACGTTCCAATTGTTCCGGATTGATTTTTACATTCAGTTTGGGAGCGTTGATGCTGAGAACAACGTCCTCTTGGGTTCTCCCCTTGATCTTGTCCATGATGCTCTCGCAGAAAGTGGAGATGTTCTTTTCTTGCATTTCGTAAGGTTCGGACAAGGTGTTTTCCAATTCAGACAGTTCCTGAATGTGATTGGAGAAGGTATGCAGGGCCTTTACTCCCGGCAGTGAAGCATCGAGTGTATTCAGTGTGGGTTCCATCTGGGCAGAGATGTTCCGTATGAATTGAGTCTTCAGTCTGTTGTGTTCATTGGCGATGCCGATGGTTTTCTTCTGCTTGCGGGTAAGGGCGATGAAGCGCAACAGTACGATGGCGCCGAATATCAGGACTGCGGCAAGAATGGCTGCCAGTACGCAGAGACCGGTGATGATGTATCGTTTGGCGCTCAAAGAATCATCCTTTTCCTGAATGGTGACCAGACTTTCGTCGTACTTCTGTTTCAAAACGTTCAGTTCGTCTTGTGCGGTAAGCGCTTTTACGGAATCGGTCCAGAGGATGTACTTGTCATAGGTACGTGCCACCAGTCCGGCATTATTGGTTTTTCGGGCTATGCCGATGAGCGTCTTGTAGCATTCGTCTACTTTGGCATAGTTTTTCTGCTCCTTGTATTGCCCTATCAGACGGTTGATGGCAGCATCACCTTGCGTATTCATACCGAAAGTGTAATAATAGTTGGCCTGCGTATAGAGGAGGTCGTTGTTCAGGGAATCGCTTTGGGAGGCCTTGGCGGTTTCCTCCAGGCGGTCCAACTGTTCTTTGGCACGTGCCGTTTTTCTCAATGCAATATACATTTGCAGGCGCTCTTTGGTGATTTGGAAACGTAGGTCATACCATGTCTTTTTAGATTTCCTCTCGCCGGCCCAAACCAGTTGCTCCATGTCACGGCAGAGTTCGAATCCCTCTTTGTAGAGGTTCTCCCGGACATAGAGTCCGTTGGTCTTTATACCGCATTCGATGGCTTGCGGATAGTTTTCCCTGGCTGCAAATGCTTCATAAGCTTTCTTGAAAAAGTAGCGTGCTTGGGTATAGTTTTTCTGACTCAGGCTGTTTTGGGCTTGTTCTTTCAACTCTTCTCCTTTATCCGGTGTGGTTTGTGCTTGCGAAAGCAGATTGAAGCAGAGTATTATGGCAATAAAGGCTATGTGTGTTTTCATCTTTGTACTTTTTCTTGAAAAATCAAACAGGTGCTAATATTTAAAAATAAACAAGTGCTAATATTTAAAGCTACTTCCTCCTAAAAACTCTCTTAACAATGAGGTCGGCGGAATTTCTTTATCTTGCACGGGAGTGAAGTACTTTATGAATTTCAATAACCGGTAGGCTTCACAATATTCCGGACAGTTCCGTGGCACTCCCGTAAGGATCGGCTCGGCATGGAACCTCAGTACCGCAAATTCAAAAAGCAGGGCGGAATTGAACATTACATCGGCATTCTCCTGATAAGGGAATATCCATTTTTCTTCACCGGCGCGTACGCTGGGCCAACGGGAGATCGTTTCCTGCGCCGAATATCCACGGTAATTGAAATCACGGATGATACGCCGCAGCAGGCGGTTGTCTGTTGTAGGAATCCAGTTATGGTCATCCAGCGAAATGGTGGTCAGTGCCGATACGTATATCTTGAATTTATTCTTGCTCGGAATATGCGGAGTCAGTTCCGGATTCAGAGCGTGAATGCCTTCCAATATCAAAATGGTGTGTTCGTCTATTTTCAACTTGTCCCCTTTGTATTCCTTTTTTCCGATGTTGAAGTTGAATCGTGGCAATTCGACTTCCTCTCCGCGAAGCAATGCCTGGAGTTGGCGGTTGAACAGATCCAGATCGAGGGCGTATAAAGATTCATAGTCATAATTTCCGTTTTCATCGCGGGGAGTCTCTTCACGGTCGACGAAGTAGTTATCCAATGATATCGGATAAGGCTTTAGGCCGTTCGTCATCAGTTGGATGGAGAGGCGCTTGCTGAAGGTGGTCTTTCCCGATGAAGACGGTCCGGCTATCAGCACTAATTTTATACGGTCGCCGTCTTCTCCACGGTGGAAAATCGTATCGGCTATCTGGGCGATTTTCTTCTCTTGCAGTGCTTCCGCCACATTGATCAGGTCGGTGGCATGCCCTTCTTCACAGGCCGTGTTGAAGTCACCGACATTGCTCAGTCCCATGATGTTGCTCCAGTTCAGATACTCTTTAAATACATCGAGCATCTTCTCCTGTTTTACAACCTCTTCGAGTACGTCGGGATTTTCTTTGTTGGGGATACGCAATAGCAGTCCATCGTAATATTTCACCAAATCGAACAGCTTGATGAAACCGGTGCTGGGCAACAGATTTCCGTAATAGTAATCGATGGTGCCTCCTAACGTATAATAATAGGTATATAAAGAACCGGAAGTCTCCAGTAATTTAACCTTGTCATTCATCCCGTGCTCACTGAAAATGCGCACGGCTTCAGCGGTGTGGCATTCGGTACGGTGAAAGGGAATGTCTTCGGCGATAATCTCCTGCATTCTTTTTTTGATGAGCGATACATCTTCCAGTGTGATGGGGCGGCCGATGCGGAGATTGCAGAAGTACCCTTTGGATATGGGATGCTCCACGAAGAGTTTTCCATCGGGAAACAATTCGCTGACAGCCTTGTACAGTACAAAGCAAAGTGAACGCACATAGGTACGCATTCCGGAAGAATCTCTCACATCGAGAAAATCCACATCTTTATTGTTGTATACACGGAAGTTGAGTCCTTCGGAGCGGTTGTTTACCTTGGCGCTGACAACCTGATAGGGGAAATTGAGATTAAAACCGTAATAAATATCCAAAAGTGAACTGCCAATGGGGAATTCTTTAGAAATATTATTATTTTTGCAATATATTTGTAACATCTGTTTCATTTTGGCTTTTTAATGGGTTAAAAAAGAACTGGATAAAAATAGATATAAGTCAGTTAGAGAACAAACAACTATTAAAATAATTATAGATGGAATATTCTTTTTATGATTTTTTAAAGCTCATAGGTTCATTAGGGCTCTTCCTGTACGGAATGAAGATAATGAGTGAGGGCTTGCAAAAGGTCGCGGGTGACAGACTACGAAGTATCTTGACGGCAATGACTACCAACAGGGTAACGGGAGTTTTAACAGGTGTGTTAATCACAGCCCTTATCCAATCTTCTTCAGCAACGACGGTAATGGTCGTGAGTTTCGTGAATGCCGGGTTACTCACTCTCGCTGAATCTATCAGTGTCATCATGGGTGCCAATATCGGTACTACGGTCACTGCCTGGATTATCTCAATTTTCGGATTTAAGGTTGATATGGCCGCATTTGCCCTTCCTCTTTTGGCCATTGCCCTTCCGCTCATCTTCTCCGGCAAAAGCAACCGTAAGTCTGTCGGTGAATTCATTTTCGGTTTTTCTTTCCTCTTCATGGGACTTTCTTACCTGAAAGCGAATGCTCCCGACCTGAATGCCAACCCGGAAATGCTTGCCTTTGTACAGAACTACACGGACATGGGATTCTTCTCTATCCTCCTGTTCTTATTCATCGGTACGATACTGACTATGATTGTGCAGGCTTCAGCCGCGACAATGGCAATCACACTGATTATGTGTGCCAACGGCTGGATCAGCCTGGAGCTGGGAGCAGCCCTGGTACTGGGAGAAAATATCGGAACTACGATCACCGCCAATCTTGCCGCATTAACAGCCAACACACAGGCTAAACGGGCAGCATTGGCACATTTTGTTTTTAATGTGTTCGGTGTTATCTGGGTATTGATTATCTTCCACCCGTTCATGCAGTTGGTTAACTGGGTAGTAGATACTTTCTTCCAGACAAGTAATCCGGAAGTTGCTATCTCTTACAAACTGTCCGCCTTCCACTCTATTTTCAATATCTGCAACGTATGTATCCTGATATGGGGTGTGAAGTTAATTGAACGTACCGTATGCGCTTTAATCCACCCGAAGGAAGAAGACGAAGAACCAAGACTGCGGTTCATTACAGGCGGTATGCTTTCTACGGCAGAACTTTCCATCCTTCAGGCACGTAAGGAAATTCATTTATTCGCTGAACGTACCCACCGTATGTTCGGCATGGTGCAAGATTTGCTGCATACGGAAAAGGATGATGATTTCAATAAGTTGTTCAGCCGGATAGAGAAATACGAGAATATCAGCGACAACATGGAACTTGAAATAGCCAACTACCTGAATCAGGTGTCCGAAGGCCGTTTGAGTTCTGAAAGTAAGTTACAGATACGCGCCATGTTGCGTGAAGTGACGGAAATTGAAAGTATCGGGGACAGTTGTTACAACTTGGCACGTACGATTAACCGGAAACGCCAGACAAATCAAGACTTCACCGAAAAGCAATATGAGCATATCCATTTTATGATGAAGCTGACGAACGACGCTCTTGCACAAATGATTGTGGTAGTAGAGAAACCGGAACATCAGAGTATTGATATCAACAAGTCTTTCAATATCGAAAACGAAATCAATAATTACCGCAACCAATTGAAGAATCAGAACATCTTGGATGTAAACAACAAGGAATATGATTATCAAATGGGAGTTTACTATATGGATATTATCGCCGAATGTGAGAAACTGGGTGATTATATAGTAAATGTGGTAGAAGCCAGCAGTGATGTAAAAGAAAAGAAAGCTTCCTAAATAGGAAAAATAAAGAATAGAAAAAGGAGAAGCAGTTATGTACTAATGCATCTGCTTCTCCTTTTTCTTTATCAATTATTTTGTATTTACTCACTATTTATTATAGACATAGGATTCTGCCAGTCGCCAGAATAAAGTAGATTCCGGGACGGTAGTTGTCCGAAGTACCTTTTGCGAACTGCCTTCCGAGGGATTGATATTAGCAAAAATATTCCACCCTTTATTAAAGGAACACTCGCTATAATAATAAGATTTATCACTGCCGGTCAATATGAAGGGGCGGTCGGCATACTGATAACTCACCAATGTTGCTTTTTCCGCAGACGATCCATTGCCGGACCAATTGGAAAGTGCTATTCGTCCTACCCTCGTATCGCCATTAAAAACAAAAAAGTCTCCCAATGTTGCTACAAGCGCATCACCGTCATTTGAGGTTCCAGTCCAATAACCAGCCATATCACCATTCCGCCGATCTACTTTCTGAAGTCTTTCCGAAGGGAAAGTAGCAGGAAGTGTCATTACAATTTGCCCGTTTTCATAAGGGAATATAAGAGTTTCAATCACTTGCCAGTCCAAGCCGGTCACTTTTACCTCCACCCGGTCGAATGTAAAATTTTTCGGCATATTCTGTATGTCTTTGACTATTATCGTACTATAATCAGGAACATCAGGAGCAGGTAGTTCTTCTTCATTCTCATTATCACTACAACCAGCTATTAAAAGCCCGAACATCAACAAAAAAGAGATAACAGGATATAAGAGGAAGTTAGAACTGGTAGTTGCCTTGTTATGCATAA
>CAVCAX010000025.1:0-2056 GCA_963599995.1 Coprobacillus sp. CAG:698
GCCATAGACTGCCACAACGAGTATGGGCAAAATGCTGCTTCCTCACAAAAAACTCTCCGCTTATCTTTAAATATAAAAAAAATGAGTAATTTTGCATGCCATAAAACAAAGAAATATTATGGCTATTTATGTAGAAGAAGTTTCCAGAACTTTTGGTGAATATTTACTTATTCCCGGTCTTACTACCAAACAGTGTGCACCTTCTAATGTTTCGTTACGAACACCATTGGTAAAGTACAATCTCGGTACGCAATCAGCAATTGAACTGAACATTCCTTTCGTTTCGGCAATCATGCAATCCGTATCAGGCCCCGAATTGGCCATCGAACTGGCACGCAACGGAGGTCTCTCTTTCATTTTCGGTTCACAACCCATCGCCAGCCAGGCTGAAATGGTTCGGAAAGTCAAGAAGTTCAAAGCCGGTTTTGTAACCAGTGACTCCAACCTGACCCCGGAACACACACTGGACGATGTGCTCCGCCTACTCGCACAGACCGGTCATTCTACTATCGGAATTACTCATGACGGAACTCCGAACGGTAAACTGCTCGGACTCGTCACCAGCCGCGATTACCGTATTTCAAGAGATGCCCGCGACAAAAAGATCAAAGATTTCATGACTCCTTTCGAGAAGTTGATCGTAGGTGAAGTGGGCCTGACGCTCAGCGAAGCCAATCAGATTATCTGGGATCATAAACTCAACACCCTCCCTATAATCGATAAAGATCAAAACTTAGCTTATTTCGTATTCCGGAAAGACTATGACAGCCATAAGGAAAATCCGAACGAAGTATCCAGTCCGGACAAAAAATTGTTAGTCGGTGCCGGCATCAACACCCGCGACTACAAAGAACGGGTACCTGCATTGATTGAAGCCGGAGCGGATGTGCTTTGCATCGACTCTTCCGATGGGTATTCGGAATGGCAATACGAAACACTGACATGGATAAAAAAAGAGTATGGCAATAAAGTGCTGGTCGGTGCCGGAAATGTTGTCGACAAAGAAGGATTCCAATACCTGGTGGATGCAGGCGCCGATTTCGTCAAAGTCGGTATCGGAGGAGGCTCCATCTGCATCACCCGTGAGCAGAAAGGCATCGGCCGCGGACAGGCTACCGCTCTGCAGGATGTAGCCAAAGCCCGTGACGAATACAAAGCCCGTACAGGTATATATGTACCTATCTGCAGTGACGGCGGTTTGGTACAGGATTATCACATGGTACTTGCTTTGGCAATGGGAGCCGATTTCCTGATGATGGGACGCTATTTTGCCCGTTTCGATGAATCACCTACTAAGAAACTTTGTATCAAGAACAATTATGTGAAAGAATATTGGGGCGAGGGTTCCAACCGTGCACAAAACTGGCAGCGATACGACATGGGAGGAACGGAATCATTGAAATTTGAAGAGGGAGTGGACAGCTACGTACCTTATGCCGGCAAAATGAAGGATAACCTTGCGGTAACCTTAGGTAAGATAAAAGCAACCATGTGCAGCTGCGGCGCCATCAATATCCCTGAGCTGCAGAAAAATGCTAAAATCACAATGGTTTCTTCAACAAGTATCGTTGAAGGCGGTGCCCATGATGTGATCTTAAAGGAAAAAGCATAATCGTTTTCCGTTTCAACGGAGAGAATCATAAAGGGTGTCAAAAGTCCGGCTTTTGACACCCTTTCCATTTCTATTCAAGACCTTACAGAGACCTTACTTTGCACCAGCAACTGCTTTTCCTAAAAGCTACAAGATGATTCTTAGGATGTACTTTCCGCATTCGTGCCTTTCTTTTGTGCATTTCACAATTGAGAAACGATCGTCTCACAGTCATGAGACGAACGTCACACAGTTGTGAAAAGCGCGTCTCACAACTGTGAAACAGAAAAAACTCTTAGAAAGTTTTCAGAATTGGTAGAGTTGTATCAGAAGTTGTTTGGAGTTATCTTTCACTTACACTCCTCGTTATCAATATGTTTAATCACCCTGCACGGATTACCTACCGCAACACAATTGGCTGGAATGGAACGTGTTACGACACTTCCCGCCCCAATAACACTATTC
>CAVCAX010000026.1:0-4926 GCA_963599995.1 Coprobacillus sp. CAG:698
ATATCATCGGTAAGAACCACAGATGCCAATATCCGCCGTTCAATAATTCTAACGGATGAAAATTGTTTGTACTTGCCATCATTACTATGCCGAAAAGGAAATAGGGGAGCAGGATTCTCTTGACTTTGTTTTTGACCAGATACCCGAAAGTGGGGTATTTGTTTCTGGCAATAAGAAAGGCAAACAGATAACCGGATACGAATACGAACATAGGCATTGCTATGTTGATGAAGTAAAATTGGTTGATTGCGTAATAGGTAGAATCGTATATTCCCTTTAGGTTGGGGAAGTGGTTGGCATACATCATGCCGTAAGCATGAAAGGCTACCACGAACGTAATAGAGAATGCGCGTATCATGGCAATGCTTTGCAATCTTTCTTTTTTCTGTTCCATGTCAGCTCAGAATATCTTGCAATGTACTTTGTATTTGCATTGCTATAAACCGGGATTTGTTGAATGTGTTTTCCCCTATCGTATCAAGCTCTTTCTCAATGCTGTCGAATGTATTTTCGAGTATCTCCGAGGTCAGTTCATCGTCTTTTATCCCGTACTTCCCGATGTTGAATTGTTTCATGAATTCGATTGTCTTCGGATGATAGGCGATGCCGATAAGTGGAGTTCCGCTTGTCAAGGCGAAGATGGTGGAATGTGTCTTGTGACCGATAAATATTCGGCATCCGGCAACCTCCTGCAGATGTTCGTGCGTGGGCATGTCCCGGTCTATATAAGTACATTCGTCGGGGTGGTTTGTCCGGCTTAAGATTTCCTTTATAAGCACACGGTCGTCCGGAGGAGTCCCCTTTAATTCCATGGGAAAAAATACGACTTTATACCCCTTCTCTACGGCAAAATCGCAGAATGAAGAGAAGGTCTCTATATATCTTTCATGCTTCTCCGGACTGCGTTGCTGGGTGCTGTATATGGCTATCCCTATCTTCTTTTCTCTTTTGGAAGGCGGTGTATGAAGCGGGAATAGGGAAGTCAGTGAAATAACGGTCTCGTAAGTATCTTTTATGAGGGATGCGGAAATTCCCAAATCCATCAGGCTTTGCCTGGATTGCCCTTCTCTCGGATATAAAGCACTGCAACCGGATAACAGCTTCTGAGTCAGCTTTTTGTTGCGGGGATTCTGAAAGACAAACGGACCGAAAGATTGAGAGAAGCAGATCATCTTCTTCTGCATACTCATTACGGCCATGGCATCAAAGTTGATGGAAGAGACCAGATCTTTGGATAAGATGGTTGTAAAGTGGTGCCCTCCGACACTTATTATCAGATCGGCCTTGCGTGCTTTGGCAAAGAAGGACGGATTGATCAGAAACCGGTTTACCAATGGAGAAGTATGGGAAAGATAACTTTCGCGCATGACCGTAAAAGTATATTTCCTGATTCTGTTGATCAGGTTCCAATATCTTCTGTTGCGGGTGATTCTCGTATAATCCCAGGCGGAAGGGATAAATTCGATTTGCTGCTCTTGATAATAGGAGTATCCTTCCCACAATTCCGGCGATGAGGTCGAGACGGAGATGTGAATAGAGGGATCTATTGATTGGAGGATAGAACAGGTAGCGTACAGCACTGCCCTGTCTCCTTTGTTGCCGGCATATTGATGGATAAGTAAGATGTTCATTTTTTATCTGTTCCTTTCTGATTTTTTCTTTGTGGCGGTAGATAATTGTGTGACGCATACCCCATTACAGCGCAAAATATGATAACGAACTCTTGCGGAATGTCCAACAACATTCTCAGTCTCGCTTCTTCAGCTTCGTCTTTTTGAGCCCATGATAGGATGGTGCCTGTGATGCCCAATGTTTGTGCTGCAAGAAATACGTTTTGTGCTCCCAGGCTGGTGTCTATGGCCGGCAGGTAGGCTTCACTGGGCCATACGTATCCGCGTGAGTCTGCTGCAAACACCCAGAAAGAGGGAATGAATGCGCTGAATCCAGTCCCGCCTTTGCAGCATTTGAGGCATTCGTTGGCTTTTGAGGGAGTGTTGGTTATGAATAATCGGACCGGCTGTTTGTTGCAACTGTTCGCTGCCCAGTTTACGAGTCCGGATAATCGGTCTATGGTTTCATCGGATAGATTTGTCTCCCGGAAAAATCGGTTGGAACGCCGTTGTCTGATCAGCTCGGACAGTTGCCCGTAGCTTACCGGCGGAACCTCTGCTTTCCCCTCTAAGGGCAAGAATGTCTGAGGAGAGGCTTGCAGTTGTTCGTAGAGATCTATTTTGCTTTGTGCCCATTCCACTGTGGGATCGGATGCGAAAGGGGTCTGTTTTATCTTGGCTATTTCCTCTTTCAGCAGTTTGTAGTACGACCTGCTATGCCCCGGCTCTATGTCGTGCCTGTGCAATCCCTTGTCTATGATGTGTGCATATTTGCGCATGAGCAGCATGTCTTTTTCCGGGCTGTCTTTGAGTGAATAGTCCAGATATTTTTCCGCATCCTCGATAATCGTCTTGTAGTAAGAGGGTACGATGATTCCTCCGTTTGCAATTATCTTGTAATACTTGAAAGGGAGGATACGTTTCAGGAAGGCTCCTATTGCTTTTTTGAGAGACATTTTTCTTTTAATTTAATAATGAACGGGTAACATATTTCACGGATGAAATCTTTGTCTACTATTCGGACGGTGATAAAGGTTATGGTGAGGTTAAGGATGAACACGATACATCCTGTTGCCAGAAATGAGGTGAAATCGGGTGTGGACGGGCAGAGGTTGTTTTTCAGGTAATATATGATTGTGAAACATCCTATAGACACCAAATAGGGGAACAGGAATATCTTGTATGCAATAATGTTCTTGTTCCTGATGTATCTTTTCCATATACAGCCTATGACAAAAACGCCGATCAACGAGGACAGCAGATAGCTGTATCCGACGCCATCGACTCCCAATGCCGGAATCAGCAGCACATCGCACAGCAAGATAACAGACGAACTGGCTATGGTGATATACATGATGTATTGAGGTACTCCCAGTCCCTTGAGCAGCGAGTCATAAGGCAGGAATGCTCCTCTGATGATGTAGCTGAAAGCGAGAATCGTTGCTATGAAACCGGATTTCTCTGCAAAACCTGCCGATATCCAGATCTCAAGGAAATCTTTGATCATTATGGCCATGGGAACGAAAATCACAATGGACAGATAAAGCGACAGCTGGGTCGATCTGATGTATATGGATTTTATGACCGTTGCGTCTTTCTCTGCTGCAAACTTGGGGAACAGCACGCTAAAACCGGAGGATATCGTACTGTTCACTTTTCCTATGACCTGCATCGGAATGCTGAAGTAGCTTACTGCCTGCGGTCCGATGAACACTGAAAGTAGAATGTTGTCGCAGTATTGCCAGATGAGCCCCACTATCTGACTCAAAAAAGAGAATATGCCATAGCTGAACACCTCTTTATAGTCTTTTCGGGAGGGTATGCGGTAAAGCGCTAAAAACGGCAATAGCTTTTTGGAAATGATGATCACGGCAAACAGTGATAATATGCCAATGGACAGTTGGGTGATAACCAGGCCTTTCAGTCCGTATCCTAAGCATATAACAAGGATGTTGACTACAAAGCGTATGCTGTTCTGGCCTATTTGTATATACGAGAAAATGTCGTAGCGCTGTAATGCCTGCGGAACAGAAGTGAAACAGCCGTAAATGAAGTTTGTGAAGAACAGTAAAAGCGTGAGCCTGATCAGCAGGGCACCTTCCGAACCTAACTCAGACAGGTTTAACAACCGGATGATTGTTTCGGGGGTGAAAAAGAAAATGCCGGTTACTATGATTCCCAACAGACTGTATAGCCACAATGTGGCATTGAAGACTCGGTTGACACCCTCTTTATCGTTTTTGGAATGGTAAAATGCTACATAGCGCAAGGTGGCTTCCCCTAATCCTAAGTTTATGATCGATAAAGCACCTCCGATTGTACCTAAAATGATATATATCCCATATTGGACATCTCCTAATCCTTTGGTGATTATCGGAGTCAGGATGAACAATAAAAGGATATTCAGAACATTGGACAGTATGTTCCAAAAAGCGTTGTATTTCAGTGATTTGTTTTGCAGCATGATGCTTTGGACTATAAGTCGGAGAGAGACGGATCAGACATGTTTCTCAGGGAAACCGCCGTCGGCGGCTTCCTCTTGAGGGGGGAGTCAGGAAAGTTTTTTGATATTTATACCTTTTCTATTTTCCAGTTTTCCAGTGTTTTCCGTTCGCTGTCGAAGTTGATACCTACCTTTACTACCGGCAGCCCGCACAGTGCGAAACGTTCGGGGTAGTTCTTCAGGTCTATTTGTTGCAGGGCGCTGCCGGCTGTTTTGTCCAGCTTCAGCTCCATGACGTAGAGCATGGTGCGGGTACGCATGACGATGTCTACCCGGCCACGGGGGGTATGTACTTCTACATCTATGTAGTATCCCAAAAGGCTGAAAATGATGTAGAACACTTGCTGATAGTGCCCTTCCGAATTTGCATTGTCACAATAGGGCACTGTGGAGAGAAACTCTTGCAGCAGGTGCAGGGCACCGTCCATATCATCGCGGGTCAGGGCACGGGCCAGGTTTACTACCGTGGTCGTAGTGGTCAGCGTATCGTTGGTGATATATGCCGGTATCAGGCTGCGCATCAGTCCGATGCGTACCTCTTTATTGGGAATGTCGAGCGTGTAAATGCCGAATTCGCTGTCGTAATCCTTGATGGTGATGTATCCGCTTTGATAGAGTAGTGGAGTGATGCTGGTTGTATGCTCCGTAGGAGCATCGAACTCTGCCGATACGGCTTCCACGCTGCCTATCTTTGACGGGACAACGCTGAATCTGTTCAGCATCTCTATCAGGTAGGTGGGTGTTCCACTGCTGAACCAGTAAGAATTTATTTTTCCGTCAGCAAAAGCATTCAGCAGGCTGAACGGGTTGTAT
>CAVCAX010000027.1:0-3886 GCA_963599995.1 Coprobacillus sp. CAG:698
GCATTTAGGCTTCGATGCCGATGAACGTGATTACGGAGTCGGGGCACAGATCTTACGTGAGGTTGGAGTGACAAAAATGAAACTGATGACCAATAATCCGGTGAAACGTATTGGCCTGGAAGCATACGGCCTGGAAATAACAGAAAATGTAGGCATCGAGATTACCCCTAATCCTTACAATGAACGCTACTTGAAGACGAAGAAAGAACGGATGGGACATACGCTGCATTTTAACAAGTAAAACCCGTCTTAGCTTTCATATATCAAATATTATAGCTTATTTTGCAACTAATTTCACTAAACGACAATAAAAGTAGATACAAAATGAATCAGTTATCAGACCGTTTGAACAGCTTGTCGCCATCGGCGACACTTGCTATGTCGCAGAAGAGTAATGAACTCAAAGCGCAGGGCGTTGATGTTATTAATCTGAGTGTGGGAGAACCCGACTTTAATACTCCCGACCACATCAAAGAAGCTGCAAAGAAAGCTATCGATGACAACTTCTCGCGTTATTCTCCCGTTCCGGGTTATCCGGCATTGCGCAACGCCATCGTAGAAAAACTGAAAAAAGAGAATGGTCTGGAATATACAGCCGCTCAGATTTCATGTGCCAACGGTGCAAAGCAATCCGTATGTAATGCAATCATGGTATTGGTTAATCCGGGAGATGAAGTGATTGTGCCTGCACCCTATTGGGTAAGTTATCCGGAAATGGTGAAACTGGCAGAAGGTACTCCGGTGATTGTAACTGCCGGGATCGAACAGGATTTTAAGATCACTCCCGCACAATTGGAAGCTGCCATTACTCCGAAAACAAAGGTGCTGATACTCTGTTCTCCGTCGAACCCTACCGGTTCGGTTTATAGCAAGGATGAGTTGGCAGGCCTGGCTGCTGTGCTGGCGAAATATCCGCAGGTAGTGGTGATTGCTGATGAAATCTATGAACACATCAATTATATCGGTAAACATCAGAGCATTGCGCAGTTCCCTGAAATGAAGGAACGGACGGTGATCGTAAACGGTGTGTCGAAAGCGTACGCGATGACCGGATGGAGAATCGGTTTCATTGCCGGACCGGAATGGATTGTGAAGGCTTGCAATAAATTGCAGGGACAATATACATCCGGACCTTGCTCTGTTTCTCAGAAAGCTGCAGAGGCTGCCTATACGGGTTCACAAGCTCCGGTAGAGGAGATGCGTAAGGCATTCGAACGCCGCCGCGACCTGATTGTGAAGCTGGCAAAAGAGGTTCCGGGCTTTGAGGTGAATGTGCCTGAAGGTGCCTTCTACCTGTTCCCTAAATGTAGCTCTTTCTTTGGAAAATCAGCAGGCGACCGTAAGATTGCAAATTCGGATGATTTGGCCATGTATCTGTTGGAAGTGGCTCATGTGGCTTGCGTGGGCGGTACCTCCTTCGGTGCGCCTGAATGCATTCGCATGAGTTATGCCACCAGTGACGAGAACATTGTTGAAGCTATCCGCCGGATAAAGGAAGCATTGGCGAAACTGAAATAAAGATTGCTCTGTCTGCCGGTTAATGGCGGATATGAAACTCTCTTGTTGACAAAATCACCCTTACTACAGATAATCTGTGATAAGGGTGATTTTTTTGTTTGAGGTGCTTTGACTCACCTCAAACTGTGTTGCACGATTCGTTATGTCGGATTCGGGCTATTTGACTATAATCTTAAAGGTCTGTTGGCCCGTTGCATCGGTTACTGTCAGCAGGTAGACGCCTTGAGATAACCCATTGGTTGGTATCTGGGTGAAACCGTTTGCTGTTTCCTGCTGCATTATGACACTGCCTTGTATCGTCGTCAACCGGATGATGGAGTTGGCAGGAGACTCAACAGTCAATGATTCTCCATTGGCGATGAGACGGGGATAAACCTGGATCTGTTTTTCGTTGTTGATATCCTCCATACCTGTTCCGGAGTCTTTTCCTTCCTTCGTAACGGCAAATATGGCAGGACGTCCGCTTCCCTTGTTCTCTATCTTTACTGATGCTATCACTTTATTCTTGTCGGTATTTATTTTATGTTCATACAGACAGAAATTGTTTCGTCCGTCCATCTCGCCGTTCGACCGTGCAACCCGGCTTAGCCCATGTAGCGCTTTGCCCATGGAAACTTCGCTATACCAGTCATCTATTGTTATGCTTTGAGGAGTCGAACTGGTTTTATCGGCATAATATACGGTTACGTTTGCTGTGGAACGGCCATCGGCACTGGTCGAAAGCAGATAGAGGGCATCCGTTTGATGCGAGCCGTCGAATTGCAGGATAGCGGTTTCTCCTTTGAGCAGCATTGCTGCGTTAGGTTTGTCGTATGCGGCAAGGCGATATTGGACACCGGTGCTGGAGATGATATTTCTATCGGCAGGCAGCGAGCCTTCTTCTTGTACATCCGATGTATAATAAATCCATCCTTGGTTATCGAGGGTCGCTGTAGTATAGTTGCCTACAGGACGTTGTTCGGCTATTACATCTGCGTTGAATCCCGATGTGACGGTCAGTTGGGTACATGCGATCGGCTCGGGTTCTTTATTGAGTAAGGCTCTGTCCATGAAAGTCACTCGTTCTCTGATCCAGCTTTTTAAGTAGGCAATCTCGTCATCATAAGATTTAGCCACGTATTTATTGGGCCATACGCCCTTTCCCCATCTTGGCCACGCCTGTGAGTTGCGGTCTTGTGCTCCCTTGACATTCAATAAAGTTGTTAACGAGTCAATGGTAAGTTCTATGTTCTTGTCCGAATAGCTTGTTTCACGATATAACTCCCAACGCTCTTTCACTTCTTTCATGAACGAATCGTCTTTCAGCATTCTGTACCACCAGAAAGGAACCAGTTGGTTGTCACTGGGTGCTACATCGTTAAAGTTATATGCCCAGGTGTCTGTTCTCCATCCGTCATTATAATTGGCATTACCGAATCCTAAATTCATATCCCATAAGGATGTCTTGAATCTGGGATCCTTGCTGTCTCTATACTTATATAAATTGGTACTCAGGCGATAACCGTCTACATTGTGACAGAACTCCGTTGAGAGCATATAGTCGATGAAAGAAGTGACATCGATGTATTTTCTGTATCCTGTTTCCGGATTCTTGTAATCTTCAGAGGCCAGGCTGTTTTCGAAAGCGTCGATGTATCCGTGTATATAATCCAGCTGGGCTTGGGTAAATTCATCCTTGTCCATGTTTTTGTATTGGAAAGATATTTTTTTATTGGGGATGATGTTACCTTTTGAATCTACGGGTGAGTGCTTGGAGTAATAAACCGGCTCGTCGTCTCTGTCCACTTCCAGATGATAGCCTCCGGTCAGTTCGTCGCCGCTATCTCCCGGATCCGGTAAGTCCAGACGGTTTTTGCCTTTTCTCACCCTTTCGGAAAGGATAAAGACACCGTAATAGGTGCCGTCCATGATCATCTCACAATATTTTCCCGTAGGCACGTATTCGAAAAAAGGTCTGGCCAGCGTGAAAGCAAACACGTCTCTGATCATACTCTTGTCGGCATAAGGAGCCAACAAGGCCCAGTCATTGTCTTTACCCATTCCCAGCAGAGAGACTTTTTGTTTCTTGCCTCCCTCTTCCAAAGGTTTGTTCAGTGCGCGAATGGCGTATGGCTTCTTGTCGGAATTGGTAAAAGAGGAGTTACCCCGGTATTTCAAATCGATATACCCCTTGTAGTCCACCTTCTGATTCGGATATTGAAGGGTGTCCATGTGATTCAACTGCCCTTCTCCATTGTCGATGATGGTCATTCTGGCGGTAATGCGTTTTTCGCGTTCGATCACTTGGTGTTGGGTGTCGATAAAAACGATCGGGAGGTTTGTGTCTGTGAATTTTACATCCTGATTATCAGGCTTGAAATTGTTGATA
>CAVCAX010000028.1:0-9605 GCA_963599995.1 Coprobacillus sp. CAG:698
TCCATGGTTGGTTGCCTAAGTCTATATCTTTGGCAATTTTTACACCTGCTATGGTATGCCCTTGGTTGACCTGATTGGCTACCCACGCCAATTCCGCTCCTGTATAAATAATGCAATTGCCGGAAGCGTCACGGGCAGGTTCAATCATGGAAATACCATCCCACGGACCTTCTGCCACAGGTTCGAAGGGGGTGACTTTCACGATACCCGGAACCATGATAGCCATGGCGTTGATATAACCTACTTTGTAGGTATCGGCGCTTGTTGCCCCCGGTGTTACCGTAAATCGGATCCGTCCGTCCGCATCGGGATATATGGAAGTGAGTTCGGCAACAGACTGATCGTTGTTGTTGCCGTTTAGGCCGATATAATTTTCTACAGCTCCAAAGGTCGAATATTCTGCTTCATGGACTTCTGTTGCATTCATATAAGAACCGAACATATAGAAATCATAGGATTTTTCAGGATCCAGGCCGCTGAATACGATTTCAGCATTGTCGACAAGAACACCGTCTTTTTCGATACCGTTTACCCAATAGCCTGTTGAAGATGCATTTGCAGGCATGTTGAGCAGTGTATTGGTTTCGGATGCACCGTTTTCTGTAATACCGGCAAAACCTTTGGTGATGTTTAGTGATATGCCTGAAGTGTTGTTCTCCGAATCAGTCAGGTTTTCTATTTTAGTTCCGGCAAGATGGGATGTCACATTGTTCCAATAGGTTTCTTGAGTCGTTTTTCCGTTGGTGGTAAAGTTGATGTAGACCGGTATTTGACCCGGAACCTCAAGGTGCGGTGTTATCATTAGTGCTCCCAGATAATACGTTCCCTTTTCCTGGTTGTTGTTTGTTCCGGCCTTTACGGTTAAATAGATGCGTCCTTTGTTGTCAGCAACGATTCCTTGAACCGTTGCAAGGTTTGCTGTGTTGGCTGTTGGATTCAGAGAGGCACTCCCGTCATTTTCCCCTTTAAATGTGTAGGTGGTTTCAGAATTGGCCGATGTATTCATTACCGAAGCGAATACACTCATGTCGTATGCCTGTCCCGGATATAGTCCGGAAATGATAACCGAACTCTCGGTAGTACCGTAGAAAGTTGATTTGGAAACATTCGAAGGCATGTCTAAAGCGGTTTCCGATGAAGTCGTTCCAATGGAGGAAACGCCGTCGAATGGCTTTTCTATCGATCCTTTCACATCTGTCCCGTAGCCTTTGCTGTTGTATAGATTTCCCGTATTTGCTCCGGTCAACGTAGTGGTCAGGCTATTCCAGGAATATTGGGAAATTGCAGCCGAGCCGATACCGATACCGAAATTAATCATTAACGGTCTGTCGACTGGCTTGGATTTTACATCCGGGTTTACTCCATAGGCATCCGCAAGACTGCTGATGGTCTTGGGGTTGAGAATAGCTTCATGTGCGGCATGCTGGCACATCTCTGCACAGAAATCACTGATGGAAGCAGGGTGATAGCTTAATCCGATGACGTTTTTTCCGAAAATCTTCTCATACCAGGTCAGTGCTACGGTATAACGGCCGTGGCTGAGATTCATGTGGTAGCCGTCACGATTATAATCATCGCCGATGTAACTGGTACGTCCGTTCTGAACGGCTGTTCCGCCCGGAATTATATTTTCTTCACCGATTCCCGACTGTATGGCGGCGCGGGTCGCACAGTCAATGATTTTGTTGTATTGGTCCATCTGGTCGGTATAAAGGCCTTTGTTGATCAACTCCTCTAACTTCGCCGAACCGTTCTGATAGGCCCAGGTCATGTAAAGGTAGAACTTGGCATCCTTGTTCGTGAGATAGGTTTTAAGGTAGGTGATCAGGTTGTCCAGATACGGGAAATAATGGCTGTATGCTCCCGAATAGTTATGGTCGGTTTGGATAATGACGATATCCCAGTCTTCATCCGTAATGATACTGGCATCGAATTTGCGGCTGCTGCCTCCTGTCGACGTCATTTTCCCGTCTTTGATTTTATAGTAATTGTATATCTGCTGATTTCCGGTAATATATTTGGTATGAAGTTCTAATGTGGTCCCTCCTTTATAGGGAAATCCCAATACAATATCATCTCCGGCGGCTTGTACTATTGGAAGAAACTCCTGCAAAGCAGCATCGAACGAAAAGCTGTTTCCTACTACGAGAATCTTTTTAGTTTCAGCATTCATCGTAAAAACAGTTGCAATGCTGAAGAACAGCATTAAATAGAATTTGAGAACCTTTTTCATGGATTTACTATTTTATTGATGACTAATAGATGAATTATAGAACCTTACAGATGACTGAACTTACTCCTTTAATTTTCAGCGACAGTTTACCTTTCGACTTTTTTACAGACAGGCTTTCGGAATCTCCCCAAATGACTTCCAGACGATCATATCCTTCAATGAGTGCCGTAGCGCTTTTTTCTCTCGGGTTGATAATTACCAGATACTTGGATTGATTGTCGGAGCGTTCGTATACGGCAGGGTATGCCTGCTGCGGATCACTGACAAACTTCCATTCTCCGGTATTTCCCAATGCAGGGATGGAGGAGCGGAGTGCAAGAAGCCCTTTCGTCCAGTTGAGCAGCGAATGGGGATCGTTGACTTGGCCGGCTACTGTCGGGCGTTTCGGATCCGGGTCTATGGGCAGGTACAACTTGGAAGGGTCACAGGTTGAGAAACCGGCCGTTGCGCCTGCTTCCCATTGCATAGGTGTTCTTTGGGCCGACCGGTCACGGCTTCCTTCTATAAACGGCCATCCGTCCATTGAGCGCATTCCGATCTCTTCTCCGTAGTAGACAATCGGCACCCATGGCATTGTGAGGAAGAATGTCATGGCCACTTTCAATTCCTCCGGAGTGGAACGCTGGTTACGGTTCAGCCTCCAAGTGTCATGGCTGGAGGTGGGCATACACGGAAAACCGTGCCCCTTGGTTACTTCGTACATCTTTTTGAAAGGTTCCACGAAAGAGGCGAACTGCCCTTTTCCCGCCTTGTCAAACCAACACTCTTTCGGCTGGTATTTACCGGTTTTCGGATCTGCATTCCGATAGGTGTTGTGCACCAGATCGCGATACATGGTTTTTCCACATCCGTTGTGCCGGATAATGTCGATGTCGAAGCCGCAAGAAATGGCCTCTATCGGACTTGACCATTCAGACAGGAAGATTGTTTCGGGATAGTTTTTCGCCTGCCAGGAGAATATTTCATTCCATAGTTTTCTTACTCCGTGAAACTCGGCATCATCTCCCTTCACCAATGACCAGGCCAGGTCGCAGCGAAAACCGTCGACTCCTTTGTCAAACCAGAAGGAGATGATATTCTTTATCTCTTGACGGACTGCTTTCGGGCCGGGGGCATCATACGCCTGTTCCCATGAATTTTCCGGGTTCGGCCGGTAATATCCGTAATTGAGTGCCGGCTGGATGTCGTAATAATTCATCAGATAGTACCCGTTGCGCGGATATTCGTTTTCTACCCAGCCTCCTCTTTCCGGTTTCGGCGGAGTTACTTCTTTTCCTTTCGTCCAGATGTAATAATCGGCATAATGTCCGTTTAAGTCTCCATTTGCCGACTCCAAAAACCAGGGGTGCTTGTCCGAGGTGTGCCCTGCCACCAGGTCGAGACATACCCTGATACCCTTTGCATGTGCATCGTTTACCAGATTTACCAAATCGGTGTTTGTTCCGAAGCGTGGGTCGATTTTGTAGAAATCGGTGATGTCATAACCGCCATCTTCGAATTTACTGCAAAAGACCGGGCTGATCCAGATGGTATTAAACCCCAAATCTTTTATGTAATCCAAACGGGAACGGATACCTTCTAAGTCACCGTATCCGTCTCCGTTGCTATCCATGTAGGAAGATGGATAGATGTGGTATATAGCCGCACTTTCCAACCATTGGGGATAGTCCCGGGCAGGAAGGAAGTGGCTCGCGAGAGCCATAAAGGTAAAAAAGAAAATGAATCGTTTCATCTTATTATTTTTAAGGTTATATTGATCTATTGAAAACTGAAACGGGGTTATCGTATTTCTATGGTTGTATTGTCATGGTATATGATGTTCATTTGTTGTGATGCGTTCAGATAATTTAGAATCTGTTCAATCGTTTCATCATTGGCAAATATGGCATCGTATTTTATTGATTTTAACTTGGGGTTGGTGATGACAATTTTCTTCTGGAAATAACGTTCGAGCTGGTTGGTTATGTCTTCCAGTTTCTTATCGATAAAGTAGAACTTTCGGGATGGTCCCTGGTTGACTATGGTCGAGATGTTCATTTGCGACATCTCTCCCGTATTTTTGTTGATCTTTACAATATCACCGGGAGCCATGAGTACCTCCAATTGTTTATGGTTGAATTCTGATTCTACGTCCACGCAACCTTCGTACAGCATCACTTCAAATTCCGAATCGGATTCATGCGACTGTATGTTGAATTTAGTTCCCAATACTCTGATTGTGGCATTGTTGCACTCTACCAGAAACGGATGTTTGGCATCTTTGGTCACCTCTACATACGCTTCGCCGAACAGATGAACTTTCCGGTTACGGGTAAAGTCTTTGGCCTCATAAAAAAGAGTACTTGCAGGCTTGAGGTAGATCTTGGTAGAATCGGGAAGTGTCACCATCTTCGAGTTGCCTGCCGATGCATATACTCTTTCCAGATCGATCCCCCCGAACCGGGAATTCCATAAATAGGTGCCCAATAGAAAGCCGCATATCAGTACGGTAGCTGCTATTCCCGATACCCAGCGGTATATCAGCCTTCTTCTGGCGGCTTCGGGTGTTCGGATACCTATACGCTGGCACGTACGGTTGAATGCGCGGCGGGCTTTTTGCTTATCCTCTTGACGGGTACACTCCTTCAATAGCTCTAAAAGGATGGTATCCATTTCGGCATTGTTGATATTGTCTATGTACCATTGTTCTATTTTCTCGGAATCAGGGGATGTGGACTGATTCTCGAAAAACATCTTTATACTTTCTTTCTCCATATATTTTCTGATTATTCTTTCTTCTAAAAGAACACATTACATGATATGATTACGTAATCCCGACAGGTATTATTGTTGTGCGGATGCATATTTCTTACCGAAGATACGGTCGATGATGAGGGTGATGGCACCGTCTCCGCTTACGTTACATGCCGGACCATAACCATCGAGAGCCAGGTATATGGTCATCATCAGGGCACTCTGTTCCGGTGAAAAGCCGAGAACAGATTCCAGCAATCCGATCGATGCCATCAAAACGCCTCCCATTACTCCGGGAGCGGCTACGGCAGAAATTCCTTGTAAAAGAATGAAATTGGCAAAGAGGGCAAAACTGATATCCATTCCGCTCAGGTATATCACAGCAACCGATGTGGTGACAAGCTTGATCGTCGATCCGCACATGTGGACCGTCGAACAGAGCGGGACGGTGAAGTTGGCGATCTCTTTGGTGGCGCCATTCTTCATGGCACACTCCAAAGTGACAGGAATAACGGCCGAACTGGAACAGATTGAGAATCCTGTCAGATATGCCGGAATAATATTCCATAGGCATTTGAAGGGATTCTTTTTAGCCACCAGTCCGGCTATGATATATTGGATAATGAGATAGCAGATGGATAGGATGACACCGGTCGCTATGACTTTAACACCTGTTCCCATAAGTGTTGACAGATGACCGGAAGCACTCATCTCACATATCATTGTGAAGATGTAAAATGGCAAGAGAGGAATGATGGCATGTTCTATCGTGAGTTTTATAATTTCACCGAATTCATCAAAGGCTTTCTTCAGTCCGGGAGCTTGGGTGAAAATAATGCCGACACCGAGCATGAATGACAGGAGGAGAGCCGTCAATATATCGCAGATCGGAGGAATTTTAAGATTGAAATAGGGTTCGAATACTTTTCCTTCCAATGCTGTGGTGGAAATTTCACCGACACTCAGATAATGGGGAAGCAGGTTTGAAGCGCAACCGTATGCAAAAAAGCCTGCACATATAGTCGATAGGTAGGAAATGACAAGAACGCTTAGCAGCATTTTTCCCGCTCCGCGTCCCAGATTGGCTACGGAAGGAGTCACCAAACCTAATACGAGCAGAGGTACGATGAACTTGAGAATCTGTGCAAAGAATACATTGAAGGTTTTAAATATTCTGATCATAACATCCGGAGCCACAAGCCCCAATAGCGAACCGATGGTTATCGCAATCAGTACCTTAGGAAACAATCCCAACTTTCTTTTTTTCATTGTTGTCGATATTAAAATTAAAGGAATACTCGTTTAAGGAACACATAACACGATGCATTTACGTAGTCGGTATTTTCATTTGTTTTGAATATTGTGTTTTCGGACGGCTTGAACTCTTCAGAAAAGCGTGTTAATGTTTTCTAAAACAGTGCCGGCTTTGCGCTTCCGGTTACGTATTCAGTGCCTTTTGATATGTCTTCATAGTACAATTTTAAAGATATATATTATGAAGAAAAGCATTTTTTTGTCCGGTATTTTATTGCTGGGCTTTTCTTGGGCTGTCGCCCAGGATTGTCATGACGATGTTGTCGTGTCGGATTCTGTAAAGGTGATGTCATTCAATATCCGTTTCAACAATCCGAACGATTCTTTGGATACGGCATGGGATCAACGTCGGGAACCATGTGCCCGTATGATGGCGCAGTATCGTCCTGACGTGGTGGGGCTGCAGGAAGCCCGCAACGTGATGTGGCAACAAATCTTTGATATGTTGCCGGATTATGGGCATTATCGTATAGAAGCGAACGACACACTGCCCGATTCCCAGACAGGAGGAGTCTTGTTATTGTATCTCCGCGAGAAATATTCAGTGGTGCGTTCGGGACATTTTTGGTTGAGTGCTACTCCGGAGGTACCGTCTCAGCCGTGGAACTCGACAGACCGGCATTATCGGGCTGCCTTGTGGTTGCAACTCAGAGATAAGAAAAGCCGGAAAGACTTTTATATTGTCACCACCCATCTGCCCTATAAAAAGGAGCCCGTTGATACGGAGGTACGTGCCCGGTGTGCTGCATTGATTAACGATCAGATGAAAGCCATCGCAGGTGAGGAGGCGACTGTGTTTGTGACCGGTGATATGAATGCTTCCTACAATCCCGGTGATCCGCGGCGTGAGAGTCTGACTCCATTCTACCATTGGTTTGCTTCTGCCAGGGAAGATGCTGTCCAAACGGATGACCATTCCAGCTTTAATGGCTTCGGACGTGTCTCTCCTTTGGTAAGAGGCAAGAATCTGGATCATATTTTTTATCGCAATGCTCACCCATGGGTGTTTGAAACGATTGATAAACCGATTTACGGGGTAAGGTGGATATCTGATCATTATCCTATCATTGGTACATTTACTTATTGATTAAAAAATGAAATATAAGAAAATTCTTTGGATGTTTATGGCGGCTTTCACTGTTGCAACGGTCGATGCTGCCGAGTATAAGTTGGTTTCTCCAGATGGGAAGCTTATAAGTGAAATAAATGTCGGTGATAGTCTCACGTTCACTCTTTCCGACGAACGTCAACCGATACTGGCACCGTCCACCATTGCTATGGAGTGGACGGACGGTACGGTTTGGGGGACCGGTATGAAGGTAAGAAAAGCACAACGTTCGGTGGTCGATGAGACGATTTCTTCTCCGCTGTATAAGAAGTCGCAGGTTCGGGATAAGTATAACCGGTTGGTATTGAACACGACCGCCGGTTTCAGCATTGAGTTCCGGATGTATGATGACGGACTGGCCTATCGCTTTATATCTTCGCTTTCGGGAGAGCGCACAGTGAAAAATGAGAAGGCATTGTATCGGTTGTCTCAGAACTTTGAAACGTGGGCGCCGTATGTGCGCGACCGTAAGAAACGGAAGAACGCCACCCGTGAACAGCAGTTCTGGAATGATATGCAAAATCTCTATACCTATCTTCCGCTACAGGATTTCGATGTCAACAATCTGTTGTTTACGCCGATACTTGTCAATTTGGAGCATGGCGAGAAATTGTGTATTGCCGAAGCCGATGTTGAAGATTATCCCGGGATGTATTTGAATACGGATAGTAACAACCCCCAGTTGCAGGGAGTCTTTGCACCCTACCCGAAGAGTGTGGAGCAGGGCGGACACAATGATCTGGAGCATCTGGTGACTTCACGCTATCCTTATATTGCGAGGATTGATGCACCGCGGACTTTCCCGTGGCGGACTTTCATCGTTACACGTCGTGACGGTGAGCTGACGGAAAATGATATGGTATATCGGTTGGCGGCTCCGTCACGCATTGCCGACCGCTCATGGATCAAGCCGGGAAAGGTAGCCTGGGACTGGTGGAATGATTGGGGGCTTTATGGAGTAGACTTCAAAGCCGGTATTAATACGGAGACCTATAAATACTACATCGACTTTGCTTCCGAAAACGGCATAGAGTATGTTATTCTCGATGAGGGATGGGCTACCAAGGGGAAATGTGATCTTTTTGATGTCGTTCCGGAAATCGACCTGCAGGAAATAGTCGGGTATGGCAAGAAAAAGGGAGTTGATATTATTTTGTGGGCAGGTTATCTGGCAATGGAACTGAATCTGGAAAAGGTCGTATCGTATTATGCCGATATGGGTGTCAAAGGTTTTAAGATAGATTTTCTGAATCGTGATGATCAGGAGATGATTGCTTTTATGTACCGTACGGCTAAAGTATGTGCTGCTCATAAAATGCTGGTCGATTTTCACGGCTGTGCCAAACCTACGGGCATACAGCGTACGTATCCCAATGTGATCAATTATGAAGCGGTATTCGGTCTTGAACAGCTGAAATGGTCTAAACCTGATGTCGATATGGTTTCTTACGATGTCTTATTGCCATACATCCGTATGGTGGCCGGTCCGATGGACTATACACAGGGAGCGATGCGCAATAGTGTCAAAGGCGGATATTTCCCGAACAGGAGTAATCCGATGAGCCAGGGAACCCGTTGTCATCAGCTTGCGGAATATGTCGTATTCGATTCTCCGCTTAACATGCTTTGTGACTCTCCGTCCAATTATATGCGCGAACAGGAATGCATCCGTTTTATATCACAGATTCCTACCGTTTGGGAGGATACCCGGGTGCTTGATGGCAAAGTCGGCGAATACATTGTCGTGGCCCGGCGCAAAGGTGATGATTGGTACATCGGGGCATTGGGCAATTGGGATGCCCGTGAACTGACGGTGAAATTGCCGGATGATTGCATCGGAAAACAATTCGAGATATTCAGTGATGGAATAAATGCCCATCGGGCGGCTCAAGACTATCGGAAGACGTCCGGTATCTTGGAGAAGAATGAGGTTATTGTCCGACTCGCACCGGGTGGGGGATGGGCTGCCCGTATTTCAAAGGCTGAGTAAAAAGAAAGATTAAAGTGTGTCAAGACGCTCTTATCAGTAAAATCCCCTCTGCTACAGATGTGGCGGAGGGGATTTTTTTAGGTATGCTCGGCATGAGTTTATTCTAATGGGTGCAAGTCCCTAACGAGCCCTAATAGCGGGAATCGTATAGCCAATAGCAAGGGTGTCCACCGCGAGGTGGAATCTGAAAGAAGCTGGCGGCAAACATCTGACCTAACGTACAGAAA
>CAVCAX010000029.1:0-2505 GCA_963599995.1 Coprobacillus sp. CAG:698
CCGTTTTCCGGTGTAGCATTCTCTTTCTATGGCAAGCATTGCAGTGTTGATGCGTCCTTAAAAAAACGGCTCAACTTAAAAGGAATCACCGAAAAAGACATTTCAGCCGGATGGGAAACGCTTTCACGCAGTCACTACCAGCCCTTGACAGACGACTGTCTGGCTATCAGGAAAGAATACAGCCTGAACGATTACGCTTATCTGCTGTTAACGAAAAAAGTTGCCACCGAATTATGCGGAAATACTCATTCCAATGAAGCCGTTCTGCTGCAGATGTTCATCCTTTCCCAATCGGGATACAAAGTGAAAGTGACGCGTATCGATGACCGTCTTGCCTTATTCTATGCTTCAGACAATATGATTTATGCAAACAGTTTCATCACGCTGAACGGAACGACTTATTACCGGTTTGATGCTTTTAAGAGCAAAAGCGGCTCCATCTACACCTATAACCGTGATTTTGCCAATGCAAACCATCTGATAAACATGAATATCAGTGCGCCTCAACTGTTTTCAGGAACAAATACGGAAAAAACATTGCAAGCCAAAGCATACCCGTCTGTCAAAGTCAACTCGACGGTCAATTCGGGAATCATCTCTTTTTATAAGGATTATCCGCAATGTGACTTCTCTGTGTATGTGGGCGCTCCCGTAAGCCGGGAGGTGCAACAGACAATACTGCCGCCATTGCAGGCAGCCATACAGGGAAAACAGCAGTCGGAAGCAGCCGATATACTGATCAACTTTGTGCAAACGGCCTTTGATTACAAGACAGATGGGGAACAGTTCGGTTATGAAAAACCTTTCTTCGTGGATGAACTGTTCTATTATCCTTACTCCGATTGTGAAGACCGTGCGGTATTGTATTTCTATCTGGTCCGCACACTCATGGGGCTGGACGTGGTCTTGTTACAGTATCCCAACCATGTGGCTACCGCCGTCTGCTTCGATGGAAACGTAGACGGAGATTATGTCACTGTGAATGGAAAGAAATACATCATTTGTGATCCTACTTATATCGGGGCCTCCATCGGCCTTGCCATGCCGCAGTTTAAGACAGTGGCTGCCAAGGTGCTGAAATACTGAACTGAATTTATCTTATTTTTTAACCAAATAGAACCGGCTCTGACAATAAAGGTCGGTTTTTACTATTAATTTTTTATTTAATCATTAATTCTTATTTTAATATGGAAAACATCAAAAAGTATTTGTTGGGCATTGTAATGATGCTTGTTACTATCAGTGTGTCTGCTCAGGGAGAGCCATTTGCCGGTGATTGGCAGGGAGCAAACAAAGAAGACATAACCCTTGTGAAAGACGGAAGTGGTGAGGCGGCAATTGCCGATGCAGTTAACGATGACGGAATACCTTTGGGACAAAAGATATTGGCGATTCTCCAAATGGTATTGGGTGCCGGTATTGCTTTATTTATTGTGGGGCACATGGGCTATGTGTGGTACAAAGGCGCCCGTTATAAAGAAGTCTTTACTGTAGAGGAGATGGCTAACAGACGTACAACGGCCGGAATGCCGGAAGAGATGGCGGATGAAGAGATAGAGGAAGCCTGGAGATTGATGGATGAAGCATTCAAAATCTGGCCCGTGGTCGAGAAAACAGAGGATGACGAGTTCAGAAAACCGACAAAGATGAAACAGATCAAGCGTTCTGCTGCCTTATTAGACCGGGTTATCGAAATGTACCCCACCGATGCCGATGTAATAGAGCGCCTGAATGCATTGACAGACGTGATTAACAGTGGCGAAGAACGCCATTTCGACGGTTCGAAGAAATTGATCTGGTTAGGTGTCATCGTAGGTATCTTAATGTATTGGATGATGGGAGCCGGCATGATGATTTCTACTTTGGCGGCTACCGGTTTATATATCGTTGCAAGCAGAACTCCCCAATTTCTTATCGACAAGCGCGCACTTCGTGGTGGCGGCAATCTTCACAATGGTATTTTTGCCGGAGTGTTCGGTTTGTTGGCCGGAGCGCAAACCGTACGCACCGTATATAAATTCAATGACGGGCACAAGGAACATTCGGACGACCATTCACAGCATTGGATTGCATTGGCAATCGGTGTTATCGTTTTGTTTCTATTGGCTATGATGATGATGTTCTGGGTACTTTTGAATTATTTACGCAACTATGTCTTGTACTTCTGATTAACGGAATATCGAAGAACAAAGGTTCCCCAAAAATAAAAGCCCCCAAAATGAGAATGTGTCAAAATGTCCTTTTCAAAGAATTCACCCCTGCTACAAGTATTTGTGGCAGGGGTGATTCTTTCTATTTGGGCATTATGACACCCTCGATTTCTGAATTCTGTACATTTTAACACAGCCTCATCAAGTTTGGAAATCGCCCCTTACTGATAACACGGGTGCTGCTGTCCGGCAAGTCCGGGGTTCACATCAATGATACTGGTGGTATTGAATGGAATGATCTCCACCATATTCTTTTTCAAGCCGTAAAACATCTCTTCAATCCAGGTATTCTTAT
>CAVCAX010000029.1:2515-5081 GCA_963599995.1 Coprobacillus sp. CAG:698
ACCTTATCCACAGAGAGACGACCTTTCTGCTTCACCGAATGACAACCGAACATATTCAGGATAACATACTCCTCCTCTGTCACATCAGCCCCTTCCGGCACAGATTTCCGAGTAATGTAAACCTTGCCACTGCCCTTTTCTTCATAGAAAGTCCTGACCAGATGGCCTTGACCCGAGTTGTTCAACCTATTCAATACGGAATCTTCTTCCAATGACAAATCGAGTGTCCCGACAGCCTCTTTACTCATTGGCATATAAGGAACCGATATATATTCATTCGGGAGCGAAGCCGTCACCTTCTTATAAGCACGGTATACATCCACATCTGCATATTCCCCCTCTCTGCGGGCCAACCGATAAAGCCTTTCCTTCTCTGCCGTAAGATGCTCAACCAGAATCCCCCAACGGGTCAGGTCGGTTTTCCGGAGACCCTCGTTCGACAATTCCAGCTTACGTTCGAGGATGATGGCCTTCTTGAACCCCTCATAATCGGACGGGATTGCACCGATTTTACTTTCATCTTTGCCGAATGCGCGCAAACGCACCTGCTTCAATGCATCTACCGCTTCCGTAGTAGGCCCGTTGTTGAGTTCGTTCAAAGCCTCGGCATACATCAACAAGATGTCAGAATAACGCAGTAGCGGGAAGTTAATGTCACGCTTGCTGTCCGAAGTGCCTCTGTCTTTTTTCCAGTCGATGCGGTATTTGCCCAGACAAGCTCCCAAATAAGTGCTCATGCGCAAGGTGTCGGGCGCAACGATTCCATAATTGCATACAGATACATCACGACGCCGGTCGCCTTCGTTGTAATCAAAGTAAAGAGTCGGCATGGTCACCATCTGTGCACCGCCTTTTCCAAAAATAGCAGAGGTGCCGCTGGTAGGGATACCGTTCGTATACCCCGTACGTACATCTTCCGAATTCGGTCCGTACCAGCCATATTCAAGCATCGTTTCATCGTTGTACTGCTTCAAGGCCAAATCGCGGAATACCTGGTCATACTCGTCCAACAGCCGGTTTTCACCTTTTCCGATAACGTTCTTACAGGCATTTGCGGCAATCTCCAGCAGTTCTCTGACACGGGCCGGATCATCACGCTTGGCTATCTTCACGGTATTTGCATCATAAGGCACCGTATTCAAATCCCAGCGCAACGAATAGCCGGCAGCATACAAAGCCACACGGGCCAGAATGCCATAAGCTGAATTTTTCGTGAAGCGTTCGCCCGTAGCCACCATGCCTTCGCTCTTCCAAGGCAGTAATTCTACTGCACGCTGTAAATCGGCAACGCAACGGTCCCAAATCAAATCGCGGCTGACGCGTGACGAAGAGAATGTCGTCAAGTCGGTAGTCGGAACATCGGTATAGGGCACATCGCCATAAAACCGAACGATATTCCAATAAGCAAAGGCGCGTACCGCCAAAGCCTCACCCAGCAAGGCATCCAACTTTTTCCTGTCGGCATCGGTGGAAGCAGACATTGCGGGGATGTTCTTGATACATACATTCTCATACTCGATTGCCTTGTACATATTGGTATAGGTCTTGCTTATCAAGCCGGTGACATTGGTATAGTCATAGTTGGACATATAATATTTGGAATTCGCTTCCGTAGAACTCGATTCGTCCGTACCCATCAGTAACTGATAGTTCAATTCCTGAGAATGAAGATAAGAATAAGCACCTACTACAGCCATTTCTGCCCGACTGATGCTCTCAAAAACAGAAGAGCTGTCCGCTTTCGACTCGGATGGCATGCTCAACCAATCCTCGCAAGAGGTAAAAGCCGACAAGGCAGCCACCATACCTAATATATTTACTATCTTTTTCATATTGCCTTTTATTTAAAATGTTAAGTTTACTCCCAATACCCAACTCTTGGAACGGGGATAAGAAGAGTTATCGATGCCCGGAGTCAATGCACTGCCGCTTGCCGACACTTCCGGATCGTAACCGCTATAGCCGGTGATGGTACAGATATTGTTCAGTGTGCAATAAATACGCGCATGGCTGATTTTGGCCTTCTGCAACCAAGTTTTCGGGAAGGAGTATCCCAAGGTGACGGTACTGAAACGCAGGTAAGAGCCGTCTTCCAAATAATAGCTGCTGTTGTCGCTGATGGCATTCTTGTTGTTGCTCGAAATATTCCATATAGTGGAGCTGCCGAACTGTCCCGGGTTCAACTCGGCCAGACGGGCGAGGTCCGTACTTTCCTTACCGGTTTGCGGATCTATCAGGGTAAAGCGGTTCTTCATATCCGAAATCGTATTCTGGTTGGCCTTATAAGGACCTACGAAACGTTGTGTACTCATGTTAAACACATCATTGCCAACCACAAAATTCATAAACACGGCCAAGTCGAACCCTTTGTATCTGAAAGTATTGTTCATACCCCCTGTGAATTTAGGGGAGGCATTACCGATCACGGTACGGTCATTGACAGAATATACCGGATTGCCATCTTTATCCGTTTCACCGGACACATCATTATATTTTACATCACCCGGTTTCACTTTGCTGCGCACACTGCCTTTCAAGTAAGGAATACCCGGATTCAGCGTATAGG
>CAVCAX010000029.1:5091-7864 GCA_963599995.1 Coprobacillus sp. CAG:698
GCGTATAGGTTCCATCCTCATTCTGCGAGAAATCATCGGTCGTATAGATTCCGTCATAAAGGAGTCCGTAATATTGCCCCAAAGACTTTCCGACTTCAATTTTAAAGCCCATACGACTCTCGTAATCCTGAATGAAATGACTTTGGTCATTCCCATAGAGGTCGAGCACCTTCGAACGGTTGAAAGCAATATTAAAGTCTGTGCTCCAAGTGAAATTTTTGGTTTGGATATTGGTTGAGTTCAACACAATTTCCACACCTCGGTTGCGGATCGAGCCCAAATTCTGAAATTGGGTAGAGTAACCGGTAGAGGTAGGTATCTTATTCTTAATCAAAAGATTGGCAGATTCGTTGTTATACCAGTCAACAGATACATTCAAACGACTGTTGAATACAGAAACGTCCAGTCCGACATTCGCAGTGGTCGTTTTCTCCCATTTCAGGTCAGGATTTCCCAATGTATCCCCCGGCTTATAGGTAATGTAATCACTGCCATTATATCCGTAATGCCCGGAGCCGTAACCGGTGGCATACATGTTACTGGTAATATTATTGTTACCGGCCGTACCGTAACCGACACGTAACTTCAAGTTCTGGAAGAAGTCTATATTGTCCTTCACGAAAGCCTCCTCCGAGATGCGCCATGCCACCGAAGCCGATGGGAAACAACCCCATTGGTTGCCTTTTGCAAACTTTGAGGAGCCGTCGGCACGAACCGTACCGGTAAACAGATACCGTTCATTGAAATTATAGGATAAACGGCCGAAAACAGACACCATGCCCTCTCTATCTGTGTCAGACTTCCAAGTATAAGGCTTGCCCATACTCACGTCATTCAGTCCGAAGTTACCATCGGAGAACTCGCGGTATTCGTTATCCAGTTTCATCGTTTCGGTATAAAAAGTCTCTTGCCCCAACAGCACACTAAAGCTATGTTTTTCTTTCACTTTGAATGTATAATTCAAGGTGTTGGTCACCTGCCAGGAGTATTTCTCATCGTTATCACGCTTGCCATAACCATAAGGGCTCTTATTGGCCTTGGCCTGCTGGGTGGTACCATCATCCCAATAGTCCTCACGAACCTGTCTCCACATATAGCCGGCAGCCGTACGGAAAGTCAGATTCTTCATCAGGTCAATCTCCAAACCGGCATTCACCGTAGCCATCCGTGTATATTTCTCCTGCGTCACAGCCAGGTTATCCAGCATCGGATTGGGTGCGTCATAGCTGGCATCTCCCATCATATCACCGATTTTATTGCTGAGATCTTGATTGATCATCTCGTCGTCAGTCCATTTATTGCCACCGGTAACCGGCTGCAGGATGGTCTGTTTCAGTTTTCCTCCCAACGATCCCCCACCTTCTACTTTCGTCATTTGCAAGCTGGAAGAGAAGTCAAAGCGTACGCCTTTCCAAAGTTCATGATTGATTTTAGCACGAACGCTGTTTTTCTGGTATCCATGTTTGGTCATGACACCGTCTTCGCCCGTATAGTTATAACTCAACATATAACGGGTCTTTTCCGTACCGCCATTGATGTTGACGTTATGGTTCTGCGTGACACCCGTATCACCGAATACCAGATCCTGCCAGTCGATGGCTGCGCGGTTGCCATATTCATCGGTGATGCGGGAGTAAGCTCCGGTATAGAAATCGGAAGCATTCAAATCACCGCCGAAGAAGCCGACAAAATCGCTGTAACTTCCACGCAATGCTTGAAACTCATACTGATACTTCACATAGTCCTCTACTCCCAGAACATCCAGCTTCTTACCCAACCTGTCGAAACTGACGAAACCATTATAAGAGACTTCCGTCTTACCCGCCTTGGCCGACTTTGTAGTAATCAAAATCACCCCGTTCGATCCGCGGGCGCCATAGATAGCCGTTGCAGAGGCATCTTTCATGACATCAATGCTCTCAATGTCATTGATATCCACATTCTGCAAGCCATTGTCCATCTGGAAGCCGTCGACAATATAAAGAGGTGTCGTGCCTTGTGTGATAGAAGTACCGCCACGTACGGTAATATTAATTTCTGCACCCGGAGCGCCACTCTGCTGTACAACGCTCACACCGGCAGCCTTGCCTTGCAGTGCCTGGGCAGCGGTCGTAACCGGAGACATCCTCAGATCATTGGCACTGACCGACACGGAAGAGCCTGTCAGGTCTTTACGTTTCACTTTTGCATAACCGATAGCAACCACTTCATCCAGCATCACACTGGATTCTTTCAAAGTAATATCAAAATGCGTTTTGTTGCCAATGGACTGCATTTGATCTTCATAACCGATAAAGGAAATCTTCAGCTCCTTGGCCGAAGCAGGAACGGAAAGCGTAAACCGACCATCCATGTCGGTAATCGTACCGATGGAGTTGTCACCTTTCACTGTTACAGAAGCACCAATCACCACGTCCATCGCATCGCGCACCGTACCGGTAATTGTTTTGTTCTGAGCAAAAATACTTAGAGAACAGCCTATTAACAGAAGTGCTAACAAGCAGAGTTTTTGGTGTAAGTTTCTCATAGATTATTAATATATATATGTGATTAATTAATTCAGGTTTAACAGGAAGGCTGTTCCGTTATCGGACACAGGAATACTGGGGGCAAAAGTACCGACTATTAATCAATACCAGATATTGGTTTTGACTGAATCAATCAGCTATTTGATTTTTAATAGGAATACGACACATAAGCCAACACTCCTTCACCGTACAAAGCCATTCATTTTAAAGCAAAGCCGGCATTATGCTGTTCAGCAAAAAGCTAT
>CAVCAX010000029.1:7984-8600 GCA_963599995.1 Coprobacillus sp. CAG:698
ACGCTCAGTTTCTCGTAGAGGAACGAGTCGTTCCTCTACGAGGAACTATAAGAATCTCTACGAGAAAAATAAAATTCTCCTGCTAAATCCGACTTTTACGCTAACAGCAGGCAGAAACTGAACTGTTTCAAAATAGAACGAAGTATAGTATATACCCATTTTCAAGACAAACTGCAAGCAAAACACAGGATTAACAATCACAACAGCAGCCAATCGAGTACATCAATATCTTTTTAAAACGCCCAATATGAAAATGCAGAAGATTTTCTGTGTCAGTTCTATCTCTGACTTCAATAAGAGGATTATACAGACACTAAAATAGCATATTGACATTTTGTAAAAAGGCCATCCTACTTTTTCGAATGAAGTCCACCCATGTATTTTCACCTTTATAGCTTCAATTATGTATACTTGATTAGTAACTCTTTATCCTCGATTGTATAATTATTATATATCAAAAAAGTCATTCTATTCACTATCAAAACTGTTTAGGTTTGGCTGATTTTTAACGAACTATTATTTTAATTATGAGGTTAATTATTTGCAGTTTGTATCTCTTGCTATCTAACGTTTTTTATAGCTTCGGACAAGATAGTTTTGGCAAAATCACTTCGCA
>CAVCAX010000029.1:8610-10923 GCA_963599995.1 Coprobacillus sp. CAG:698
GCAACCAGCCGATTTCATCCGATATGGATTGACGCCAGTCTCTTACTTTTCCGGAAAAGCCAATGTAGAGATTCCTCTCTATACACTTCAAGACCCGGATTTCCCCATGCCGTTATCTCTCAGTTATGCTTCAGACGGACTGAAACCCGCCAAACACTCCGGATTGGCAGGACTTGACTGGGTATTGAATTTTGGCGGAGTGATTACACGTGAAATATATGGTGCACCGGATGATGCAAATGGTTATAATGGCTATGATTCAGCCTCCGACATCGAATACAATACGGAAAGAGGCTTTTGGATTGCATCCCAAGAAAGAAAATTTACAGCTAAACAACTGCTTACATTTGATCCTTCCATTGTGAGATGTGACTCTTATTACTGTTATTTACCAATGACTTCCGGAGGATATTATTATGATGCCCAGCCAGATCTTTTTCTTTTTCGTTTTCCGAATGCGACCGGTCATTTTATGATAGATAATGACGGACATATACAAAGTACTGATCCGGAGTTGAAAATTGATATATCGGGACTTTCCGTACAACATGTCGAAAATCAATATCCTCGCAACTCCGTCATAAAGATAACAGATGGAAATGGTTATATCTATTCTTTTGGTGGTAACTTATCAGCATTGGAATACCGCAATAATGTAAAACCGGGATATAATACGCCTGTAAAAGATAAATGCTCGGTCATAATGGCATGGCATCTGGTTAAAATTCAAGCTCCCAACGGACGCGTCATGAATTTTAATTATGCTTCCGAGTTTGTCGACCGAATCGATTCTCCATACTGGCAGGCCTCTTCATCCAATGATAACACTCCTTGGGATAAACGTACCTATTCTGCAATCAAAGGGGTATATCCTACTTCCATTACCATTCCGGACACAGGAGTGAGCGTTGAATTCTCACTATCGAGAGAAACTTGCCGGAAATTTTATCTGGGTTTTGCAGACTATAATTATCTTTCTTTCCAGTTATCCTCTTTGTCGGTGAAACAAGATTCAAAGGAAATATATAAATACGTGTTCGAGTATGACAACAGGAAGCACCTTCGATTTTTGAAAAGCGTTCATCTACCTGGTGGTGGAATCTATCGAATGGAGTATAACCACACGACATATCCGGAACCGGACACAAAAGATGTTGATTTTTGGGGATATTGGAGTCGTGCTACTCCCCTAAATAACGGACTACTTAAAAAGATAATTTACCCAACAGGAGGTCACTCGGAATTTCTTTATGAATCACATTCTTACAGAGAGCGTGTAGAGACTCGTGTTTACATCAATAGTTTTGCCCCTATGTTAGTGGAAAAAGAAGGAGTGGCTGGTGGCTTTCGAATCCTCCAAATCTGTAATATGGATGGAAAGACACAAAAAAAGGAGTGTCGTACATTCAAATACGAAGACCAATCAAACAGGAAAAGTGGTATTCTATGCCAATACCCTCCTTATTTGATAGACAACAGAGGAAACCAAATACATTTGGTTACTGATATTTGGTATAAAAATTACAATATTGAAGATCAGCATGTCGGATATTCGAATGTCAAAGAGTGTTTTGATGACGGTTCCTTTATCTACTATGTTTATTCCGATTACAAGAGCAATCCGGATAAGCCAGATGTATTTTTAAAACAAAATACGAAAGCCAGTGAACTTAGTTTGGTTTCATGTAATGTAAATCGTGTCACCAGTGCTTCGCAAGAAAGAGGCCGTCTTCTATCTAAAAGTTTCTTCCAGAAAAATGGTTCTCTATCCAAACGCAAATCTTATTTCTATTCTGATATTGGAGCGAATGATGAAATGCTTCCTTTGGATCCGGATCTTGACAGAATACCTTTCGATCCGAGTAATTATATAGTTTCTTTTCGATCAATGGAAGGAGGAGCTTTAGCAAAAAAAATATACCTGAAATCATATCCTTTGCAGGCAATTATAGAACGAACATTTGCCCCGCAAGGTTCTGTTCTTCAGTCGAAAAGATACAAGTATAACAGATTGAATCAATTGGTGGAACAAAAAGATTATTGTAGTGACGGCTCTATCTTGAAGCATACTTATGCTTATCCCAATGAACGAACCTCTTTGAATATTTCGAATATTTATAATCGCATGACGGCAGCCAATATGATTAACAAGCCGGTTGAAGAAACCGTTTTTCGTAATGCTTTACAACTTACTTCTTCTCGTACCACTTATCGTATGCACGGAAGTTTACCTGTGAAAGATTCCATTATGCAGTCTTTTAGAAATGAACCTTATCAATTTATGACAACTTATCCATATTATGACAGTTTGGG
>CAVCAX010000029.1:10933-15870 GCA_963599995.1 Coprobacillus sp. CAG:698
TACGATACGTTTATGGGGATACAATTGCAGGTATCTGGTAGCGGAGATACGTAATATTCCGGAGACAGACATGAATGCTGTCTGGAATATCATACGTCCGGAGAGTTTCTCTTTCACTTCTTCTCCCGATTTTTCATTTATAAGCGTTTTACGCCGTTCTTATCCAGACATACAGGTTTATTTATACACCTATTCTCCTTTAGTGGGAGTTCTCTCCGTGACTTCTCCAAATGGTAAGGTTACAAACTTCCATTATGATGCAGCAGGACGGCTTGTCGAAAAGAGAGATCATACAGGCCGTATTGAATCTATGTATGAATATAACTATATGTCTCATTGAGTTATTCTTGAATTACTCACTTTTAAAAGATATAAATAATGAAATTATTTCTGTTCTTTATGCTGGCTGTAACAACTCCTGTTCAGATGTTTTCACAATATTCTTTGGAACGTACCACCCATCTTCCCCGTCCGGGCGACCATCTTGACAAGCAGGAAGTAGCGTATAAATCTCCAGGTGAAAAAGGAACAGGAATGGTCTGGGATTTCAGTGAACTGGAAAACAAAAACGTAAACTACGAACTCAGTTACACCTCTCCGCATCCCGGTTCAGATACCATTATCGGTATCGAACACCGGACCATGTACCGGTATCAATTGGTTGATGATACCCTATCTACCATTGGTTATGAGAACTCAACTACGCGGATTGAATACAGGATACCGGAACCTTTACTGGTATTTCCATTCTCTTATGGGCGCAGCCTTACCACCTGTTTCGGTGGAAAAGGGAATTATTGCAATCGGTTAGGGATTGATATTTGCGGTAAGTCCACAGTCACAGCGGATGCCACCGGTCTGATGATTCTTCCCGAAGGGGACACGTTACGTCATGTATTACGTGTTCACACTTGTAAGCTTGTCTTCGAACAAATGGGCCCCGGACCGGTTCATGCTGTGGCCGGTCCGGATACCATTACCGGTCCGGTATGCTATCATGACAGCGTGAGCCGTTACTTGGACAACGATTCCTCCTATTTTCAGATCGATACTTGGCGTTGGTATGCAGAAGGGTACCGCTATCCGGTTTTTGAAAGCATACACAGTGCCATCTGCAAATCCGGAAAAAAATCCATCCATTTCTCCACTTCATTCTACTATCCACCCCAAGAACAGTATTATGGGCTGGACGGTGACCCGGAAAATCAGGGAAAACGTGACAGAAAAGAAACTGACGATCAGCCCAAGGTTTTCCGGACAGATAACTCGGCAAAAGGGAGCAACAGGCACAGATACGAAGACGAATTTATCCGTTATGTCTGCTATTCGGACGGACAAGAGGTGTCTTTGAACTACACCCTAAAGACTGATTCTGACGTGAGCGTGGAACTATACGACATTCAAGGACGCAGGTATTCTGCTATAAAAAAGGCCTGTCAAAGTGCAGGGAGTTATCGGGAACAACTCCCATTGGGTGAACTGCCTTCGGCGGAATACTTACTGCGTATAGCCGTCGGGGATAAAATATATGGCGAAAAAATATTGAAACAATAACCGGTAATCTTTTAAAAATAACAATTTATGAAACATTTCTATATATTGCTCGTCTTGTTCATATCGGATTGGGGGCATGTTTCTTCCCAAGATAGCAACCAGAACTACATCCGTACCCGTGTGATGCTGGATGAGAATGCTTCCAAATACCTGGAGACGGTTCAATACTATGACGGGTTAGGACGTCCGTATCTGAATGTACAGAAGAACATCACTCCCTCCGGTACCAACCTATCCACCCTTCAGGAATACGATGCCTTAGGGCGTGAATCAAAAAACTGGCTACCGTATGTGAATTCCCTGGAGTATCTATCTCCGGAAGAGATAAAAAAGAAGATTTCCGCTACTTATGGCGGTGATTCGAGAACTTTCAGCGAATCCGTTTATGAAGCCTCTCCTCTGAACCGTGTCATTAAGCAGTATGGATCCGGTAATTCATGGGATAACCATCCTGTATCGACCGATTATCTGACCAATACCGCTACCGGACCATTTGTCTGCAAATTATACAAATTGAATAATTCGGAGATGTTGGTGCAAAGCGGTAACCATTCCGGAGGCTCACTGTATGTCAACAAAGTGACCGATGAGGATGGTAATCCGTCGTATTCTTTTGTAAACGTGCTGGGGCAGACTGTCCTGACACGACAGACTTATGCCGGAGAGACTTATGACACCTACTATGTTTATGATGACTTCGGCAACCTACGCTTTGTACTTCCTCCCGCCTATCAGGATACACCGGAACTGTCTCTATACGGTTACCGGTACAAGTACGATGCACGCAACCGGTGTATAGAGAAAGCACTGCCGGGATGCCAGCCTATATATTATATCTATGACCGGGCCGATAACCCAGTTCTTTCACAGGACGGAATACAACGCACCAAAAATGAGTGGAGTTTCACCTTGTACGATATGCTCGGAAGAGTGGTCGTGACCGGATTTATTCAAACGCAGAGTTCGAGGGAACAGTTAGCGGATAAATACAAAGAGACCCTGTTCAGGGCTTCATTGACCCAAAACTGTTCTCCCGATTTGAACAAGAAGGATAATCTGTTTGGTTATGAGACTTCCGTACTGTCGGGCTATGGTGTGAAAGTTCAGATTGTGAACTACTATGACAGATATGATTTCCTCTCTTTTGAGCTATTCCGGTACCGGGACATGGATTACGTGAAAGACATTTCATTCGGAACAAGGCATGATAGTGCACAAGACCTGCTGACAGGAAGTTATATCCGCCAATTGGATGATTTGGGAAAGGGCGAATTCGCCGTTCATTATTATGATGTCAATGGACGTGAGGTACAAAGAAGAAGCTGCCTGCTTCCGTATGGACACAGTGATTATACCTGGACCAAATACAACTTTATCGGACAACCGTTATATGTGAAATATAAACACTCTTCTGTTTACGGTATCTACCCCTATCCCCCCGGTGATCCCAGAGGGGACAACGGGCAGGAGGAACTTTATGAATATGAGTATGACAATGCCGGACGCCCGGTAAAGACTTATCATACCCACAATAAAGGAGAACGGATTCTGCTTTCCGAGTCCATATATGATGACTTGGGTAGGATTCAGGAGAAAAGACGCCACAATGACATGGATACCGTGCAGTATGAGTATAACATAAGGAACTGGGTATCGGCCATAAAAAGCCGGAGTTTCAGACAAAGATTACATTACGAAACCGGCGCCGGATCAAGTTTTGTACCCTGCTATAACGGTAACATAGCCGGAATAGAATACGAACAGAATGGCCATTCATACAATTATCTGTTTCTTTATGACGGTCTGAACCGGCTGACCAATGCCAATTCTTATGACAAGGCGGACAACAGTATTCCGTATTCCGAATTGTACGAATATGACAAAATGGGAAATATCACCTATTTGGAACGCAAGTTGGGTGAGAATAAGACCGATGCGCTGAATATTCAGTACACAGGCAATCAAATCAAGAAAGTTTCTTCCATAAGTCCGGCATTGGGATATGATTTTGGCAGTATGACTTATCCGGACCTGGCAGATACAGCCATCGAATATTATTATGACAATAATGGCAACCTGACAAAGAATTTAGATCAAGGAATCGTTGCCATCCGGAATAATTTCTTAAATTTGCCGGATACCATTCAATTTCAGAATGGTAATCAGATTATTAACAGTTATTTGGCCGACGGCAGGAAGGTGAAAGCGGTTTATAAGACATATAGTACAGGAATCGTTGTTCCCCAGGATGCCGTCTATCATGGGAATGCTTCTTATGATATCTCCACAGATGAATGGGACGGGCATTACATGTATCGTAGCTGGTATGGACGCAGTCCCAGGATGTTTATGGTGCAAACTCCGGAGGGGTATGTAAGTGCCGATTATGTCGGCATAGATTCCCGCCGGAATTATGCCTATTACTATTATGTACATGATCATCTGGGCAATGTCCGTATCACCCGTAATTCCCAGGGATATTATCAGGATCAGTCTCTTGAATATTATCCATCCGGTGTTCTGTTTGACCGTAGCACAGAGAAGGAACGCCAACCGTACATGTTTGGCGGAAAGGAGCTGGTGAGCATGCACGGACTGAATGTGTATGATTTTACAGGACGTTGGCAGGATCCGAGGATTCCAAGATTTACTTCGATAGATCCTCTGTGTGAGAAATACTATTCGGTGAGTCCGTATGTGTATTGTGCGAACAACCCTATGCGGTTTATTGATCCTACCGGTATGGCATGGCGTCCAACTTATGATGAGGATCATGATGGAAACCGAACACATAATGGCTATGAGTGGGTAGACGAAGATAAGTCATATAACAAAGATGGGACCTTAAAATCCGGATTATATGCTCAAGCTATTTTCTTTTCTGACAATGGAACTTTTGATGCAGATAGTAGATCTAATATGGGATCTTCTACAGCTACAGTATACTTAGCAGACGGGATGACACAAGCATTTGATGCTAATACAAATCCTTCCAGCTCTGATTATGCTACTGTTCCAGAAGGTGTTTATCATGCTACAGTTGGCTCTCACAAAGGACAGTATACAGCCTTAAGAATGAGTGATACTAACAATAGTGGGCAAATAGAATTGGGGACTCCTAACCCTGCTCATCCCGAACGGACATATGCGGAGGGGGTAAATATCCACAAACCTAGAGATAATAATTTAACAGGTTTGACAAAATCTGGAAATCCTGTATCAGCGGGGTGCTTATTAATAGATGGGAACAAATGGTCTGGTTTTATTGGATCATTTAATAATAGTGCTCAAAAAGGAAATACTGTAAGTGTAACCGTTTCAAGAACATTTGCATCACCAGTAAATGCTAATAGACTTCCAGCTTTTAATTTTATATTAAATGG
>CAVCAX010000030.1:0-6762 GCA_963599995.1 Coprobacillus sp. CAG:698
CAATAAATGCTACCACATTCATAGCTCCTTCATTTAAAATGCTTTTACGAATTGGGAGGTAGTCATATTTACTAAGGAAATGAGCTCATTGCGGGCACAAAAACGACCGGACTTCTCTGAAAAACATTCGCTACTCCGATAAGCCTATGTACGAAAACAGGCCCTAATATCGACAATGAACGATCCGGAAAATTATCACTCATCCAACAGTGTATTCAACTGCCTGTAAGCTTCGTTGATATTTTCTTTAAACGCTTGGATATGCTCATAAAACTTTTCAGGTTCATATTGTATCATCAAATTGGTTGATTCGCAAAGACCTATAATATCTGTCGTTTCCCAACGTGCATTTTTATATTTCATCTTTTTCACTAACTTCCCACACTCCTTGAATTGTTTGACAAGCCCTCCATTCACATCTATTTCCTTTTGTTTATTATAAAAGATATTGATACACTGCACATGATTACAATCGGTCAGCAGAAGATAGATTTCCGCTGACAACTCTTTTCCAATATAAGTCCAAGTATTCTCCTGAGGATTCGATGAATAATCGATTTCACGCCCGTCGACTACTACTTTTTCTGGCATTTCCACTCCATAGAGTTTGACCGTGTATTTCTTATTAGCAGGCATGCCTCTATATTCACCTTGGCGCGGGTAGATAGTGAGAGTCTGGGTTCTGTCATTATACGTTGATTTCACCTCTGTTTTAGAAAACGATTTATCGTAATCTTTGTTATCACCTGCATCTTCATAGATGAAACATCCGCCGTTAGAATGGGCAAAAACTCCAAGCACCCTATTCTCCGGTTCAACCGACAAATTTTTAACATTCATATACATTGGAATAACAGCTCCGGCTTTGATATAAATAGGATATTCTTCTATGGTGAATTCACGGGAAACCTCTTGCCCACCCGAAAGCATTGTTCCGGTATGCCATTCAAACCAGTCGTCACCTTCCGGCAACCAAACCTTTACGGTAGATTTGCCATCGACCATAGCTTCACCGATAGGAGCTACCAAAATATCATCACCAAACATATACTGAGTTTTATAGCGGTATGAATTCTCATTACGGGGATAATCGTAGTACATCGGACGGCACAAAGATATACCTTCGTCATAGTCTTTTCTTGCCATCGTATAAATATAGGGTACCAACTGATACCTCAAATGAATACTGGCCAGTAATGCATCGAAATATTCACCTCTGAAGTTCCATAATTCCTTATTAAGAACGGAATTTTTCGTAGAGTGTGTCCTAAAAATAGGGCTCAAAGCACCATATTGCATCCAACGGGTAAAAAGTTCCGGTTCCAGGTAATTATTCCCTGCTGTTTTATGATCATTATCCGTTCTGAATGTATGCCCGCCTATATCGTGGCTCCAATATCCATACAATACATTTGATGCAGAATTTGTAAAATACGGTTGATAAGCCAACGATTTCCAAGAGATAATAGCATCTCCCGAGAACCCGATCTGATAACGGTGATTGCCCAATCCGCCCCAGCGATGATATATCAGCGGCCGTTTTTCAGAGTTTCGTTCCATATTCGAGAAAAACACATAGTTAATCCACCACGTATTATTCAACGTCTCTATTTTCTTGTCATAAATCCATTGCTGCCAATCGATCCACCAAAAATCAACGCCCTCCTTTTCCATCGGATGCAATACTACATCAAATAAGGTTTTCATAAATTCCTTATTTGAACCTTCAAAAGGGATATTCTTATTCAGCGAAACATCAAAATTCATCTTTTGGGCAAATTCTTTATACGGCGCCTCGTAAGGAGCAATTCCAGATGCAGGATGAAGATTCAAAGTTGTTTGCAGGTTCTTACTCTTTACCCATGACAAGAATTTATTAGGATTGGGGAATAATCGCTCGTTCCATGTCCACCCGGTCCAATGCGCCCTTTCCCCAAACTCGTCTTTAGGAGCAACATAAAGGCTATCCGTATAATGCCAATTCATATCAACTACCAATACATCCAGCGGGATGTCGTATTTCTCAAAATTATGAACCAATTCCCTCAGTTCATTATCGGAGTAACTCCAGAAACGAGACCACCAATACCCAAAAGCATAGCGAGGAGGAAGCGGCACTTTACCTGCAATAAGGCTATAATCGTACAAAACAGATTTATAATTTTTCCCATATCCAAAAAAATACCAGTCCTGGCAGTTCTTCTGTTCTCGTTCTTTTACCCACGCCCAATCGCTATCATCAAACAAAAGTGATTGTGAATCGTCAATAAAAGTCCATCCATCCGTTGCCAGCAAGCCATCTTCCAGTTGGAGCTTATTATTACCCTCCGGTGAATGAATATGAGTTTCGCCATCATGAGCATCCAAAGTACGTGAAGTACCTTTCAAATTATTTTTTTGTTTCATTCCCGGTTTCCATAAGAAAGCATCCTTCGGATCCAGGTATCTTATCTGCACATTTTTATCTGTAAATTTCCCTGAATTGATTTTATATTTCAACTCCAGCTTATCTGTCGTGATGGTTAGCCACCCGCCTTTCTCCTTTTTAGTATAATGTGGCACCGGCAAATTCCGGTTTATAAAAACAAAAGAAGCATTATCGTTAAAATGAGACAGACTGTCCCATTCCATGCGGATAGTACCCGGTGTCAACATAGTAAAACGAACCCCATTGGAAATAACGACGGCATCGGGTGTGGGCAAACCGGAATGTTGTGCATGTATAACATTATTTACCGATAGTATTAAAAACAACACCAAACTCAAATTGAGTCCCAAAAACTTATTCATAAATTATTATTTATTGTGATTGATACTTAGCAAACTTCTCTTTATTTGAAAAAGATTTTTTTATCATTGTATTATACCGGATTTGTCTGATCCTTATCCAAACACGGTATGCAACCTCAACTCAAGTTATTTATATTTTATCTGCCTATATAGGTAGGCCAAAGTCAACCAAGTATCTTTATGTGAAAGATCAGTGCAAATATATGCTTTTTTCCCCTGTACAAGAAACATCAAACGAGAGTTTTTTTCAAGGTCATTATTTTACCCACCCTACATAACACTCTATTATTCAGCGCTATAAATTTATTGTTCGCGTTTTGCTTTCTTTTTGTATACACTTTATATGGGTTTTATTTAAGTTGAAAAACATTTAAACGCCTAAATTTGTAACAGATTCATTTTTCAGCAGATCTTATAAGAATATAATATTGATGAAACACATCCTTTCTATTATTACTTTTATATTGATGTCTACATCAATCCATGCCTCCGATAACAATACCCTTTTACTTAAAGAGGGAGAAGTTACAATCGTAGTTGAAAACCACTGGTTTCATCCTCTATACCAGTGGCCGGGCATCTTGCAGACCTACAAGTCTCAAAGAAACGTAACCCTTGATGGAGATACCGTTCTCCATGACAACAAAGTGTCGGTTTACAAGTCCGAATAAAAATAACCATCTACCATAATGTCAATAACAATATATACCTGAAAGTATGAGAAAATATACATTAATCCTGTTTGCAGCTGTACTTTTTATAGGATGTAATTCATCAAAAGATAAAAAGGCATTTGAGAACGATGTTTTAAATTATGTCAATCCTTTTATAGGAACAGCAGGGCACGGGCATACCTTTCCCGGAGCAGCATACCCCTTCGGGATGGTCCAGCTAAGTCCCGATACCGGATTGGAAGGATGGGACTGGTGTTCGGGATACCATTATTCCGACAATTCAATAATAGGTTTTTCCCATACCCATTTATCGGGTACGGGACGTTCAGACCTTATGGATGTCATGCTGATGCCCTTTGTCGGAGACGTTAAACTACAGGCCGGAACAAAAGAGAATCCCGACTGTGGCTACCGTTCCCGTTTCTCACACGATGAAGAATGGGCCTCTCCCGGATATTACAAAGTCAATCTGAAAGACTATAATATAATGGCAGAACTGACAGTATCCCCCCGTTGCGGTATTCACAGATATACCTTTCCGGAAAATATAAATTCGCATATAATTCTTGATTTATCACATCATTTCTCTACCGATTCTGTCATTTATACGTCATTAGAAGTCATAAACAATAATACAATTACCGGACAACGAAAAACAAAAGGATGGGGAGAGCCCGGTGAAAAATACTGGAGTAATCAACAAGTATTTTTCGCTATGCAGGTATCAAAGCCTTTTCAATCTGTGAATGTTGTCACAGACGACATGATTATAGAAGATAGAAAAGCAGAAGGTAAAAATATAAAAGCGCTCCTCAATTTCGAGACAAAACAAAATGAGAAAGTACTTATAAAAGTCGGCATATCAGCTGTCAGCATCGAAAATGCCCTTAAAAATCTATCCAATGAGATTCCCGACTGGAATTTTGATAAAGTATTGGCAACGACACAGGCTGAATGGAGGAGTAAACTATCGACAATAGCTATAAGTGCACCAGAAGAAACAAAAAACATTTTTTATACCTCACTCTACCATTCACTTCTGGCTCCTTATCTTTACAATGATGTGAACAGCGAATATCTTGGTTCAGATAAAAAAATTCATGTAGCAAAAGATTTCTCAAATTACACAGTCATGTCGTTATGGGATACTTTCCGTGCTCAGAATCCATTGCTCACGCTAATAACCCCCGACAAGACAAATGATATAATTAATTCCATGCTCGCCCAATACGATGAATACGGTTTATTACCCGTATGGTCATTATGGTCGAGTGAAACAAACTGCATGATAGGTTATCATTCCATTCCTGTAATTGCAGATGCTTACTTTAAAGGAATCAGAGGATATGACGTGGAAAAGGTCTATGAGGCAATGAAGACTTCGGCAATGCAGGATGAGTTTGGTGTCAAAGAGTTAAAACAATACGGATATATTCCTTATGATAAGTACAATAAGTCCGTATCTACTTCTTTAGAGTATTGTTATGATGACTGGTGCATAGCTCAAATTGCCAAAGACCTGAAAAAGGATGAGGACTACAAATACTTTATGAAACGAGCCGCCATTTACAAAACCTATTTTGACAAAGAATACAAACTGATGAATGGCTTCTCGTCGAAGGGAAAGTTTCGCCGTCCGTTCGACCCGTTCTATTCATCCTACGGTGAATGCGATTGGGTGGAAGGAAATTCGTGGCAATACTCCTTTTTTGCTCCACACGATGTAGAAGGATTAATCGCGCTATATGGCAATAAAAATACTTTTGCCGAAGCACTGGACAAATTATTCTCGATGCCTACCAATATGTCTGGACACGATGTACCGATAGATATCACAGGATTGATAGGACAATATGCCCATGGAAACGAACCGAGCCACCATGTAGCCTATTTATATAATTATGCAGGACAGCCACATAAAACTCAGGAAAGAGTTCATGAAATAATGACCACATTATATACTGCCCAGCCAGACGGTTTGTGCGGAAATGAGGACTGCGGACAAATGTCGGCCTGGTATGTATACAGTGCAATGGGCTTTTATCCGGTAAATCCTGCCGGAGGGATATATGTCTTCGGGAAACCGATGCTCGATAAAACAGAACTGAAAATCGGGGCCAATACCTTTTCTATAGAAGCCCATAACTTGTCGAAAGAAAATATTTATATTCAATCGATAAAACTAAACGGAGAAAAATACAATAAGTTGTATATTACGCACCAAGATATAATAAAAGGGGGCAAACTCGAATTTGAAATGGGAGCACAACCCTCTACCAACGAATTTATATTAACCATACCAAACAGATGGGATGAACAGTAAAGTTAGAAAATACATTATCCTTTTAGCTTTTTCAGTGCCGGTTGCAGCAGAAGGTTACAGCAACCCTATCATAAAGTGCACAGAAAATGTATACACTTTATCATTAGGAGATCTGTCATTCAGTGTATCAGCTGAAACCGGAGGGCGGATTGTTTCATTCCGGAGGGGAGAAAGCGAACTGCTGACAGCGGACAGCGTAAATTCCGTTTACTATGGAGCCACTCTCTGGCTTTCTCCACAGGCTAATTATTGGCCTCCTTGTCCGGCCATAGACAAATTACCCTATGAAGCCCGGATTGATGAGGAAAAGTTATCGCTGACGAGTCAGATGAGCAAGGCTGACATTTGCATTACAAAAGAATTCTCAATCTCGGCAGCCGATACTTCCGTCTGCATCACCTATAAAATAAAGAACACATCGGACAAAATACAAAGATTGGCTCCCTGGGATGTTTCGCGTGTATCAGGAGGGTTAAGCTTCTTCCCGGTTGGAGAGAAAGACGACACTATAAATAGACAGGGAATACCGACAGCCTATGTAGAAAATGGCATTTTATGGTTCCCTTTCGTTAAAGAAAAAAACATGCCGGCACAAAAGCTGTTTAACACAGCCAAAGAAGGATGGATGGCCCATTATTACAAAAATATACTTTTTGTAAAATGTTTCCCCGATATCCAAGTAGAGGATATCCCTCCCGGACAAGGTGAAGTAGAGTTTTTTATAGCTACGGGCGGGAAATACATCGAACTCGAGAATCATGGAAAATACATCTCACTTTCCCCGAATCAAAGTGTGGAGTATAAGCAGAAATGGTTTCTAATATCTGCCGGATATGGAAAGACTAAAGAGGAATTGCTTTTTATCATCAGGAACTTACAAAAAGAAATAAAGTAAAAACAAATAACCATAATAAAATCAGACAACATGAAAACCGATAAAATCTTTTTCATCCTGAAATTCTTTTGTTAAAATTT
>CAVCAX010000030.1:6772-12657 GCA_963599995.1 Coprobacillus sp. CAG:698
GATAAAATCAGGAGAGGCTCCATTCTTTTTTTCTTACTATCCGCTCTGTGTATTTCATATACAAGCGCCGCCATACCTCTAAAAAGTACTTATGACATCCGCAAATACGGAGCAAAAGGCGATGGAAAAACAATCAATACAAAAGCGATAAATGCAGCTATCGAAGATTGCTACAACAATGGAGGGGGTACAGTATTAATTCCAAAAGGTAAATTTTTAAGTGGGACCATCCATTTAAAAAGCAACATCGCTCTCTACCTTGACGATGAAGCAGTATTGAAAGGAACCGATATGGTCAGTGAATACGAGTCTTATATACCGTCCAAAGACCTGAGTAAGTACGATAGCGGTGAAGGAAGCGACAATGCAAACAGCTCTAAAGACGCCAACTGGAATAAAGTATTAATACTGGCATCTGGAATAAGTAACTTCTCAATAGAGGGTAACGGGACTGTAGACGGCAGTCATGTGTATGATCCCAATGGGGAAGAAAATATGAGAGGTCCTCATACTATTATCATAGGCGAATCGAAGAATTTTTCAATCAATAATATCACAGTTAACTGTGCTTCAAACTATGCCTTTATGGCATACGAAATACAAAATGCTGTGTTTCACAACCTCGAGATTAATGAAGGTTGGGACGGCATCCATATACGGGGCGGTAAAAATATAACCATACGGAACTGCAAGTTTCAGACTGGAGACGATGCCATTGCCGGAGGTTTTTGGGAGAATATGGTTATTACCGACTGTCATCTGAATACTTCCTGCAATGGAATTCGTATGATTATGCCTGCCACAGGTCTCACTATATCCAATTGTACATTTCAAGGCCCCGGAAAATATCCACACCGTACATCAAAAGAATTAAGACGTACAAATATGCTTTCGGCCATTCTGCTGCAGCCTGGAGGATGGGGAAAAGCCAATGGCAATGTAGAAGATGTACATATTCACGATATAACAATCGACAATGTAAACAATCCTTTTATGTTTATACTGAATGAAGGTAATAATGCCAACAATATCATTACCGAACGAGTAAAAGCGACCGGAATAAACAAATACGCTTCCTCTATCGAAAGTTGGAAAGGTGGCATCTTCGACAATGTGACTTTCCGCAATATATCGATTGAGTATGTAGGCAGCGATAATCCGGCATTAAAAGATATCGAAATCCAACAACCTGAAGTCGATGCACGGGCACTTCCTTGCTGGGGATGGTTTATTAATAATGTACGCAACATCACATTTGAAAATGTTAATTTAACGTATAAAGGAAATGAGTTCCGCCCAGCGTTCTGGTTCGACAATGTTGCCAATCCAACATTCATAAATGTAACCTATAAAAAAGAATCGAACGGCAATTCTATCGTATCAATAAAAAGCGGAACGATAACAGAGAAATAAAAATCAAAACAGTTTCTTTATAACAGAATAACAATGAAGCAAAACAGCCTTACATTTTTGCTCTTAATGTTCACAGTCAATTTATTGGCTCAAACTTCTGATATAAAAGTTAATATTGTTTTCATCGGAAACAGTATTACTTACGGAGCCAACTTAGCAAACCCCGAAGCAGAAGCCCCTCCGGTAAAGACTGTAAACAGATTGCAGGCTGACGGTTACAAAGTCGGTTATGCCAATTGTGGCTGCAATGGAAAAACAACCGTCGATTTTCTTCCTGCATCAGGAACATTGTACCAGACTGTGGTTCAAGCAGCCGACACATTGTATGAAAAAGAAAGAAATCTACTTATATTCTCTATCATGTTAGGCACAAACGACAGCGCGATAAAAGGGACTAATGACGCACCAGTCTCCCCAGAAAGATACAAAGAAAACCTGAGAGTGATCATAGATAGTCTACATAACCGTTATCCGGAAAGTTACTTTGTACTACACCGTCCATTGTGGTATAGTCCCAACACACATAATACCGTAACTTATCTCGAAGAAGGCCTCAACCGTTTGCAATCTTATACTCCGGTCCTCGACACGCTTGCAAAAGAAAAGGCATATATACTGACGGGAGACCGTGACGGCTATAACCTGTTTAGAAGAAAGGCAACAAAATATTTTGTTGCCGAGAATGGCAACTCCGGAACGTTCTATCTCCATCCTAATGCCACAGGGGCAAAGATATTAGGAGAACTATGGGCCGAAAATATCAGTAAGCATCTGAAGGAACTGACAAAGAAAGCTACATTCTAAACCGAACCAAAGAGTCATTATTCATACAAAAAATTAATACGGATATTCACATGAAAAGAATCATTTTATCCAGTTTGCCACTGCTTTTTTCCGCATCTTTTTGCCTGGCACAGAATTATTACGAAAACACTCGCAGCCAATGGCTTCAAAAAGCAGAACAATATAAACCGAAACTTACAATTACAGAAAAAAAACCTTTGAAAGTAGTCAATGTCATTCCGGACGAACATTCGTTTCAAAAATGGAAAGTATTGAATGTCAATCCGATCGACTCTTTATACAATACACCTTTCAGAGAAAAGAAAGAAGTCATTATTGATTTTGGAGAACATTTGACCGGAAACTTCAGCTTCTCTGTCAGATCCACAGGATTGGCTGCCGACGGACCTCTGAAATTCAAACTGATATTCGGAGAAGTTCCAGCAGAAGTGTCCGTACCTTTCGATCCTTATCCCGGAACACTGAGTAGGGGATGGCTTCAGGATGAGATCGTTTCGGTAATGTACGTCCCTGAAACGGTAAACATTTCACGCCGGCTCTCTTTTCGGTATGTGAAAATAGAGCTATTAGGCAGTTCGCCTTACTATGATTTCAACATTTACGACATAAAATGCCTTGCCCGTACTTCGGTAAAAAGCAAACCGGATGCCCTGCCTCTCTCTGTAGATCCGATGATAAGAAAAATTGATGAAGTAGGCTTAAATACACTAAAAGAGTGCATGCAAACGGTTTATGAAGATGGCCCGAAAAGAGATCAACGTCTTTGGATCGGCGATCTATACTTGGAAGCATTAGGAAATAACTACTCGTTCAAACAACATGATCTGACCAAACGATGTCTCTATCTATTGGCCGGACTAAGTGACATGAATGGATATCTATTAGCCACAATAATAGAAAACCCTACACCACGGGCACAGGATAAACAATTTCTTTACGAATACGCCTTACTCTATAATGCGAGTCTAAAAGAGTATCTGGAAGCAACCAATGATAAAGAAACGGCTGAAGACTTGTGGCCTGTGGCCAAAAGACAATTAGATATCATCCGTACAAATGTCAAGCCAAATGGTTTGATGGACTTTGAAAAGCTGAATAAAGAGTGGTGGGTATTCTTCGACTGGAAAGAAGACCTGTACAAAGAAGTGGCAGCACAAGGTATAGCAGTATTTGCACTCAAAGAATCTTACAAACTCGCACAACTGCTCGGCAAGGAAAAAGAAATCGCAGACATTCCGGCTTTAGCTGATAAAATGACCAAAGCAGCGCGCAAAAACCTATACGACAAAAAAACAGGAGTGTTTGTCGGCCTTGGAGACAAACAAGTTTCTTATGCCTCACAGATATGGATGATACTAAGCGGAATTGCTACAAAAGCAGAAGGGAAGAAAGCCCTTACAGCTCTAAATAACACTCCCGGAGTTTGCTATCCGGGAACCCCTTATATGTATCACTACTATATTCAGTCTCTTATTGATTGCGGCATGAATGATGAAGCGAAAAATGCTTTGATCCAATACTGGGGAGGAATGATAAATAAAGGTGCAGATACGTTCTGGGAAGCATACGACCCGAACAATGATTTCATTTCACCTTACAACTTCTATCCTCTTAACAGCTATTGCCATGCATGGAGTTGTACTCCGGTTTACTTTATAAGGAAATACCCGGAAATATTTCAATAATTAAAGAGTCTGTTTAAATTTTCCCTGCAATGTTTTGAAAGGGGAATTTAAACAGACTCCAAGATAACCTCAACCCGATATAACCAATCGTGTTGTACTGGAGGGTGCCCAAACGCCCTCCATACGAAATGATAAATATGTCGGACTCAGATTGACTTATTTATTTTTACAACAGTCATTTCACATGTCCATTCCTCTATTATCCACGATCGTCCAGTTTCTAAAATCGTAGACCCTCGACATATCGTGGTAGACGATAGTCAGAAAACGTCCATTCACCTCCTGCTCCATCCATGGATTAGCATAGAGAGGCCAATCTTCATATTTTATCTTTTCTCCATTCACATAACGTCCGTAGTTGAAAACCAGTTTCAGCGTATCACCATCCAATGATTGGTAAACGGCCTGACGGTATTCAGGATTAACTACCGTATACTCCAGTTTGGTATGCTTTAGAATGTCATCCGCAAAAAGATCAAGTGCGGCCTTTCCTCGCACCGATTGGTATTTTTCCGGTAAGGCAGTCTCTACCACAGCGGCCGTATTCGCTTGATTACAACGCAACAGGCGGTGAGGAATACCTCGGAACTCTTTTTCTCCATCCCACGTATAAGGATGATAGAACTTCACGGCAAACAATACACTCCCTCCGTCAAAAAATATCCACCCTGAAGGGTCCTCTTTCATTTGTCTGATAGCTTTAATGGGCACTACTCCTATTACATAAGGATTGGGTTCTTCCGATTCTATCTTATACACAGCCAACAATGTACCTTTATGCTGCAGCACCTGTTCGCGTGGAGTAGCTCCGAAAAAGTTTTCCAACGAACGGCCATGAGGGGAGAGATGGGTCAAAAAGAAAGTGCTGGCACACGCATCCGATTCCCATACCAACTTCCAACGACGCATTTGAGCACTCCATCCCAGACTGATGCCGTCCCATTGGCTTGCCAGACCGTAATGCTTGTTAATATAAGTATATTTTTTGAATCCCCAAGGGTAGTTGATTTGTGCCATCGGAGTCATATCATGTGACTCTTTGTGCACATACGCCTGGGTACGGTCGTTAGCTATACGCTCTATGATCTTAGGTACCCGATAAGAAGAAAGAGCTACTAACACGGTGCAGAATCCTTCATTATTCACAATCAGTTCACCGTTGCGATAGACCTGTTCCAGCTTGGGGTTAGGACCATCACTACCCAACATCAGCCACCCGACCAATGGGTAAGGACTTTCCGCTTGTGGAGAACAAGCAAAATAGTATTCTCGTAATGAGGAGGAGATAAGATAACCGTTCAACCATTCGGGAGCCATATTCAGCAGATGCCATTCCAATGTCATTTGTACCTTTCTCTTGAATTCAGCATCTTGACTATGGTCATAAAGCGAAAGAAGGCAAGTGATATAGAAAGTGCCATAGGTGGGAGAATCGAACTCTTTAATGCCGTAACGTACCGTTTTTTCCATCACGTCCGTAAGTACCGATTGACAATGCGACTTCACTGAGTCAGCCTTGCCCCAATCGGGAAAAGCTATTGCGGTAAGATAACCGGCTGTCTTGAACATAAGCCGGTGATTTTCGGTGCTTCCATCTGCAAAATAGTCAGCATCAATCATCCGCTGCCGTACTTTCTTTTTCAGAGTTTCCGGGTATTTAGAGTGAAAACGCAGATAAGCATCGATGTTCTGATGATAATCAAACATATCAAAATTCTCATCATCCTGCATCCGGTTCAACATATCAAAAGCATAGTTGACATCTCTTCCCGTCTCTAAACGTGCCAATACAAATCCCATAGCGGTTTTGATGTCGTTATCTCCCCAATATTGTTTATGAGGACGGGCTTTGGAATAATAGTCTAAAAGATATTGTTTCCGCTCATCAAAAGAAGATGCACATAGAACGGAGAAGCCGGTAAAAGCAAACAGGAACAATAACAGTGTTTTCTTTAGAAACATAAAATGACGTTTTAGTTTTTA
>CAVCAX010000031.1:0-9898 GCA_963599995.1 Coprobacillus sp. CAG:698
GCCACATAATCCGGAAGCCGTAATAATTTCAATCATCCCATTATCGATTCCGAAGTCTTTCTGAAAAAAAGGGATTGCACCCGATATAACTCCCGTATCGAAACCGAACAAGAGTCCACCCGTAGCGGCAACAACTGCAATCACATAAATAAACTTGCTATTATACTCTGTTTTCATGGTAATTATTTTTAAATAGTAAGTAATTTAAGTAGTCAAACACAGACAAGCGAACTGCTATTTGACTATCAATAATTTGTCCTCCTTACGGTTCGTAATTTTTCCATATATCCTTCTTCAATTCCGGACGGGGAACATACAGAAAAGTTTCCGGTTTCTTTTCAAAAGTCGTATAGATAGCTTCTCCTTTTACAATGCCAAGTAAAGTGTAATCGGCAGGAGTTTTACATACAAGTTCCGACTTTTCATATAATGGATTTGCCTGCCACTCTATTTTATTTTTATCGTTAAAAATAGGAAACCAAGCAATACCTTTATGTTTACGAACCCCTTCGTATTCAAAACCATATTCACGGTCACACCAGGCACCGAATGTCAACGGTTCATTCGGGTTGGCACTAATGGTGGCATGCGCCCAGTACGGGGGAACAATCACCACATCACCGGGGCGGGCATAAACAGCAAAACAACGCCCAGGATTATCCTCTGCAAACTCCTGCATATAGATAATCGCTTCGCCCGACCAGATTTCATATACCTCTGGAGTAGACCATTGACTGAATTTGGAAACACGGTGAATATGTCCTTGACTACGTATGGGTTCCCGCCCTAATTTTCCGGCTGCATAAGTCACCACCCCATAAAGAAGATGCATCTCTTTCAGAAGCGGTTCATGGATTTTCTTTCCGACATCCATGGCAATAGCATAAACGACTTCGGGACCGTCACAATCGGGATCGGATAAACTCTTGCGGATATCTTTCAGCAAACGGTTCTCTACTGAAGGCCCAAAAACATCGGGACCATAAATGAACCCCATAGGATTTGTTGTGGGTTCTATATCAAAACCTGGATTAAAATTCATACTCAAAATTGAATTAAGGATTATGTTTGACAAAAGCTTTAATAGTAACACACTGCTTACCTTCGGATTCTCCATAAGGACGGATCGTATATTCTTTCACTGATTCCGGCACGATAAATGTCTCGGCATAATGAACGATAAACGGATCAAACCCTCCTGTCGGGCTTTCCACAATGGCCTCTCTCCCTTCAACCAGATTGAGGACATTCACACTGCCATCCGTCCGATGTAATACGGGAGCAGTAAACCAATGGCGACGAGTTTCGATGAATTCATTTTCATGTAAACCGGTACGTTCTTCCCTCCAACCTTCACCTTCGGCCACCGGTTCTATATGATTAAAAATCTCTTTTTTGACCCATGACTCCGTACGGTTCCATTGAATAACTTCCTGACCGTGCTTTATATTGATGGGACGCGGGCGACCATCCAACCCCAAACGTCCCCAATCCCAAAGTTTGAAAGTGAAAATATAAGGAGTCGCACTGATTTCAAGCACCATACCGTTTGCTCCGGAACAATGTATTACCGGCAGGTATCAACAAGTGATCGTGTTTTTTTACGGAATAACGCCCCACGTATTTCTCCGTATCGAGCCAACCGCTTTCCTGCGCCTCATTAAGGGCATCGATCATCTCTTCCGGGTTGATTCCTTCTTTCAGCCCCAAATATACAGTAGCATCTTCTGCCGCATCCAACATATAATAACTTTCGTCCTGTGTGTAGTGCATACCAAACTTTTCCTGTATATATTGTGTCAAGGGATGTACTTGCAGACTCAGATTTCCGCCCTCCATCGTATCGAGAAAATCAAAACGAATCGGAAACTCGTCACCGAAACGGCCGTATACCGGATTACCCAGCAAGCGTGCCGGATAAGCAAAAACGAGATCTATAGAAGGCAATTCGAAACGTATGTCTCCAAAACCGAGATAAAGACTGTTTTCCTCGGGAACACAATCAAAACACCAAGCGAAATTAGATACCTTCCGATCAAGATCGCATACCTCTTTCATCCATTGTCCACCCCAGGGACCCGGATCAAAGAAAGGAACAACCCGAAAAGGAGTACGAGATGCCTTTTCCAGTCCGGCTTCTATTGCTTTTGCAGTCGCCATCTTTGGATTACCGGCAGTATTCGTATCAAGTACATAATCCCATTTCTTCATCAATTTCTTCTTGAAGCGATCGCAAATACGCCAGTCTACAAAAAAGGCACGCTTGTATTGCAATGAAGCACGTTCTTCCCTATTGCTAATACCGATATTCGATATCTCATTGCGACGGAAACGCATCTGTATCTCCCAACGGGCCATATCGGCGTACACCAATAAATCATACGAAGGTTGTACATAAGCTGCACCAACTCCATAAACAAAAACAACACCTTCGGCAACAGAAGCAATCTCCGAATGGATGCCCGGCAATTTATCTCCATCGAAATAACAGTCCATGTTCTGACGGGTCATATAACCGAAAATCTCATCTTCCGTAATGTCCTGTTTCAAAATAGCATCTATCTGTTCCGGAGACTTCATGGCATCTGCCGAAAAGAACCAATGGGAAGTTGGGAAAGCAGACTGTAAAGCCGTAATCACCTCTTCATCCAATACCCCTTGGTAACATTCCAAAACCACGACCTTTACTTTCTTTCTAATCTGCGACAGTTTTTCCTCTAAACAATCAGAGATGGCTTTCCAACCTATTCGGCACTCGCTCTCCATACCTGGTACGCTCACTACCGGATACTTATCATAATTAGATTTTCCATTAAAATATCTGTTCATAATATTTCTCTTTTTTTATTGTTGACAACGTACATGAAATTCCCAAAAGAGCGGCATTATCGCCTAATAAAGAGACATTGATCTCTACTTTATTTTCTAGTGCCCAAACCAAACGGTCGATCCGTTCTTTGAGGTAAGGTAATATGATATCTGCACTACGCATAATTCCACCACCCATCACAATAACCTCTGGATCATAAGCATGGATGTAATTAATAATGGCTGCCGCCCATACATCCATACAATCCTTACATAAAAGAGTGGCTTCCGGCTCTCCCTGCCTCATCAGAGCAAACAGAGTCTTAAAGTCATAAGAAGAAGCCTTTACCTTATATTCACTACTAATTTTCGGATGGGTACGAATAATTTCCGGTAGAAAAAAGGAAGAAGCCATCGCTTCCACACATCCGATATTACCACAAGTACAACGTCGTCCACGATAGTCGACAACGATGTGCCCACCCAATGACCCTGCCTGATAATGGGTTCCTTTTATAATCCGTCCATCCAGTACAACCCCGGTACCGATTCCTGTACCAATGGTCATCATTACCATGTTCTTGCTATTTTTTCCGGCACCGAAACGCCATTCTCCTGCAAGTGCCAGACGAGCATCATTGTCAATAATAAAAAGAGTTTTCCAATTTCTGTAAACCCAAGAAGCCAGATCAATGTCACAAGCATCATCGTATTTATCATTAGTGGAAGTTACCCTTTTCTCTATCGGATTGACCATACCGGGAAAGGCCAGTCCTATACCGGAAAGTACTTCTTTCGATATTCCCCATTTTCCCAACAGCCTGTTTATTACGTTTTCCATAACAGGAAGATTCATAGCCAGACTACCTACTTTAGCAGGAAACGAGTCGAATTCAAGTACCTCTGCTCCATTTATCAAACCGATTTTGATAATGGTACCTCCCAAGTCTATTGCTATACAATACATTGCTGATTAAATTAAATGAGGAACACCATTCACTTCCATTAATCTGGCAGAGAATCCTTTTTCTGCAATCTCTACATAATTATGTCCGGCATCCGAAGGCCAACAAGCAGCAAATGAGAAAAGGCTATTTCCTGTATTTGCCATCCGATGAGCTACTCCACCCGGAATGTAATGCAAACTGCCAGGAAATACATGTTCGGCCCATGTATTACGTTGTTCATCCATTAAAATCAGCATCCCCTCTCCTTCTAACCCCCAATAAAACTCTGCACGATCAATATTGGCATGATAATGGCCTTTCGTCATCATGTACTCATTACCAACTTTCCCTGGATACAGATAAGTAATACCAAAATACAATCCGCCCGGAGTTCCTTCTTTTTCAGGTAAGAAACTACTAACTTCATACGCAAGCTGATTTTGAGGCATTCTTTCAAAAGCTTCCACATCAGCAAAAATACCTTTCAGATCGGATAAATTCCGGGAGATTTTATGGACATCACGTCCTACCAGATTCTTATCAGTAAAGAACAACTCCGGAAAGATAATTTTGTTATTTTCCATAATCACCTATATTTTAAGATTACACATATAATTCGATGGGAACAAAGATAGGTCATAGCCTTAAGCAATCTGTCTCCTATCTTCCCCGATAATTATGCTATCTTATCATTTATACAGGTGTATAGATTCTAATTGATAATATTCCAGAATATGTAAAGTGGTTATTAAATAGCTTTCTTACTTTTCACACCATACTGTTTTTGGTATTCAGTAGGCAACATATGGACGTTTTTCTTGAATTGCTCAATAAAATTAGACAAGTTATTGAATCCCACCTCCATACTTACAGTAGATATCTTCAACTTACCTTCAATCAAAAGCCGCTTGGCGTGTCCGATACGCATATCATTCAAATATTGTACAAAGGTTTTCTTGGTCCGTTCTTTGAAATAACGGCAAAAGGCTGTGGGAGTAAGTCCAACCAAACTGGCTACTTCTTCCAACTTAATCGGTTGATTAAAGTTCTTCACCAGATATTGATATATCTTATTAAAACGTTCAAAGTCGGATGAATTAACAGACTGAGTAAAACCGACACTTGACAAAAGCTCATATTCTTCCGTATTAGCCATCATATCAAGCAAAGTTATCAAATTGGTAACCCGCACCACTCCATTCGAATTAAAAGTATTGCGAATAAAGTTTGCAATATGTTCACGGGCCGTTCCTACAAATTTTATTCCCCGCCGGGAACGCTCTATCAGCCTACGGATAGACATAAATTCAGGCAAATTAATCATAACCCCTTCAAACAGTTCTTTGCGGAAATAGACACACAAACATACAGAACGTAGACCTGTCTCTTCCCCAAAAAACTCTTTATCATTTCTCCATTCATGTGGTAACTGAGGACCAATGATACAAACATCTCCCTCTTCATAGTTCTCGATATGATCACCGACAAAACGAGTTCCACTTCCTTGCTCTATACACATAATCTCTATTTCTGGATGATAGTGCCACGGAACAATAAAATAAGGTAAATCTTCCCGATAAAAGTTGATATAGTGCTCCACAGAAAAAGGGAGTTCCTGATAAAGTGGTTTCATAGCGCGATATTGAATTTTACTATTATATAAATCGATTTTGTACGAGAACAAATATATATGATTAATATCGAAAGTACAAATAAAAAAAGAATATCAAAACTCAATCTCGGAAAAATAAATAAACCATCAATCTTGAAAATGACAATCCTCACCCACAATAAAAAAGAGTCCTATCTTTACTCAAAAACAGAGCATGATACGACTCTTTTAGGCAGATCGGTAGTCAAATCCAACTACCGGTCATGAGTTATTCAGACTATAACCTATTGATTATCATTCATCAAAAACAGATTTCGCAATACCCATTTCGAGACCGCGCAATTCTGCCAGTCCACGAAGACGACCGAGGCATGAATAGCCGGGATTGGTCTTTTTCTTCAAGTCGTCTATCATCTGATGACCGTGATCCGGACGCATGGCAATGGAGCATTTGCGGCGCTGCTGCAACTTCAACAAGTTTTTCATGACGTTGTACATATCCACATCCCCTTCCAGATGATTGGCCTCATAGAAGTTGCCTTCGGCATCGCGCTGAGTGCTGCGCAGATGAACAAAATGAATGCGGTCTCCCTGACGTTCCATCATGCCGGCAAGATCATTGTCGGCACGCACACCCAGAGAACCGGTGCAGAGGCAAAGGCCGTTCGATTCGTTGGGAACCGCTTCCACCAATTTGACGAAGTCCTCTTCCGTGCTCATGATGCGCGGCAATCCCAAAATAGAATAAGGAGGGTCGTCCGGATGAATCACTAACTTCACTCCCACCTCATCGGCCACCGGAGCGATCTCTTTCAAGAAGAAGATGAGATTGGACCGGAGTTTCTCGGCATCAATATCGTTGTATCTGTCGAGGGCCTCCTGGAATTGCTCAACGGTGAAACTCTCCTCGGAACCGGGAAGTCCGGCAATCATATTACGGACAAGAAGATTCTTATCGTCCTCGCTCATCTGCTCGAAACGGGCTTTTGCCTTGGCAACCTCTTCGGCTGTGTAATCCTTCTCGGCATTAGGACGCTTGAGGATAAACAGATCGAAAGCCACAAAAGCCGCTCTTTCAAAACGAAGGGCTTTCGAACCGTCGGGCAGAGTATAAGCAAGATCCGTACGGGTCCAGTCGAGCACCGGCATGAAATTGTAAGTGACAATCATCACTCCACACTTTGCCAGATTACGGATGCTCTCTTTATAATTCTCGATATATTTCATGAAATCTCCGGTCTGAGTCTTGATATGTTCGTGCACGGGTACACTCTCGACTACCGACCAGGTAAGCCCGACTTCTTCAATCATCCGCTTCCGCTTCATGATCTCCTCCACTGTCCATACTTCTCCGTTAGGAATGTGATGGAGGGCATTTACGATTCCGGTGGCACCGGCTTGCTTGATATCCCAGAGGCTTACAGGGTCGTTAGGACCGTACCAGCGCCAGGTTTGTTCACATAGGTACATAATAATTCTATTTACGATTTGACGATTTACGATTTACGATTGAAATTAGCTGCTGACTCTCGCTTCCCGATTAAATTGAGAAAGCATCGAAACCACCATCGATGACAGCTACGGTGCCGGTTACGAATTTAGAGGCATCGCTGATGAGGTATTGGATGGTTCCGTACAAGTCTTCCGGCTCACCGAAGCGGCCAAACGGAGTATGAGCCAGAATTGTTTTGGAACGGTCGGTCAAAGAGCCGTCCGGATTTGTCAGCAGAGTGCGGTTCTGATCGGTGAGGAAGAATCCGGGAGCGATGGCATTGACACGCAGGCCGTCACCGAATTTAATAGCCAGTTCGCCGGCCATGTATTTGGTGAAATTGGCGATTGCAGCCTTGGCTGTTCCGTAACCCACCACGCGCGTCAACGGACGGAGTGCTGATTCCGAACAGAAGTTGACGATACTTCCTTTCTTCTGATCGACCATGACACGGGCAAATACCATGGTAGGCAAAACGGTTCCGAAGAGATTCAAATCGACTACCTTCTTGAAGGCGTCTATCTCAAGGTCAAAGAAAGTTTTGTCCGGTGCGATGGTGGCTCCCGGCATATTTCCGCCGGCGGCATTCAGCAGTACATCGATGCGTCCGTAAGCTTTCATGATTTCCACCCTGTTACCTTCGAGTACCTCTTTATTCATGACATCGGTATAGAGGAACATGGCGTCTCCCCCCGCTGCCTTGATGCCCTGCACCAGAGCCTTGCCGGCTTCTTCGCTACGGTCGAGAATTACAATCTTTGCTCCCTCTTTTGACAGATAGGCAGCAATACCTTTACCCAAAATACCGGCTCCACCGGTGATAACTACGACTTTGTCTTTTACACTAAATAATTCGTTCATAATTTCCTGTTTTTATAAAGTTACAATTTCTTATTCAAATAATATTTCAGATTCTCTTTGATGAGAATATCTATCGGCATCAGGTTTACCTTATCGGGGCGTTGCTTCAACACAAGATAATTGCACAAAGACTTGATGGCCTCGTAGCCCTGCTGTTCCGGCCGTTGGGCTATCAAGGCCGTGATCACGCCCTCAGACAGTAACCGGGTGTTCTTCTCTATCAAGTCATAGCCTATCAGCTTGACATGTCCCAGCCCTCTCGCCTTCAGGTAATTTCCCAGAATATAGCAGGTCGAATTGAATATCACCGCACCCTCGATCTGCGGATTGGCACGGAATACCTCATCGAGCCTGGCAAAATTATAATCCGTATCATCTATCCTTAGCTCCACTTCATGGATATTTCCTTCAAATTTCTGTTCGGCGAGATATTGGCAAAAGCCTTCCTTCCGGTTCTTTCCCTGATTGGAATCGTTCTTGCCGCTGTGCACAATCCGGGATATCAGAATATCCGAATGACTGCCAAGCCGGCACATCAGCAGTTTGGCCGCAATGAATCCAGCATCGTAAGACTCCGTGCCGAAATAAGCAAGCTGATGTTCCCCCGCAATGTCAGAGTCCACATAAACATAAGGAATCTCCCGGACATCGAGTTCGCGCGAGAGACGGACTACGGAATCGGTGAACAACGTGGCAATCAGCACACCGTCGATCTCTTCTTCATCAAAAAGGGTGTGCACGATGGCGTCAAAAGTACGGCTGTCGTACTGGTCAAAAAACAGTTTGGTGACGTGAACATTGTAAAGTTCGGTCTCGGAGGCGGCTTTGTCTATCCCTTCGCAAATGGCTTCCCAGTATTCGCCCGGCTTGAAAGAGGGGGTAATGGCAAGAAAACGGTATTGCTTTTTAGAGGCCAGTGAACGGGCCATCAGGTTAGGCTGATACTTCACTTTCTCAAGAATGGCCCTTACCTTTTTCTCGTTTTCCTCCGACACACGCCCCCGGTTGTGTATCACCCGGTCTACCGTACCGATGGATACTCCCGCCATTTCGGCTATGTCGATGATACGGATATTTGAAGATTCTTTGTTCATAGGATAAATGCCTTAGATACCGTTTTTATCTTTAAATAGGATTTCTTTTTTGTTTCTTAAACTGTTTTTCTGCTGCAAAAGTAAAAGGAATTACCCGGACAAACAACAGTGTGTACGTACACACATTAAGTACAAAACAGATTATATTACTATATATCAACAGATTAAGCATTCATTAGACAAGAATAATATGTTTTCAAACATATAAAGAGAAAGAAATTCATTCTATGCAGATTATTCCGCTCAACCTTAATGCTGTTGTATCTCATTCTATCTCAATATATTTCATTAATATATTTCACTCCGACATCGGATTATTCGAGTAATATACCTCATTATAGGGATAGCCAATGATATTATGGCATAAAGTACGAGCAGATTACCTATTAGTAGCGATTGTGTAAGCGCCTATAAATAAAGACCTTTGCAACGCATTAAAAACGTTCGTAATATACAAAAGAAAATTTGAAAACAAAAAGCCGAATTTCAACTCTGACTTTTTTGATAATTGCCAGCCTATCGACTTCTGCATTCGCGCAACACGGGACGATGCTCTCCGGCAAAATCATATCTGCTGAGAATAAAGAAACCATCGATTTTGCCACTGTCTACCTGAAAGGTACACAATTCGGCTGTACCACCAACGAAAAAGGGATCTATCATCTGAAAGCCCCTGCGGGGGATTATACATTAATCGTCTCTGCCATAGGATTTGAAACGGCGGAGAGAAAAGTGCAACTGGTCGAAGGGGAAAGAAACCGGTTGAACATCGTGATAAAGCCGTCTACTACCGAACTGGATGAAGTGGTGGTAACCTCTACGGGGGTCAGCCGGATCAAAAGATCGGCATTCAACGCAGTGGCCGTCGATGCAAAAGAGTTCCAGAATACGACGAAGAATCTGAGCGACGCACTTGCCAAAGCACCGGGAATGAAACTCCGCGAATCGGGCGGCGTAGGTTCGGACATGCAACTCATGTTAGACGGCTTTAGCGGCAAGCACGTCAAAATATTCATTGACGGTGTGCCGCAGGAAGGGGTAGGCAGTTCGTTCGGACTGAACAACATCCCCGTGAACTTTGCCG
>CAVCAX010000031.1:10011-16965 GCA_963599995.1 Coprobacillus sp. CAG:698
CATCGAAGTGTACAAAGGGGTGGTACCGGTGGGATTCGGCACGGATGCCATCGGCGGAGTGATCAACATTGTCACCGGAAAGAGACGCCAGCGTTGGTTTCTGGATGCCTCCTACTCCTACGGCTCGTTCAACACCCACAAATCATATATCAATACCGGACAGACTTTCGACAATGGACTCACTTACGAGATCAATGCCTTCCAGAACTATTCGGACAACGATTACCGGATATATGCACCGGTAGAAGACTTCGAAACCGGCAGAATCGACAAAGATAAGAAGGTACGCGTAAAGCGTTTCAACGACACTTACCACAACGAAGCCGTTATCGGTAAAATCGGATTCACGGACAAGAAATGGGCGGACCGGCTGATGTTCGGTTTTACCTACTCGCACATGTACAAAGAGATACAGACTGGAGTGCGCCAGGAAATAGTATATGGACAGAAACACCGCAAAGGACATTCGCTGATGCCGTCATTGGAATACAACAAGCAGAACCTGTTTGCCCGAGGACTGGATGTGGTGCTGACCGTGAATTACAACAAGAACACGACCACTCAGGTGGACACCGCTTCTTATAAGTGCAACTGGTACGGGGAAAAGAAATTATTAAATTCGCCCGGTGAGCAGTCTTACCAATACTCAGAGGCGGACAACAACAACTGGAACGGCACGTTCACCGCAAGATACCGTATCGGCAAAGCCCATACGTTCACATTCAACCATGTGCTGAACACGTTCCACCGGTCCAACACGTCACTACTCGCCAAGGAGAAACAGGAAGATGCCATCGCCAAAGAGACCCGCAAGAATATTTCCGGCCTGTCTTATCGACTGATGCCCTCCGACAAATGGAATTTCTCCGTATTCGGCAAGTATTACGACCAATTCGTGGCGGGACCGATGGCCACCACCGCCAATCAGAATAATTACGAACGCACCACCCGCAACATCAGTTCCATGGGTTACGGTGCGGCAGGAACCTACTTTATCCTAACAGGACTTCAGGCAAAATTATCTTATGAGAAAGCCTACCGCCTGCCTACCATCGAAGAGATGTTCGGTGACGAAGACCTCGAAATGGGAGATATCGGTATAAAACCCGAGAACAGCGATAACCTGAATTTCAGCCTGAGCTATAACCGGACTTTCGGTAAACATTCGGTATATGTGGACGGCGGACTGATATACCGCAACACCAAAGATTACATCCAACGCAACATTGCCGACCTGAACGGCGGAAAATACGCCGCTACTTACATCAACTACGGCAAGGTACTGACGAAAGGCTTCAACCTCTCCGCCCGTTACAGTTTCGGCAAATGGCTCAGTGTAGGAGGAAACTTTACGAAGATGGACGTACGCGATAACATGGAGAAATCCATTTCCGGCAATGCCGTGAACCTTGCCTACCGCGAACGCATGCCCAACCTCCCGTATATGTTTGCCGACTCGGATGTGAGTTTTTTCTGGAATAACCTCTGGAAGAAAGGCAACACACTGACCGTAGCTTACGACAACCAATACCTGCACAGTTTCACGTATTATTCGTCAAACATCGGCTCGAACAAGGGTGATTACGTAGTGCCCAACCAGTTCTCACACAGCATGACACTCTCTTACAGTTTAAAGAACGGACGATATAATCTGTCATTCGAATGCCGCAATCTGACAGACGAGAAACTGTATGACAACTTCAGTCTCCAAAAAGCCGGACGCGCGTTCTACGGAAAAGTACGCATCCACTTCGGCAATTAAGAATAAATAAGAGCCTGAACAGACAGGTTCTGAGTAAACAACAATCAGCTTAAAATTAAATTACATGAAGAAAAAATTCTTTTCCAACGGACTTCTTGCAGCAGCAATGGTCGGACTGACACTGACAGCTTGTTCTGATAATGAAAAGGGCAACGGTTCGGGCAATGTAGGCAAGGGTGAATATGTCATCGCATCCTCTGTTGCCGCATCCGGAAGTACCACCAACGTACTGGTGACTTCCGAAACCCTGAACGGAGGGACGGTCTCTACGATAAACAACGGTCTGGTGAACGACGGTGCCACCCAATGGGTGTTTTATAAAGACCAATATCTGTATGGCCTGACCTACAACCAAGGCAATGCCGGTACGACCCGTTCGTTTTTCATGAATGCCAATTATGACGTGCAGGCCCGCTCCGGTGAGTATGCAGTCAAGCGGTTCACCACTTACGGCATTTATGACAGGTATATCATGACCTCTTCTACCGGCGACGGCCCTACACAATATGCGGATGAGAACGGCTACTTGCCCAAAATGTTCCTGTTGTCCTATCTCGATGTACCGAACGAGACCTTCACTACGAACGATACCCGAAACCGGGCATACATGTCCGAGAACTTTCTGGGCAATGGCGAATATGTGACATTGGCGGGTATCCTGGAATATGACAACAAGATTTACAGCGCCGCAGTCCCGATGGGCTTAAGCCAATACGGAGGAAAAGCAGACGGCGGGAAGTGGATACTCCCCGGAAATGAAGACCTCGTGAAAAAAGAAGACGGCGGCTCGAACAGCAGCAGCTACAAGAAAGGTGAATTGCAGTGGACACAATATCCCAATGAATGCTGGGTGGCCATCTTCGATGACGAGACACTGACTACCAAGAAGCTCATCCGGACAGATAAAATCAGCTATGCCAGTGGACGTTTCAAATCGCAATACTACCAAACGGTCTGGGCAGCCGATAACGGAGACATTTACGTGTTCTCTCCGAGCTATGCCAAAACAATGGACGATGTCCGCCAACAGACGGTTTTGGATGCCGGTGTCGTACGCATCAAAGCCGGAACGGAAGAGTTCGATCCGAGCTACTACTACAGCATCGAAGCACAGACCAGCGGGAAATCTTTCCTCCGTTGCTGGCACCTCACCGGAGACTACTTCCTATTGCTAATGTACGACCGTCCTTTGAACGAAAAAGGCTTCACAGCCAACCAACTGGCTGTCTACAAGGGAGAGACCGGAAAACTCAGCTATATAGAAGGACTGCCTTCAGCCGACCAGATTACCGGATTCGGAAATACACCGTATACGGAAAATGGTTTTACTTATATTGCCGTCACCACTGCCGAAGGTTATCCCAGTATCTATAAAATAGACCCGGTAAACGCCACCGCCACAAGAGGTGTTACAGTGGAAGCCACACAGATCAGCGGTATCGGAAGATTGAAACTTTAAACGAAAGATTGAAAGCTTAAAGAAGATTGAATCTTAAAGAAGTAAAAACAGCTAAAACATAGAATTCACCCTTTTCACAGAGATCTGTAATAAGGGTGATTCTGTTAATAAGAGAGTTTGGATACACCTTACTAAGTCCACGAAAGAATTTATATGAAAAAGAAAATCCGCCGGATACATCTCTGGCTATCTGTCCCTTTTGGCATCATCATCTCCATCCTTTGCCTGTCGGGAGCTGCCCTCGTCTTTGAAAACGAAATAACAGAAGCTCTCAACCACGATTTCTATTATGTGGAAAAAGCAGAAACGGCTACCCTGCCTGTCGGCGAACTGGCAAGAAAGGTAGCGGCAACCTTGCCCGACAGTGTATCGGTCACCGGTATCAGTATCCCGGCCAATCCGACAAAAGCTTACCAAGTCAATCTCTCAAAACCCAAACGGGCATCGGTGTACATAAATCCGTATACCGGTGAAATAAAGGGTAACTATGAACGCGCCCCGTTCTTCACCACCATGTTCAGACTGCACCGGTGGTTATTGGACAGCATGAAACCGGACGGTGGGATTTTCTGGGGGAAAATGATCGTAGGCACCAGTACGCTGATGTTCATCTTTGTTCTGATATCCGGCATCGTCATTTAGATACCCCGTACTGCCAAAGCTTTGAAAAACAGCCTTAAGATATCCGTCAATAAAGGGTGGAGAAGATTCTGGTATGACCTGCACATTGCAGGAGGTGTGTACACCTTCCTCTTCCTGCTGGTTATGTCGCTCACCGGACTGACCTGGTCTTTCGGATGGTATCGCACCGGATTCTACCAAGTATTCGGCGTGGAGACCAAGAAAGAACACCAGAAAGGCAGAGCCGAAAGAGGCGATTCAGAAAAGCCGAATCGCAAAGAAGGCAAAGAACGATCTCCTTATAGTTCATGGCAAGAGGTGTACGAGCAACTGAAAACACAAAATCCCGGCTACCGGCAAATCACTGTATCGGACGGTACCGCCACTGTCTCATTCAACCGCTTGGGCAACCAACGGGCAGCAGACCGTTACAACTTCAATCCGAAAAACGGAGAGATCACCGGAACGACTCTTTATAAAGACCTCGACAAATCGGGAAAAATACGCGGATGGATATTCTCCGTGCACGTAGGCAGTTGGGGCGGCATGTTCACCCGTATCCTGAGTTTCATCGCAGCACTGATCGGAGGAACATTGCCGCTGACGGGATATTATCTGTGGATAAAAAGGGAAGTGGGGCGTTCTCGCAGAAAAAAGACGTCCAAGCAATCATCATTATAAGAGCCTGTTTTTCAGACTTCCCTTGAAGGAAAAAGAGCTGTTTCCACCCCCACCCCGAAAGATGCTACATCTTTTTTTGAAAGATGTTATGTCTTTTTTTAAAAGATACTATATGTTTTTTTGAAAGATGCTATATGTTTTTCTGAAGGACGTTATATGTTTTTTTGAAAGATGTTACATCTTTTTCTGAAGCAATGAAAAGACCCGGTATTTATCCGTTTATTTTGAGCAAAATTTAAACAAACGCCAAAATTATTGTATTTTTGCAAGCGGATAATTATTCATGTTTTTGATTAAACGCATGTCGAAATATCAAATGGACTCACTATACCTACTCCAATTTGCATGTTTTATATTCATGCTTATAAATGCCTTTATCATCGGCATTACCCACCTGCATGTGAAATGGGAAAACAAACGGTACGAACGGGCACGCTGGATGATTCTTGCCGCAATGTTAGGAATGGCTGCACAATACTTTGTGCAGATGACCTTCGGTTTCAGAGCCGCCGACGATGATTTGGGCGCTGTGGTCAATATACTCATCTATACTCCATGCTTCACACTCATTTCCATGGGCATCTACAGTATCGAAACCACGCGTGCCAATCGCAGAAAGATGAATGCTGTTTGCGGAATCATCTATGCCGCCATTATCGTGGCATTCGGTATCGGTGTCTGCCATAGCGGGAGCTTGCGTATCGGTGCATGGCTCTATGTGATGCTTGTCCTTTTCGGAACAAACGTTGTATATTGCATATACATAATCACCAAGGAGATGGTAAAAAGAAGATACTTGTTGGAAACGATGTCGGCAACGGACATGCTACCATACGTGCGCCACTCCCGCGCAAGCTTCGTCATCCTCTTTTTGGCATCTCTCGTCATGCCGTTCGCCATTCTCTCCACCACCTTGCTATTCATAGTAGGTCCGATAGCACTGCTTGCCTTGCTCTTCTTCAACCTCACTTTCGTGGCACTCGGCAACAGCTACATCCCTACCGAAGAACTTTTGGACAAGGAAGAGCAGAAAAATGAAACCATAAAAACGGATAAATCCAAAAGCGGAAAGGCATACTCCGGTTTGGAAAAGTCACAGGACATGAAGTCGCCCAATGGCACAGAATCCGTGCAACGCCCCTTATCCGACGAGCGCAAGGCCATCATAGAGCAGAGCCTTGACAAGTGGTGCGCAGAGTTGGGCTACAAAGACTGTACGGTAAATATGCTGACACTCTCCCGCTCACTCTGCATCTCTAAAGACGAACTTACACAATACTTCGACCAATGCCTGAACTCCACGTTCAGAATATGGCTCAGCGACATCCGTTTCAAAGCAGCACAGAAGATGATGAGAGAATATCCGGACTACAGCAATGACATCATCTCTGCCGAATGCGGGTTTACCTCACGCACCTATCTCTATCGCATATTCAAAGAAAGAACCGGTAAAACACCGACCGAATGGCGCGAAAAGGTGTCTACTTGATAGGAAGTAGACATCTACTTGATAGGAAGTGGACACATTGACAGAGCAATGCGACACCTCCTTTTTAAGGAAAAACACTATTTTTGTGTCATGGAAAACTTAATAGTGATAATGACAATTACAGAGTCAATCTTGCTTATTATAGGATTGACCATCGTTACAGTAGGCATTATTTTGGGATATGCCATGACGCATGAATATAGAAGATATCTTGACGACCACATGGGCGCGCATTACAACTTCTCTGACTTCATCAGGCGAGAACGTTTTTACTTATACCTCTACCTGGCTTTCATCTTCATCATGTTGCAAAATCTCTGGTTGCTCTTTGAATGAGACAGAGATGGTCCGTAAAACTTATATTACTATTTTGAAAGTCCGATCACCGATCTTTACCAAATAAAATCCGTGATCGAGATTGCTAATTGTCCGTTCGATACCTTGAAATACCAACATTCCATCCTCATTGTATACCTTAACTTCCAAGTTTTCCTGCACACCACGGATGTAGATACTCCCCCCTACAGTTTCGAGTATCACAGAAGAATCTGTATTCACAGACATACCGGTATCCTCAGTAATTGAAACCATACAAGTAGCGTAAACATTTGGATTCTCTATGGATTTAGCTGTAATGATAACTTCGCCTTTCTTTATAGCTGTAATGACACCATCAGCAGTTGCCGTTGCTACGTTACTATCTGACGTTTCCCATGTGACTGCTGTATTTTGTGCATCTTCTGGCATAACAACAGCGAAGAGTTTAACGGTTTCTCCCTCTTTAAGGTAAACTACCGATTCAGAAAGAGAAATTCCGGAAACGAGTATGGGCGGAATATCCGTTGCTTCCTCCAAAATGCCACCTCTTAAACGGAAAGTCTTACTATAATAAATTTTACCATTAGAAGTTGTTGAATTAAATCTGAACAGATAAGATAACTC
>CAVCAX010000032.1:0-2365 GCA_963599995.1 Coprobacillus sp. CAG:698
CCCTAAAAGTGCTGCCAAGGGGTTCACAAGAGCCTTTTGGGTTAGCAACACAGTCGAACTGTTTGAACGCATGGCATATTATGCCGTGTTTATCGTTCTCACGATTTATTTATCCAGTATTTTAGGATTCAATGATTTGGAGGCAAGTATGATTTCCGGACTTTTTTCCGGCGGATTGTATTTGCTTCCTATTTTTTCGGGAGCTTATGCCGATAAGATCGGTTTCCGGCAGTCGATGATTATCGCCTTTTCGCTTCTTTCCATCGGGTATTTGGGATTAGGCACATTGCCTACTCTTCTTGAATCGGCCGGGTTGGTGACTTATGGTGAGGTGACACGTTTTTCCGGATTGCCGGACAGTAATGCACGGTGGATGATTGTGCCTGTTCTAACGATTATAATGATCGGTGGCTCTTTCATTAAATCCATCATATCGGCCTCTGTAGCCAAGGAAACAACCGAAGCTACGCGTGCACGTGGATATTCTATTTTCTATATGATGGTAAATATCGGCGCTTTCACCGGTAAGACTATTATTGATCCGCTAAGAAATCTGATTGGAGAGCAAGCGTATATCTACATTAATTATTTTTCGGGTGCCATGACTCTTTTGGCTCTGCTGGCGGTAATCTTTTTCTATAAATCGACACATACGGCAGGCGAAGGGAAAAGCATGCGCGAGATCGGACAGGGTTTTCTGCGGATTATTACCAATTGGCGACTGCTTATCTTGATTCTTATCATAACCGGATTCTGGATAGTGCAGCAGCAATTGTATGCTACAATGCCGAAATATGTTATCCGTATGGCCGGTGAAACGGCAAGACCGGGATGGATTGCCAATGTGAATCCTTTTGTAGTAGTCTGCTGTGTCGGGGTTATTACCCGTTGGATGGCCAAGCGTACTGCCATCACTTCTATGAATATCGGCATGTTTCTCATTCCGGTTTCTGCGTTATTGATGGCTTTGGGCAATCTGCTTGGCAATGATGTCATTTCCGGTGTGAGCAATATTACCTTGATGATGATAGCCGGTATCGTGATACAGGCGCTGGCTGAGTGTTTTATCTCTCCTCGATACCTTGAGTACTTTTCGTTGCAGGCGCCTAAGGGAGAAGAAGGTATGTACTTGGGATTTAGTCATCTGCACTCTTTCCTTTCTTCTATTTTCGGTTTCGGGTTGGCGGGCATATTATTGACCAAGTATTGTCCGGATCCTGTTTTGTTTGAATCGCGTGAAGCATGGGAAGCTGCCAGTGTGGACGCTCACTATATCTGGTATTATTTTGCAGGTATCGGATTAGTGGCTGCTATCGCCCTTCTTGTTTTCGCTAAAATCACCCAATCCATCGACAAAAAGAAGAAAGCATAAAGCTGATTCTCTTCTTTTTTATGTATATTTGCCGTCACTTTGCCGCAAAAGTTGACGGCAATTTGCATTTTAAAGAAAAGAATAAAACATGAAAGTAAGATTTATGAGCTTGGCAAGTGGCAGTAGTGGAAACTGTTACTATCTGGGCACTGATACATACGGAATATTAATTGATGCCGGCATAGGAATACGAACGATAAAGAAAGCACTGAGGGATATCAATGTGGCGATGGAGTCGATACGTGCCGTGTTTGTTACTCATGACCATGCCGACCATATTAAAGCCGTGGGGTGTCTGGGTGAGAAGATGAATATTCCGGTTTATACTACGGCCCGTATTCATGCCGGAATCAACAGAAGTTATTGTATGACTGAAAAGTTACATTCCTCTGTGCGTTATCTGGAAAAGGAGCAACCGATGGAACTGGAAGATTTTCATATTGAGTCTTTCGAGGTTCCGCATGACGGGACGGACAATGTCGGCTATTGCATCGAAATAGACGGAAAGGTATTCTCTTTCCTGACTGACCTTGGAGAGATAACCCCTACTGCAGCCAAATACATCCGGAAGGCTAACTATCTGATTCTTGAAGCCAATTATGATGATGAGATGCTGAAAATGGGATCTTATCCCCAGTACCTGAAAGAGCGCATATCAAGCAATACAGGGCACATGAGTAATCTGGCAACCGCCGAGTTTCTTGCTGAGAATTTCACGGAACATTTGCATCATATATGGCTTTGTCATCTCAGTAAGGATAATAATCACCCGGAGTTGGCATATAAAACGGTGGAATGGAAATTGAAGGATAAGGGCATCATTGTTGGGAAGGATGTGCAACTGCTTGCATTAAAGCGAAGTACGCTGTCAGAGTTGTACGAGTTTGAGTAAAGCCTGCAAAAAGTGGCTAAAAAGTTTCTCTTTTGTTTGGCAAAATAAAATAAAAAATCTACCTTTGCAACCGCAAAACAAAAGATAAGCACTCTTAGCTC
>CAVCAX010000033.1:0-4915 GCA_963599995.1 Coprobacillus sp. CAG:698
GGCAGACGGGTAAACTCCTGAAAAATACGCTCCCGGTCTTCGGCTGCCATTCCTTTTCCGGTATCGGTCACGGCTACGCGCAAACGGGAAGAAGAATAACTTACCGCAAGCGTTATACCTCCCTTAGCGGTAAATTTCACCGCATTAGACAATAAGTTATTCACAATCTGCCGGATACGGAGCGGATCACTAATGAAACGCCCATCCAGTTCGGCATCTATTTTATATTCAAGCACAAGTCCTTTGGCAGTCGTCAACGGTTCAAAGCTGGTACGTATCTCCTCAAAAAGCTGAGACGGATTGAAAGTGACACGGTTCACCTCCGTCTTCTTCAAATCAAGACGATGGAAATCGAGCAGGTCACTCACCAACTTCAAGAGATGCTGTGAAGAACTTTTCATATTATCGAGATAAAAACGTTGCCGCTCGTCTTTTGTGATGGCAAGCATTAGTTTCTCACGGGCATTCAACAGTTCCTCGGCCCGGTGATTCGCCTCTTCCAACTCCCTACGATATCGATTACTGCGAGTAATATCCCGCCAGATGATAATAAGAAAAAAGACGGAAAGCAGAACAGCCCCCACAGCAATACCTCCGATAATACGGGCGGAACGCTGACGAACATATTGCTCTTTCTCCGCATCCATCTGTGCACGTTGCATCACATTCTGTTCATACTCTTTAACCAGACTGTCGATCCGGGCCGTCAGTTGCGTATCCAACCGTCTGAACTGTATATTCTTACGTCGTATCGTCGTTTTCTTCTGCGCCCGCTTCTGCTCACTGGCTGTGCGGATTTTCTGATGCAACGAATCGGCCGGATTATATGCTTCAAGAATGGTATCGGTGGCAACCTCCAATGAAGTATTCACCAATACCGCCGTATCCTGTTTGGAAGGGACAAAAGCCTCAGCCAAACGTTTGAAGAATCCCTTTTTCTTGGGCTTTGTAATGAGAGAATCACGCGTTGTGACTATACGGTGTTGCACACGTTGCTGGGTAACCACCAAATCCTGTTCAGCTATAATCTCTTCAATTTCTCTGGTCGAGAGCAAGCTGTCATTCGCCTCACTCAACACCCGAAGCATCTGAATCGTATTCTTATCTTTCTCACGCAAAAGAGCCAGCAAACTATCCGTCAGCAAACTCTGCTGATCATCCGACGCTGCAAGTGTCTCCATCTCACGATGAACAAACACCAGAGAAAAGAGTAATATCGCCAGCAGAAGAGAATACCCTATGGTTATTTTTACTTTGGTAAAACGTGAAGGTGTCATCATATTAATAATTTAACAATGTGTCAATATGCCAATGTGCCAATTGGCTGCGCTATTATGGCAATTGGCACATTAGCAATTGGCACATTGACACATTAGCCCATTATTTTGTTTTATAGCGGAAACGAAGCCACAACATGATACCGGCACTGGTCAGTCCGAAAGGGAAAGCCATCCATACACCGACAGCGCCCCACCCGAGAACAAAACCGCAGAAAAAGCCTACCGGCAAGGATATTATAAAATAAGCAACAAAAGCAATCAGCATCATCGGTTTCACGTCCGAAATGCCTCGCAAAGCATTCGCAAAGTTGATCTGCAATCCATCTCCGAACTGATAAACCAGCATCGGAATAATCAGCGTCGCCACTAATGCGGAGACCTCTTCATTATCCGTAAACCACCCTCCCAGATAATTACGGCACAAGAACACAATGCCTCCCAACACTACCGCCATCGCCATAATCAAATGAAAACCGGCATAAGCCGAACGACGTACATTGACCGTGTCTTCCTGCCCTTTGAAGTTGCTGACACGTACAGCAACCGCTGCTCCCATACCATAAAACATCATAAATGTAAATTGGGATATGGCACACATGATCTGGTGCGAAGCCAGTGCAATAGTACCCAACCAGCCTATCATCACAGCACTCAAGCTGAAAGAAGCCGTTTCCATTCCCATCTGAAAAGCGACCGGCCATCCCAAACCATTGAGACGCACAAACATCTGCCGAGACCATCCCAAACGGAAAAAGCCGAGTTTATACCGTAAGAAACGACGGCTGCAGAAAAAGAGCACAGCGAACACAATCACCATTACAATACGAGAGAAAAGGGTACTGATACCTGCTCCCAATAGACCCAACTCCGGAAAACCCAACTTTCCGTTAATAAGAATGTAGTTTCCGATAATATTCAGTACATTCCCTCCCAACAATATCCACATAGCTGTTTTGGTATCGGTAATCCCATCTGTAAACTGCTTAAAGCCATTAAACAGCAAAACAAATACAAGGGAAATAAGCAGAACAATGTAATAAGGCTTAATCAATGGAAGGAGCTCTTCCGGTTGCCTCAATTTCTCCACATTCAGATACAGGACTCCCATAATCAGTGTCAGTAATATACCGACCAGCAGATTTGCCAGCAAGCTACAGCGCAACGCCTGCCCAACAGAAGCAAACTGCTTATTTCCATACAGACTCCCCACAATCGGGGTAAGTCCGTAAGAAAAGCCGGTACTGAAAATAATCGCCAGATTGAATACATTATTTACAAAGGAAGCTGCTCCCAACTCACTGGTACTGTGATGTCCGATCATTAATGTATCGGCAAAACCCAAAATAATAACCCCTATTTGTCCGATAACAATGGGCAATCCCAAAAAGAATAACGCTTTGTAATGCCCTTTATAAATTTCATAGTAATTTTTCATATTCATAGAGCCTCCCCCAAACCCTTATAATACAGCACCACTCCATTCCTCTCATCAAAGGCAGTTTGTGCCACTGCCTGCAATTGTCCGGCAGTCACGGAACGATAGTGTCCCACCTCTTTTTCCATATCTTCCGCCACCCCGTTCAGTTCGAACCAGGCGAGGTTGGTAGCCACATTCAAATAGTTGATATTACCGAATATCTGGGTAGATTCAAATTTATTCTTAACTTTCTCCAGCTCCTGCAAGGCTACAACTTCGTTCTGCAACCTATCCAACTCTTCACGTACGGCAGCTTCCGCTTTTTCGAGTGACACACCGGCTGCCGGTTTTCCGGAAATATGAAACAGCCCGGCATCCACCGTACCGGAAATATAAGCATCGATACTCGAAAACAATTGTCTCTCCTGTACCAGATGCCGGTTCAAGCGACTGGATTTTCCGTTACTGAGAATATCCGATAAGATATCAAAGGCATAGTAATCGGGGTGCGACCGTTCGCACATGTGATAAGCCATAAAAAGGGAGTCTACCGGCACATTACGCTCCACCACCAAACGGCGTTCCTCCGTTTGAACCGGCTCCTGCGGCAATTGGCGTACCGGCACCTCTCTTTTGGGGATAGAGGCGAACCATTTCTCCGTCAAAGCAACCGCTTCCTCGAATGATATATTTCCCGTAACGGCAAGCACAGCGTTGTTGGGAGCATAAAAACGGAAAAAGAAATCTTTTACTTCATCCAACGTGGCATTAGCGATGTGCGACAACTCTTTGCCGATTGTAGGCCACTGATAAGGATGCACTTTATAAGCAAGAGGACGCAGCAGATGCCCCACATCGCCATAAGGCTGATTGAGACAACGCTGTTTGAACTCTTCCATGACTACCCCCCGTTGCACATCCAGACTCCGCTCATTGAAATCAAGACTCAACATTCGGTCGGACTCCAGCCAGAATCCGATCTCCACGTTTTGCCGCGGAACGGTCAGATAATAATTGGTAATGTCGTTATTCGTCCAGGCATTATTCTCACCACCGGCCAATTGGAGGGGAGCATCATAATCGGGAATATTCACGGATCCTCCAAACATCAAATGCTCAAAAAGATGGGCAAATCCCGTATGATCGGGATGCTCGTCCCGAGCCCCCACATTATACACTATATTGAGAGCCACCATTTGCGTACTGTCATCCTGTGAATGCACCAATCGCAAACCATTGGCCAGAACATGCCTGCTAATCTTTAACATCTTAATCCAATAAAGATACTTTAATAATCTTCACATCCTCCTCAGGGCGATCGCTACGATCCGTTTTCACATTTTGGATTTTATCTACGACATCCATGCCCTCAACTACCTCGCCAAACACCGTATACTCCCCATCCAGATGCGGAGTACCGCCTATGGTAGTATAAGCCTCCACCTGTTCTTTCGTGAAATGGAAATCCGGTTCCTTGGCAGCCTCTTCCTGAGCCTGTGCAAACAGTTTTTCCTGCAAATCATACAACCCGTCCTCATCATTCGCCTTACGCATTTTATAAATTTCCTTCATGTGTTTCTGCGCCAGCGAATTAAAGATGGCAGTCAATTTATTTTCATTCATCTGCTGTTCCATACCGATCAGCGTAGAGTCGTTGAAAACCTTTCCGGTGACAATATAAAACTGACACCCCGACGACTCCTTATTCGGATTTACATTATCCCCCTGACGGGCAGCCGACAAAGCGCCTCTTTTATGAAAGTATTTCGGATAAACAAATTCGGCCGGAAGAGTATATCCCACATCACCGGCTCCCAGCATTTTGCCTTTCGGTGCATTCTTGGATTCCGGATCACCGGCCTGCACCATGAAATCCTTTATCACCCGATGAAACAAAGTGCCGTTATATGTACCTTCTTTGGCCAGTTTGATAAAGTTATCCCTATGTTTGGGAGTTTCATTATAAAGTTTTACTTTAATATCTCCAAGAGTCGTTTCAATCTTCAACATTGTTTCTTTCTGATTTTCCATATCTGAGTTATTCTTTTGTCCTGGTTTACAAGAAGCTATCGTTCCGAATACCAAAACAGTTAATAATATCACTAAATTCCTTTTCATAACACTTTCATTTAATTTAAGTTTGCAAATATACGATTTTCATCTAAAACCTCTTACCTTTGCAACCTACAAAAATGGCTAAAGCTGATATCATGAAATC
>CAVCAX010000034.1:0-890 GCA_963599995.1 Coprobacillus sp. CAG:698
GAGTTGATAGTTGAGCCGAATGACCAGTTGGTGATTAATTTGGATGAAACTGATGATAGAGGGGGCTTTTATGCTAAATATATAGATGGATCATTAAGTACATGTGAGCGTGTAGAGATAAATAGGAAGTGCGAATGGATGGTTGTTCGCAGGCAAACATTTGAAGGACAGATGTATGCGTATGCTGATAAAGGAGATGCTTATTTGTCAGCCTTGCAAGATAGCATCGATAAATGTTTTGATGAAGAAGTGCGTTTGTGTACTCATGTTATAAAAACTTCTGAAAGCCCGATGAATGTATACGATGCCTTTTGTGATAAAGGAGTGATGTCTTTAAGTCCCGATTCATTAGCTGTATTGCAGAAGATCGCTTTGGAGCGGTTTCCTAAACACAGTAGTATACAATCTTTTAATTATACAGGAGAATATCCGGCACCGAGTTCTCAATCGGAACATGATACCAATCGATTATTTCAGGTTGCGGTGAATCGAATGAAATTGATGAAAAGTAAAGAAATCAAGTCTGATCAAGATAAACAGTCGAAGGGAAGGAATTTGGATTTTGAACTCAATTCTCTTCAAGGTGATCGTTTTACTCTTTCGCAATTGTATGGTAAATATATATTGGTAGACTTCTGGGCAAGCTGGTGCATTCCCTGTATAGAAAACATGCCACTTATAAAGCGTGTGCAAACTGACTATCCGGAAACTTTAACCGTTTGTTTGGTCAGCTTGGATCGTAATAGAAATAGTTGGAAAGAAAGTATAAAAAGGAATCAATTGGAGAATTTTGTTCATCTGATCGCAGCGGATGAGGATGGAAATCTATCTCCTGAAATTTCGGAGTTAGGAATCCGATTGCTTCCTGCAAATATTTTATTGGATAAGGA
>CAVCAX010000034.1:900-6068 GCA_963599995.1 Coprobacillus sp. CAG:698
GGGCATATTATAGCTAAAGATCTGAGTAGAGATGCACTGTTGAGCACTTTGAAAAAATTGTTTCCAAAACAATAGATATGAAAGAAGTAGAATTATAATATTCTCAGGAGATAAGCAGTAAATGGACGCAATTATTATTACTGACATAATCTATCTGTTAAATAGAAAATGGGGGAGATATTCAAAAAAAGAAAGAATATATATTTGACATGAATACTATGGAGTGGCAATCTTATTATGATAATGTACTTATTTGAACTGGTAAATGACTGATAGCTCAGTAAGTATGGGTTCTTTTTTATGCTGTTGTTTTAAGAAGTTTACGTTTTTAGGCATGTTAATGAAATAAAAATGTTTATGAAGAAATTTCCTCATTTTTCTCAATATGATACCATGGATTGCGGTCCTACCTGTCTCCGCATGATAGCGGCTTATTATGGTAAACTGCTTTCTTTGGAGAAATTGCGGGAGAAATCGTTCATTACTCGTGAAGGGGTATCTATGCTCGGCATAAGTGAAGCTGCCGAGAAGATCGGTTTTCGTACACTTTGCGTTCAAGTGGATTTTAAGAAGTTGGAAGAGGCTTCTTTGCCTTGCATTGTTCATTGGAATCAACAACATTTTGTGGTTGTCTATAAAATATCTTCCGCTAAGGCACAAAGGAAACTTGTGTGGGTAGCCGATCCGGGAGCTGGAAAATTGAAATATACGGTCAAGGAATTCTGTAACTGTTGGTTGAGTTCAAAAAGGGAGGGGGAAGATACAGGGATCGCCTTGTTGCTGGAATCCACTCCCGATTTTTATATAGAAGAGGGGGAGGAAGCGGAGACTGACAAAAAAGGCTTTGAGTTTTTGTTTTCTTATCTTCGCCCCTACAAGAATTTGATTGTACAGCTTTTTTTAGGACTGCTGTTAGGAAGCATGATCCAATTGCTGTTGCCATTCCTTACCCAATCGGTGGTTGATTTCGGTATCAGCAATCAGAATCTGGGTTTCATCTATTTAGTATTGGTGGCACAACTCATGCTTACCTTTAGCAGTGCTACCGTGGAGTTCATAAGGGGGTGGATACTACTACATTTAGGAACACGTATCAACATTTCATTGATATCAGACTTCCTCATTAAATTGATGAAACTGCCTATCAGTTATTTTGATACAAAGATGACAGGAGATATCCTGCAACGTATCAATGACCATACACGTATACAGAATTTTCTTACAGGTTCGAGCTTGAGTATTCTCTTCTCCGTATTTAATATACTGATATTCGGCATTGTATTGCTGATTTACAATTGGATAATATTTCTTATCTTTATGTCGGGGAGCACTCTTTATGTATGCTATGTGTGGCTGTTTATGAAGAAACGGGCAGAATTGGATCATAAGCGGTTTGCACAGCAGTCAGCCAATCAGAGTACGGTGGTACAACTTGTCAGCGGTATGCAGGAAATAAAATTGAGTGCGTGTGAGCAACAAAAACGTTGGGAGTGGGAGAGGATACAGGCTAAATTGTTCAAACTAAGTGTGAAAGGACTTGCTTTGCGGCAGTATCAGGATTCGGGTGCGGTGTTGATCAATCAAAGCAAGAATCTACTGATTACGGCTCTTGCAGCAGGGTTGGTGGTGAAAGGAGAGATGACGCTTGGTATGATGTTATCGGTGCAGTACATCATAGGGCAACTGAACAGTCCGGTAGATCAGTTGATAACTTTCGTCCGCGACTTGCAAGATGCACGGCTCAGTATGGATCGTCTCAGTGAGGTGAGAGAGAAAAAAGATGAGGAAGACGACAGCCGGGAATTGATAAGGGAGATACCCGAAGGGAAAGATATTATGATACATGATTTGAGTTTCAGCTATGACCCACTGAATGAACAGCCTACATTGTTGGATGTAAATTTGGTGATTCCTTCGGGCAAACAGACTGCCATTGTGGGAACGAGTGGAAGCGGGAAGACGACATTAGTTAAGTTGTTATTGGGATTTTATCCTCCAGCTAAAGGAGAAATACGATTGGGAGAAAGCGATTTGGGAAATTACAGCATTCGCGAATGGAGGAAACGTTGCGGGGTGGTGATGCAGGATGGGTTCATCTTCTCGGATACCATTGCCGGAAATATAGCACCGGGGATTGACCGGATTGACAAGAGGTTACTGCAGCATGCTGCGGAGGTGGCGAATATACATGATTTTATAAAGGGATTGCCTTTGGGATATAATACGAAAATTGGTCAAGAAGGGCATGGGTTGAGCCAAGGACAGAAACAGCGCATGCTGATAGCGCGGGCGGTATATAAAAATCCCGAATTTATATTTTTTGATGAGGCTACGAATGCGTTGGACGCCAATAACGAAAGGACGATCATGAATAATCTGGAGACTTTCTTGCAGGGAAGAACTTCGGTTGTGGTAGCTCACCGGCTGAGCACGGTGCGTAACGCTGATCAGATTGTGGTGATTGAATGTGGGAGAATTGCAGAGGTCGGCACCCATCAGGAACTGACGGCAAAGCAGGGTATTTATTACCGGTTGGTAAAAAATCAATTGGAACTGTAACGAGTAATATCAATTGGTTCAGATACAAGTGGAAATGGGAAGAGAAACATATCAGGAGATTGAACTTCGTAGCGAAGAGGTGCAGGAGATTCTTTCGCGTCCGCCACATGCGTTGGTGCGGTGGGGGATTACTGTGTTTTTTGCTGTGATCGTCTTACTATTTGTAGGTGGGTGTTTCTTCAATTATCCGGATGTGGTGACGGCTGAGATTACGATCACGACAGAGCGTCCACCTATATGGATGGTGGCACGTGGTACGGGGAAGTTGAAAGAGATTTTTAAAGAGGATCTCCAGAAAGTAGCTGCAGGAGAGGTGGTTGCCGTATTGGAAAATCCGGCAGTGACAGCCGATGTATTGGAACTGAAGAACCTTTTGTACCTGTTTTCATTGACGGATAGTGCGGCTTGCCAAACGGACTTTCCGACAGGGTGTTCATTGGGGGATATTCAGAATAGTTATCATTCGTTCCTGAAGTGCCTAACCGAGTATCAGGACTTTATACGGATTGATTTGTATACGCAAAAAGAGACGGCGGCACGGGAAGAACTCAGAGAATATGGAGGGTATATAGAGCACTTGAACAGGCAGGCAGAATTGAATAAAGAGGAATTAAAGATAGCAGAGACTACGCATTTGCGTGAAAAAACTCTGTATGTTCGCAATGTGACTTCTTTAGCGGATTATGAGGAGGCACAACAAGTGTATTTGACACGTCGGCAGGGAATGGAGCAACAGATGATTTCATTGGCCTCGGCACGTATAGAGCAGGCGCGCTTGCAACAGAATATAGTGGAGATACAGATGCAGCGCAGTAAGGAGATGAATATTTTGTTGACTACATTGAAAGCTGCCTATGATGAATTGCGGATGAATATCAGCCGTTGGGAATTGACGTATCTGTTTGTTACTCCGGCTGCCGGAATTCTGTCTTACAATCAAGTGTGGCAGGAAAACCAGGAGATAAATACCGGTGATAAAGTGTTCTCTGTAGTGGCGGCGGAGACGGGGGATGTTATGGGGAAAATGAATCTGCCTGTATCGGGTGCAGGAAAAGTAAAACCTGGTCAGCGGGTGAATATTAGTGTGACCGATTATCCATATATGGAGTATGGTTATCTGACGGGGACGGTCGTTTCTACTTCCTTATTGTCTGACGAGAACAAATACACTGTCACTGTGCGGTTGCCGCAAGATTTACGAACTTCTTATCACAAACGACTCAATTTTAAAGGCGAACTTTCGGGTACAGCCGAAGTGATGACGGATGAACGCAGCCTGACTGTCCGCCTGATAAGCCCGCTCCGCTATTTGTGGGAAAAGCATTTGGCTATCTGACGGCAATGCTGTACTTTTGTATCCGTGTAATAATCAGACGGTAAATGAAAGAATCGAATAAGCGGGTATTGGTAGGGATGAGCGGTGGCATAGACAGTACCGCCACTTGCCTGATGCTGCAAGAACAAGGATATGAAATAGTGGGGGTAACCATGTGGGTCTGGGGGGATGAGCCGCAGGAGGCCGGGGAGTTGGCGGCCCGGATGGGAATCGAACACTATGTAGCCGATGAACGCATACCTTTCAAAGATACAGTTGTAAAAAATTTCATTGATGAATATCGTCAGGGACGGACTCCCAATCCATGTGTCATGTGCAATCCGTTGTTCAAATTCCGGGTATTGACGGAGTGGGCAGATCGGCTGAATTGCGATTGGATTGCTACCGGCCATTATTCCCGTTTGGAAGAACGGAATGGGAATATATACATTGTGGCAGGGGATGATGAAAAGAAAGACCAGTCTTATTTCCTTTGGCGACTGGGGCAAGAGGTGCTGAGGCGCTGCATCTTCCCTTTGGGAAATTATACAAAGCTGAAAGTGCGTGATTACCTCCGCGATAAGGGGTATGAAGCAAAGGCGAAGGAGGGAGAAAGCATGGAAGTCTGCTTTATCAAAGGGGATTATCGGGACTTCCTGCGTGAACAGTGTCCGGATTTGGATACGGAAATCGGACCGGGATGGTTTGTGAATGCCGAGGGCGTGAAGTTAGGGAAACACAAGGGATTCCCCTATTACACCATCGGACAACGCAAAGGACTTGAGATTGCTTTGGGCAAACCTGCGTATGTGTTGAAGATAAATCCGCAGAAAAATACGGTAATGCTGGGGGATGTAGAGCAACTGCGCACGGAGTATATGATTGTCGAGCAGGATCATCTGACCGATGAACAGGAGGTATTGACCTGTGAAAACCTGGCGGTACGTATCCGTTATCGCAGCCACCCTATCCCTTGCCGGGTGAGAAGGTTGGCGGACGGGCGGCTTTTCGTGAAGTTCCGGACAGAGGCTTCGGCCATCACACCGGGACAGTCGGCTGTGTTTTATGACGATCGCCGGGTGCTCGGCGGAGCGTTTATCGCTTCCCAACGGGGAATCGGACTGGTGATGGAAGAAAATAAAGACTTTTAATAAATAACTGATATACAATAATTATGAAGAATTTGGTATTTGCCGCTCTGCTTCTTTTTTCTATCGGAGCAACGGCACAACAGGATACGCTGAAATATCGTATTAGCTTGACAGACAAGGTAGCTACGGAATATGCCTTGGAC
>CAVCAX010000034.1:6078-22755 GCA_963599995.1 Coprobacillus sp. CAG:698
GCCTTGGACCGTCCAGAAGAGTTTCTTTCGAAAAAAGCAATCGAGCGCCGACAGAAACAGGGGTTGGCGATAGATTCTACCGACTTGCCGGTATGCCGGAAATATGTGGACGCCATCCGTAAATGCGGAGTGAAGATTGTGACCATGGGCAAATGGGATAACTTCGTTACCGTGTCGTGCAACGATACGACATTGATAGATAAAATAGCCGGACTGCCTTTTGTTCGTGCTACGGAGAAGGTCTGGATCGCTCCTGATCCGGATCAGCCGACAAAGGCTACCAAACGGGATTCTTTGATCAATACGCCTTTGTGGGTAGAAGATGTATATGGGCCCGCACGACGCCAGATAGAGATCAGCAACGGAAACAAGTTGCATGATGCCGGATTTAAGGGCCAGGGCATGACGATTGCCGTCATTGACGCCGGTTTTCATAATGCGGACTGCATTGCGGCAATGAAAAATATCCGTGTGTTGGGAGTGAAAGACTTTGTGAACTCCGATGCCGATATTTATGCCGAAAGCAGTCATGGCATGAATGTGCTTTCATGTATCGGCATGAATCAGCCGCATGTGATGATCGGTACGGCACCCGAAGCTTCATTCTGGCTGCTGCGCAGTGAAGATGAGTATTCGGAGCATCTGGTAGAACAGGATTATTGGTCGGCAGCAATCGAGTTTGCCGATAGTGTGGGAGTGGATGTGGTGAACACCTCATTGGGATATTATGCTTTTGATGATCCGTCGAAGGACTACCGCTATCGTGACCTGGATGGAAAATTCGCCTTGATGTCCCGTCAGGCTTCGAAGGCGGCGGATAAGGGAATGGTAGTGGTATGCAGTGCCGGAAATGCCGGCTCCGGCTCTTGGAAGAAGACCACTCCTCCGGGGGATGCGGATAATGTGCTGACCGTGGGCGCCATTAATAAGAAAGGTGTACTGGCTTCTTTCTCCTCTATCGGAAATACGGCGGACGGCCGTGTGAAACCGGATGTGGTGGCTGTCGGTTTGAATTCGAACGTGATGGGAACGGATGGAATCGTAAGAAGGGCCAACGGCACGTCATTCTCTTCACCGATCATGTGTGGCATGGTGACTTGCCTGTGGCAGGCGCTGCCTGAGCTGACGGCAAAAGAACTGATCGAACTGGTACGGCGGTCGGGCGACCGGGCCGATTCTCCCGACAATATTTACGGATATGGGATTCCCGATATGTGGAAGGCTTACCAGTCGGCAAAATGAAACAGGAGGCACTGACGCTTTTGGAACTCAACGCATTGGTCCGGCGGAGTCTGGAACAATGTTTGCCCGATGAATATTGGATACAGGCGGAGTTGAGTGATGTGCGTTCCAATGCTACCGGACATTGTTATCTGGAATTCGTACAGAAAGATCCGCGCAGCAACAATCTGATTGCTAAGGCCCGGGGGACTATCTGGAATAATGTGTACCATCTGCTGAAGCCTTATTTTGAGGAGACCACCGGGCAACTGTTCACTTCCGGCATAAAGGTCTTGGTGAAGGTGACGGTGCAATTCCATGAGTTGTATGGATACAGTTTGACTGTACAGGACATCGATCCCACTTATACCTTGGGCGATATGGCTTTGCGCCGGCGGGAGATTTTGCAACAGTTGGAGGCGGAAGGAGTGCTGACGCTGAACAAGGAGCTCGAAATGCCTGTATTGCCACAGCGTATCGCCGTCATATCCTCGGCTACTGCCGCCGGTTATGGCGACTTCTGCCATCAGTTGCAACACAACCCCCGTGGATTTTTCTTTTATACGGAGTTATTTCCGGCATTGATGCAGGGTACTCAGATCGAAAGTTCCGTTTTGGATGCGCTCGATCGTATCAACAGCCGGCTGAACGATTTCGATGTGGTTGTCATCATCCGGGGAGGAGGTGCCACATCCGATTTGTCCGGCTTTGATACCTATCTGTTGGCGGCTGCCTGTGCACAATTTCCATTACCGATTATCACCGGTATCGGTCACGAACGGGATGATACGGTGCTCGACTCTGTGGCGCATACCCGGGTGAAAACACCGACAGCTGCCGCCGAATTATTAATAAACTGCATGGATGAGGCTGCCGCCCGGTTGGACTATTTATCCATCCGTCTTCAGGAAGGAGCCTCTGCTTTTCTCGGAAAGGAGTACCGGAGAATCTCTTCCTGTCAGGCACGTATCCCGTCTCTTGTTGTCAGACGATTGTCGGATGCCCGCCTGCGTTTACTGACCGTACACAAAGATCTGATGCAAAGTTCGGCGACCATGCTTTCCCGTCAGCGTCATAGGCTGGAACTGTTGCAACAACGCATTGCCGATGCATCGCCCGATAGGCTTCTGGCTCGCGGTTACAGCATCACTTTGAAGAACGGAGTTCCCGTAACCGACTTTTCCGAGGTCGTTCCGGGAGATGAAATCGTTACCCGCCTGCACAAAGGAGAGCTGACTTCAATTGTAAACAATCACTTATCCGAGCGGAAGTCCCCCAAAAAGTAATTTCAATCGTAAATAGTAAATCGTCTAATCGTAAATCACAAAAAGATGGCAGCAAAAAAAGAGACCTATTCTCAAGCAATGGAGCGCTTGGAAAAGATAGTCCGTCAGATTGACAATAATGAACTGGAAATAGATATATTGGCAGAAAAGATAAAGGAAGCCAACGAAATTATAGCCTTTTGTACAGAGAAACTGACAAAAGCTGATCATGAAGTCGAAAAATTGTTGCAGGAAAAGCAACAATCTAAAGAATAAAGGTTATTTTTGTTGTCTGATAGGAGAAATTAACTAATTACTTAATAATATGAAAGAAATAGATTGGTCTAATTTGTCATTCGGATACATGAAGACAGATTACAACGTGAGAATTAATTTCCGTGATGGCGCATGGGGCGAACTGGAAATAAGCAGCAGCGAAATTCTTAATCTGCACATGGCAGCTACCTGTCTGCACTATGGTCAGGAAGCCTTTGAAGGATTGAAAGCTTTCCGGGGCAAAGATGGCAAAGTCCGTATTTTCCGTCTTGAAGAAAATGCCGCACGTTTGCAATCTACTTGTCGGGGAATCCTGATGCCGGAGCTCTCTACCGAACGTTTCAAAGAGGCCGTTCTGAAAGTGGTAAAACTGAACGAGCGCTTCATTCCGCCTTACGAGACGGGGGCTTCTCTTTATATCCGCCCGTTGCTGATCGGTACCGGGGCACAGGTTGGCGTACGCCCTGCCGATGAATATCTTTTTGTTATTTTCGTCACTCCGGTAGGTCCTTATTTCAAAGGTGGATTTGCCACAACTCCGTATGTCATTACACGGAAATATGACCGGGCCGCTCCATTGGGTACAGGTATTTTCAAGGTGGGAGGCAACTATGCCGCCAGTCTGCGTGCCAGCCAGGAGGCTCACAAAGCCGGTTATTCTGCCGAGTTCTATCTGGATGCAAGAGAGAAAAAATATATAGACGAGTGTGGTGCTGCCAATTTCTTCGGTATAAAGAACAATACTTATATCACTCCGTTGTCTACCTCCATTCTGCCTTCCATTACCAATAAGAGCCTGATGCAGTTGGCAGAAGATATGGGACTGAAAGTGGAACGCCGTCCGGTGCCCGAAGAAGAGTTGTCGACATTCGAAGAAGCGGGTGCTTGCGGTACGGCTGCCGTGATCAGTCCGATACAGCGCATCGACGATCCGGAGAATGATCATTCATACGTCATCTCCAAGGATGGCAAGCCGGGACCGGTTTGTACGAAGCTGTATAATAAGTTGCGTGCCATCCAGTATGGTGATGAGCCGGACACGCATAACTGGGTAACTGTTGTAGAATAATTTTTATTAACTCTGTGTAAATCTTATATCTTATGTTGAAACAAAATTCAGAATTGCGTGCAGATGCACGTGCTGCTCTTTCCGGTAAATGGGTGATGGCAGCGATTGCTACTTTAGTTTACAGTGCAGTGGTCGGTGGATTGTCTGCCATTCCGATGGTTGGAATCGTCGTTCTTCTGCTGACGTTGCCGATAGCTTATGGCTATGCCATTGTGATATTGAATGTATTCAGAGGCAGTGATGTGAATATCGGAGGTCTGTTTGACGGATTCAACGATTACGGACGTATCATCGGTACCAAATTGCTTCAGAATATTTATATAGTGTTGTGGACGTTGCTATTGATTATTCCGGGTATCATTAAAGGTTATTCGTATGCAATGACCGATTTTATCTTGAAAGATCAACCCGAACTGGCTAATAACGCTGCTATTGAAAAAAGTATGGCCATGATGGATGGTAACAAGATGAAGCTGTTCCTGCTCGATCTTAGCTTTATCGGTTGGGCCATCTTGTGTCTTTTCACACTCGGTATCGGATACTTCTTCTTGCAGCCTTACGTGCAGGCGGCTCATGCTGCTTTCTATGAAGATTTGAAAGCACAGGCAGTAGAAGAAGTGATTGTAGAAACGACAGTGGAAATCTAAGCTGCGGAAAGTAAAGCAGGTACTTATATCCCTAATAATGGAGTATGGAGAAATCTGTACTCCATTTATTTTTGCCGTTTACACCGAAAGTAAGTAACTTTGCAATCTAATCGCAATTATTGTATGGGAAAAGGGAAATTAGAGAAATTTGCCGATATGGCAAGTTATCCGCATGTGTTTGAGTATCCTTACTCGGTGGCGGACAATGTGTCTTTCGACATGAAAGGCAAGTGGCATGAAACGTTTTTCGGCAATGACCGTCCGATTGTACTCGAATTGGGTTGTGGTCGGGGAGAGTATACCGTGGGACTGGCAAAGATGTTTCCCGATAAAAATTTCATCGGTGTTGACATAAAAGGGGCACGCATGTGGACCGGAGCTACCGATGCCCTGCAGTCGGGAATGAAGAACGTCGCCTTTTTGCGTACCAACATCGAGATTATCGACCGCTTTTTCGCTCCGGAGGAGGTGAGCGAGATCTGGCTGACCTTTTCCGACCCGCAGATGAAGAAAGCAACCAAGCGGTTGACCTCCACGTACTTCATGGAGCGCTATCGCCGTTTCCTTAAGCCGGACGGCATCATTCATCTGAAAACAGACAGCAACTTTATGTTCACTTATACCCGCTACATGATTGAGAAGAACCGTTTCCCCGTAGACTTTATGACGGAGGATCTTTATCATTCCGATCTTGTAGATGATATTCTGGGCATTAAAACTTATTATGAACAACAGTGGCTCGATCGCGGTTTAAGCATAAAGTACATCAAGTTCCGGCTTCCCCAAGTAGGAGAATTGCATGAACCGGATATTGAAATAGAGCTTGATTCGTATCGCAGCTATAACCGTAGCAAGCGGAGCGGGTTGCAGACCAGCAAGTGAAGGGATTTACGATTTGACGATTTACGATTTACGATTGATGAATGATGATTTTTCATCGATCGTTCAATCATCAATCGTTCAATCGGCGGTCGTTCAATCAGCGGTCGTTGATCATCGGGTATCGTTTAGGGCATCGAGTATTGAACATCGTTCATTGGTCATCATTTATATACCATCGTTCATCAATCATCAAATCGTAAATCATCAGCTATCATTTATCAATCGTAAATCGTAAATCGTCAAATCGTAAATATTATGTCGCTTTATCCAAAGTTAATATTAGATGCATTGGCAACAGTGCGTTATCCGGGTACCGGAAAGAATCTTGTTGAAGCCGGTATGGTGGAAGATGACATCCGCATCGAGGGAATGAAAGTCTCTTTTTCCCTTATTTTTGAGAAGCCTACCGATCCTTTTATGAAGTCGGTGGTTAAGGCTGCCGAAACGGCCATCCTTACTTATGTGGGCAAAGAGGTGGAAATCGTTGGCAATATCAAAGTGAAGACTGTTCAGGCGGCACGTCCGGAAGTCGGGAAGTTATTGCCGCAGGTAAAGAATATCATCGGTATCTCTTCCGGAAAGGGAGGTGTCGGAAAATCTACTGTAGCCGCCAATCTGGCTGTGGCTCTTGCCAAGTTGGGCTATAAGGTGGGATTGCTGGACGCTGATATTTTCGGTCCTTCCATGCCGAAAATGTTTCAGGTGGAAGATGCACGTCCGTATGCCGAGAAGATAGACGGCCGCGACATGATTATTCCTGTAGAGAAGTATGGAGTGAAACTTCTTTCCATCGGTTTCTTTGTCGATCCGGATCAGGCTACCTTGTGGCGTGGAGGGATGGCAAGCAATGCATTGAAACAGCTTATCGGTGATGCAGACTGGGGAGAACTGGATTATTTCCTTATCGACCTGCCGCCGGGCACAAGCGATATCCATCTGACTGTGGTGCAGACATTGGCTATGACCGGTGCCGTGGTGGTCAGCACTCCGCAGGCGGTTGCTCTGGCAGATGCCCGCAAGGGTATCAATATGTTTACCAATGATAAGGTGAATGTTCCGATTTTGGGCTTGGTGGAGAATATGGCTTGGTTTACTCCTGCCGAACTGCCGGAGAATAAATATTATATTTTCGGTCGTGAAGGTGCCAAGAGGTTGGCCGAAGAGATGAATGTACCGTTGTTGGGGCAGATACCTATCGTACAGAGTATTTGTGAAAACGGTGATAAAGGTACTCCCGTTGCATTGGATGAAAATACGGTGACCGGCCGTGCTTTCTTGTCATTGGCAGCAGCCGTGGTCCGGCAAGTTGATCGCAGGAATATAGAGAAAGCTCCTACTCGGATTGTAGAGATGCACAAGTAACCCGTTTCAATGCATTATTCATTTGTTGTGCTTGAAGAATAGGATTCATTGTTATTTGCAAGAATAAGCACCTATAGAATCAGTGTTTTATATATGAAAAAGGAAGAAGGGACATCGTGAAGTGACGGGTCCTTCTTCCTTTTTTAATTAATGTATTGTGAGAGAGAGTTTTCTTCTACTGGAGTTTGAAATTGATTGGGAGTGTGTATTGCACAGCCACTGCTTCCCCTTTGTTTTTTCCGGGTTCCCAACGCGGCATACCTGTAACTACGCGTATTGCTTCCGCATCCAGTGAGGGGGATACACTTTGTACGATCTTCGGATTGGTGACGCGCCCCTCTTTGTCAACTGTGATCTGTACCACCACACGTCCTTGTGTCTTACTCTTCTGGGCATCGATAGGGTATTTGATGCTTTTTGCCAGATAGAGCATCAGACCGTTTGTCCCACCGGGATATTTAGGCATCTCTTCAGCATTCTCGAGCACATTCTCCGGTACGTTTGTTGCCGTATTGTCGTCTGGGGCATATCCTATTACGATGACTTCATCCAGTTTGCTGTTTTTTATTTCTTCGGCTTTCGGCTCGTCCAGTTTGAAATGAATGGGAACGGTATAACGGACACGTACCTCTTTTCCTCCTTGTGTGCCGGGAGTCCATTTGGGCATGGACGATAATATCCGTATGGCTTCTGCATCCAGTTCCGGACTGACAGACCGCATGATTGTCGGTTCACTGATTGAACCGTCTTTTTCTACGACGAAACCGGCGATGACACGTCCTTGTATCTTTTCCTGCTGTGCTTTTGCCGGATAACGCAGGTTCTTGCCGATATATTCCATCAAAGCCGTTTGGCCTCCGGGGAAGACAGGCATTTTCTCAACCACATCGAAGGCCTCCATATTTCCCTCTATATTTTGGGTGGTTGCTTTACTGAAAAGTACTATTCTCAGGTTGAGGCGGTCTTGGTTTCTGATATTCATAGAAGCAGAAATGTCCTTGTTGTCAATGGTGATTGTGGTGATACCTTCTATTGCCTTGAAAGAGAATCTACCGTCAGAATCAGTCTTTGTATTCGGGATGCTTATTTCCCGAGAAGTCCCGTCACTCAGAATTGCTGCTCCTAAGGTGGCGTTAGCCACTCCTTTTCCCGTGTCGTCAACCACGACTCCTTTGTATTCCACTTTCTTTCCTTGGTGGGGAGTTGCTGCCGGGGTTATGGGTTCGGAGCCCTCTGTGACAACAGCCGGTTGCGTTTCGCCTGGTTGACCTGTTTTCTCCTCAACGGCTTGTATCACGTCTTTGGCGAAATCCTTTGTTGTCCGGGCCACTGCCTCAATGTTGCTGATTATCATCAGCAGGGCAGCCAGTGGAAGAAACATCAGGTATTTGGTTCTTCCTATTCTTTTCGTTCTTTTTTTGTTCATCATTGTAATTCTGTTTTTGAGAGGTAAAACATTGAAACTATTATAAAGAGTTGCTGCAGCCTTATGATGAGCCAGTCCCAACAAGTGATACTGGTATGTTTTGTAATCATATCCTGTTTGTAGTACATGCTGGTCGGCCATGTATTCCAGATTGTTCCGTATTTCGCGTTTCATGAGCCAGGCAAAAGGATTGAACCAGCAGACGATGCACATCCAGTCGGCGAGTATTACATCTACCGAGTGCATTTGTCGGGCATGCGTTAGCTCGTGTACCAGTATTTCGGACAATTCTTCTTCCGTATGTGATTCTGGATGGATGAAGATCCAATGAAAAAAGGAGAATGGACCGTTTGCTTCATCCAGGGCATATACACGTACACCCTGTATTTGTATTGCCTTACATCGTATCCTTAAACGGATAATGGCGGTTAGCTGTACGAAGAAACGGGCAGAGAGGAGAATTGCTCCACACAAATAAATCACTTTGAGCGAAGTGAGTACTGTGTCTTTCCAATTGATACCGGCGGTTATCGTCACCTCATTAAAATCAATTTCCGGAAGTAGCGTTGTGGCATAAAGATCGGCCATTGCCACCATGGGCTCGTGTGCTTTCACCCAATCCTGCAGGTTGAGCATCGGATAGAGGAATGAAATTCCGAGAAAACAGAGCAATGCCGTCCGACGCCAATGAAAGAAGGTATCTTTATACAGGAACAACCGGTAAAAGGCGTAGAACAGTGCAATGCCTACGTTGATCTTCAGAAAATATGCAAGTTCCGGAGTCATGATTCTATAGTTTATCCGTTGTTATTCTTTGCCTTTTTCAATCATATCGATGATCTCCTTCAAGTCGTTGGCCGAAATTTTCTGCTCTCTGGCAAAAAAGGAAACCATCTCTTTATAAGAATTCTCAAAGTAGTTCCGTACTACTCCGCTCATGAAGCTTCGTTTGTATTCGCTTTCCCGTATGGCAGGAGTGTATTGGTAGGTGTTGCCAATACGCCGGGCCGTTACATATCCTTTGCGTTCAAGATTTTTCACTATCGATGCAATGGTAGTATAAGGGGGGACAGGGGGGGCGTATTTGGCAACTATCTCTTTTACAAAACAGCTTCCCAGTTCCCAGATGTAGATCATTGCTTCTTCTTCTTGTATAGTTAGTTTTTCCATGGAGTTTGTTTAATTACGATTACGCTGCAAATCTACGAATACTTCGTAATAGTGCAATAGACAATGGGTTAAATAATGCAAATGGGAAAAAGAAGGTATAAAAAAAGGGGAGATGTTGGAACTCCTGAAACTTAGAAACTGTCTTTGTCACAGACTCTTGTAATGAAGCGCACCCCAAAAAAATCGTGTCTGACTTTTGGGGTGCGCTTCATTAATTTTATAAACAGGAGAGTTTGAACACCTTTTGGCTTTATAAACATGGGAACCCGGTTGTCCTCCGGTTGGGCGGGCAGGAGAGTTCTGACTTTTGTGTTTTAGAATGGAGGGCGGTTCTCTGTCTGTTATCCTTTTATCGTTTTCGGAGATATTGTTGGATCCGAATCGGACAACTTGTGCGAAAGATGAAATCTGCTTTCCCTCTCTTTCAGCTCCTTATATCTCTCGATGACATGTTTACGGCTCGTTATGATTTGCCTGCGGTATACGAGGCAAGTCGTCAGGAAATAGAAGCCGGCTTGCAGCCACAAGGCTTTGTATTCGAATGCAACCTCGCTTAAAGTGCCCCCCATGTTGTTGATACGTACAAAGCCATTGATCCCGAAAGTCGATGGGAATATGTATGAGAAATATTTCCAGAACGGGGGGATGGCAGCTCCCGGCCAGGATATTCCGGAGATGAACAGCAGAGGAACGGATGTAAACACGAATAGCAGCATGCACGTTTCCCGGTTACGGATGGCAATGGAAGCTGTCATGGCAAAAAAGATGCAGGCCGACAAGTAGGGCAGCATGAACAGGGCGAGTGTACCCGGTTGTCCTATCTGGTTCAGACTGAAAATCCGGGGTACTACGCATAGGACATACACCGATACCAACGAATAGACCATATAATAGCTCAAACCTTTCCCCATGACAATACGCAATGTGCCGTTGTAATGCCGGTTGATAGGTACGAGGTCTCTGAAACGGTTCTGTTCGCGTGCAGTTCCTGCCGAGAGACCGATGCCGAGTAGCAAGGTTTGCTGAATCAGCAGAACCAATACGGCCGGAATGAGGAAAGCGGCAAACCCGTTGGTCGGGTTGAACATGGCTACGTCTTCATATTCTATCGGGTAACCGGTGATTTCATCCTGGCGGGCGGTTGTGTTTCCGGCACGCTCTATCTTGATGTCCCGGTTCATGTTCAGTGATACCGCTGTATTGGCAAGCAGTATGCTCTTATAATAAAGCAACCCGCTCATATCACAGTAGATGCTTACTTTCGTCTGTTTGCCTTGCGCGATGTTCCGGCTGAATTCCGAAGGGATATAAATGATGCCGTAAGCCAGGCGGTCTTTCAGCATCTGCTTGGCCTCTTCCATGTCGGCACAATAAGCCACGATATTGACATCGGGGGTTGCATCCACTTTTCTAAGATATTCGCGGCTCAACGAGCTGCGTGAGGCATCGACTACCACGGCGGGTACTTCACGCACCACCTCATTCGTATAGATAAATCCGTAGATAAGCGGATATACCAGCGGCACGAGTATAAAGAATATGAGTACCCCCTGATCGCGGAAAGTGGTACGGAATTCTCGCAACCAGATGTAAAACAGGTCATTGATACCTTGCTTTACTTTGTCTTTGAATGTAATCTCTTTCATCAGGGTACGTATTTATAGTATATCAATGCTTCTTTCAGGCGGTGGACCACAAGGAAAGGAAGCATCATGAATATCAGTAATGCCATATAGTTGGGCCAGGAATAAATCATGCTGTAGCCATTGAGCGCCTGGTCCACGTAAATAAGAAAATAGTGACGCAGCGGAAAAAGATTGCTCAGTGCCTGCAAGACGGGGTGCATCGCCATTACCGGAAACGAAAAGCCGGAGATGGAGAAGGAGATGACTCCCCACAGGGATGCGAAGCTTAATCCGAGACGCAGGGTAGGCAGGGTACCTATCATCACGATGCCGCAGCATTGGGAGGCAAGTACCAGACAGAGGGAGGCCAATATCATCGGCAGGATGCCGCTGTTGCACGGGAAGTGCAGGAATCCATACAGATATACATTATAGAAGATACCCATAATGAAGAATATTACCGTATGTGGCAACAGCTTGCCTGCCAAGGCTATGTATATGGAGTTATTGCTCATGCGCAGCCATTCGCGGGCCGTGCGCTCTTTGATCTCCGTGCCGATGGAGTATACGGTTATCATGAATATCATCAGCATGAGTACGCCCGGCACCAATGTGTTGCACAGGTATACGGAGTAGTTCAACCAAGGGTTGTTCAGCGGGTGCGTATCGATTACTATCGGTTGCAGAAATCCCATTGCCTGCTCTTCGGTAGCTCCTTTGGCATAGAGCACCGAACGTCCGGCTGCTCCTGCTGCCAGTTCGCTCATCATCTTCATGTCTTTGAACAGCAAAGAACCCGCTATGAGATAAGAGTTGTTGGTATAGAATGAAATCTTGGGCTGCCGTTGGCTTTGGGCATCTGCCGACAAACCTTTGGGGATATAAAAGAAGCCGTAAATCTTTCCTTCCTGCACGGCAATGCGGGCATCGGCTATACTGCCGTAACGTGCCACTACACTCGTCTGCCCGAAAGCATCCAGGTTGCGGATCAGGTTTCGTGAGGTGGCGGACTGGTCCATATCCACTGCACCGACAGGCAGGTTGGTCGGCAGGCCGGACCCCATCAGCGTGGTGAAGAATATGTAGCAGAATAACGGCGCAATCACCATACAGAAGAGATAGAGCGGACGCGACACGAGGCGGCGGCATTCGCGTTTCATGACGAGCCACAAGGCGATGTATTTCTTCTCTCTTTCTTTCATAATTCAGTTATATGTGGATAATGTGTCAATTGACACATTGGCATATTGGCACATTATTTATATTGGCACATTGATACATTATTAATCATTTCTTGATTATCACCGACATTCCCGGGCGCAGTCCTTCCACTTTCTCCAGTGGGCGTGCGCGTACTTCAAATGTTTTCAGGTCAAACTGTCCGGTTGTTTTCGTGGCTTTCCAGGCGGCATACGTGCCCAGGTCTTTCAGGTAGTCCACTTTCAGTTTGACGGTTTTATTGTCCAGTGCCGGAATGAGCGCTTCGAATTCGGCTCCCATGGTAAGGTTTTTCAGCAGGTCTTCGCGTACATTGAAAGTGACCCATAAGTCTTTGAGTATGGCAATGTTCATGATGGGCGCTCCGGTTCCCACCAGCTCGCCTACCTTGGGAAATATCTCGGAAACCTCACCTGCCGATTGTGCAATGAGGAAAGTCTCTTTTATATAAGATTCCACTTCGGCAACAGCACCTTTGGCGCGTTCCACAAGAGCGGCTGCAGCCATCTTGTCTTCCCGTTCCGCCCCGTTCTTTGCCATTGTATATTGGGCTTTGGCGGCTTTTTCGGTGGCGATGGATGCATTGAGCTGTGCTGTTACTTCATCCAGCTTTTGTGCAGGCATTACTCCCTGTTCGAACAGGTTTTTAACGCGTTTGTACGATTTTTCGGCGATTTCCACTCCGGCTTGGGCTTTCTGCCACATTTCATAGGCGGCTTGTATCTGTTCCTGGCGGGCGCCTTTTATGGCTTTTTCGTTTTGTGCCTGTGCGGCTGCTTCCGCAGCACGTGCCTGTTCCATTTTTGCAGCGATGTCCGGTGCTTCAAGGATGGCGAGGGTGTCTCCCGCCTGTACGGTTTGTCCTTCTTTGACACGGAATTCAAGTATACGTCCCGGAACTTTGCTCGATACCCGGTATTCATCCACTTCAGCCTGTCCTTGGATAATTTCCGGTCCCTTGCGAAGCATGAAGAAACCAACGACTGCAACCAAGACGATAACTCCCAAGAGAGTAAGGAATGCAAGCAGCATATTGCTGTTCTGTGATTTTTGTGATGCCATTTTTATTTACAATTTTACGATTTACGGATTACGGTTGAAATAACTTTTCTTTTATTTGAGTGTTCCCAATGACTTTTGCAGGTAGATTTCCGTCAACTTTACATCAATCTGGGCGTCTATCTTTTCGGATTGGGCAGATAGCCAGGCGGTTTGTGCTTCGAGTACATTGCTGGTGGCTATCACTCCTTCTTCGAAACCCAGCCGGGCATACCGGAGGTTCTCGTCTGCTTTTTCCTGGTTCTTCTCGGCCATGACGAGTTTTTTGGCTGCTTCGTTCACTTTGAAAGCGGCTTGATTTACCTGTAATTCTATTTTCTCTTTTGCATCCTGCAACTGGTATTGGGCGATGCGTGATTCTGCTTTGGCGGCTTTTACCTTATACATGCCTTCGCCCCAATGCCAGATGGGAAGTTGCACCATGACACCTACATTCCACATGCCTTTGAACTTGTTCTCAAATCCGTTGAATACGGAAGGGTTGGTAACCATGTAATTCCCCATGAAGGCTACGGATGGGAGGTGTTCGGCACGGGTTACGTTTATTTTCTGGTTGTATATCTGTCCGGCAAGTTCCAGACTGCGTATCTCCGGTCGGTTGTCGTAAGCGGTGGCAATGTCAAATTGGGTGTCCGTTTTCGATAAAGGCAGGTTCTCTATATTTTCGTCTGCCAATACGATCGGGGTGCTCAGATCGAGACCACACAGTTGACAAAGCAACATTTTGGAAAGGCTGAGACCGTCTTCCACTTTGGTGAGTGTCATCTCTGCTTCGTTTACCTTTACGCGTACGGACAGGCCGTCTGCTTTGGTTGCCACTCCTTCGGCAATCATTTTCTCCACGTCATTGTCTAATTTTTGAAGAAGTTCCAAATACCCTTCCGCCAGTTTTTTCTTGTTCACCAATGAGACTACTTGCCAGTAGGCTTGGTCGGTGCTCAGGATGACTTCCTGCAGGCCGGAATGATGTTGCTGGCGTGCCAGTTCTTCGGCATACCGGGTGATTTTGTTGTAGGCGCGGATTTTTCCTCCCATATAAAGAGGTTGCGTTAAGGTGATGACACCGGCATATACGTTTCGGGTGTCGGTACGGAAAGCATCGATTAATGATTCTCCCGCTCCGTTAAGGGCCGGTACCAACTCATTGCCCACTTGCGTGAGAACCGGAGCTAACTTTTGTGCCAGTTCAGGAGGCAGCTGCCCCAATACAGCCTCTCCGGCTTGCTGCAACGGACTGCCTATGCTGGTTCCCAAACCGGATAAAGCACCTTTTTGGGCATCATTCAACAATGAAAACTCTTTTTGGTTTCGCATGTAAGCTCCGGTGGCCGAAATGTTGGGCAGGTAATTGGTGAAAGCCGCTTTTCGTTGGTAGTGTGCTGCGTTTATTTTCTCATTGCTGATGAGCAACTCTTTGTTGTTGGCCAAGGCCAATGCACGGCAACTATCTAAGTCGAGTATGCTCTGTGCTTTTGTTGAAAGGAGAGTGGTCAGCAGAATTGTCAGAATGAATAATTTTTTCATTGCATCTCGCGTATTATAAAGGTGATACTTCTTTTTTTACAACACAAATATAGGGATTTTTGTTTATGGATACTTTCTGCTTGCTAAAATTAATTTGCAGAATAATTATTGCATAAACAACGAAGCAAAAGTATGGGGTTTTGATGAATTGGCAAAATGATTTAAGTTTTTTTGAGTATAATGGTGAGGATGTACTTTTCTTTCGTCTTGATACGAAAGAAAAGATACCAAAAGAAAGGATCAAGGCTGTATTTTTTCTCCTACTCTCTTCCTCCGTTTCGCTAAAGGGGTTCTAACTCGCTTCGCTCAGACAATCGCCCCTTTTTAACGCTCCACTACGGGCGTTCGCTTGACGGAGAAAAAATAATGCCCTTTACATATATTGTTGTGGAGAATAACATATATAATGTAAAGGGCATTATGTGTTGGTGCGGAAAAAACTACTCCAAGGTGAAACGCTGGGAACCGATCATGGTGCCGTCGGCAAAGATGTCTACACGGTAGGTGCCGGCAGAAAGATACTCTTCCACATTCCAAAATACGGTGATGGGCTGTTCTTCTCCGTTGTACTCGATGTATTTCTTGATGGAATAGGGGAGTGAACGGTTTTCATATTCGAAAGTATTGGCGGCGTTTTTGGTCAGTACTTCGTTGTTGGGCTTGTAGATGTTGACGTATAAGATGCGTTCGCCGGTTTCTGCCGTGATGTTTTTGACGATTGTAAAGCCGATGGTAAACTTGACAACGTCTTTCACTTTCTTGGCTTTTTTATCGCGCTTGTTTTTAGGCTCGATCCAGATATTGGTGGCGTCCAATTGGGCTGCCAAGGTAACTTTTTTGTTCAGGTTCTTTTTCTCTTCTGACAGGTTGCTGATCTGGCGCGAAGCGGCGTTGTATTTTTGGGTTACTTCTGCAATGACCTGCTTTTGATGGGTGGTGAGCTTGTTGAGAGAATCTATCTGGTTGATGTAGCCGACCATGATTTTGCGGAGCGATGCCAGTTCTTTTTTCAGACGGCGTATTTCGGTGGCGTTGTTGCTTTTGACAGTGCGCAACTCTTCGAGCAGCCGTTGGGTCTTGATTTGTTCTTGTTCCAACAGAATAGATAGGGAGTCGTTGGATACGGTCAGCTTTAACTCGTCATATTGCTGTGCAAAACGTGTATATTCATTCTCCAGATCTTCTTTTTCAAGGGCAAACTCTTCGATCAGTTCACGATTATTCTGCTTTTCGGTAAATAATAGATAAGTGATGCCAATGAGGGCTATCACCAACACCGATACGGCGATAACGAGAAGGGATTTCTTATTCATGTCTCTTTAATTAGATGATAATTCGCCGCAAATTTAATCATTTAGTGACAGAGTAACGCAGAGTTTCACTTAGTTTTTTATTTTCATACTGCGACTCTTTCATTTAAAACGCTTTTAATGAGGTAAAAGGCGGACTTTTAGGGGGCGAGCTTAGCCAAGGAGAAGAACTCATTGCGGGCAAAGGAGAAAGAGAACGGCGTTTGGCTGTGATAGAGGTGGCGCTGCTACGGAAGAACAACTCGAATGCAGGGGTTGTCTGAAAGCTGAAAGGGCAGTTTACAATTGGAAGTGCTGTTTACAAAATGTCAATATGATATTTTAATCTATGCAGGATTCCTTTATTGAAGTAAGGAATCGGGTGGGTGCCCAAAACCTTCTGCATTTCTATGTTGGATATTCTTGAAAGTTGTCAGTGTGGGTGATTGGCTATTATTGTGGTTGAGGTTTCAGCGTTTGGCTTTCAATTTGTTTTCAAAATACGTATATGCTGTTCTTTATTCTATTTTGAAATGGTCTGGATTTTGTCGGCTGTTAGCGTAAGAAGCTGGCTTCGAAAGAGAAAAAGTACTTTTCCCGTAGAGACTCTTATAGTTTCTCGTAGAGGAACGAGTCGTTCCTCT
>CAVCAX010000035.1:0-7670 GCA_963599995.1 Coprobacillus sp. CAG:698
CCATTATCCTACGCATCCCTATTGGTATCAGCTTTGCGACCGCTATGGACTTTATATGATCGATGAGGCCAATATCGAATCGCATGGTATGGGGTATGGTCCTGCTTCTCTTGCCAAAGACAGTACATGGCTTACGGCGCATATAGATCGTACACACCGCATGTACGAACGTTCGAAGAACCATCCTGCTATTGTTATCTGGTCTTTGGGCAATGAATCCGGAAACGGAATTAATTTCGAACGTACTTATGACTGGTTGAAGTCGGTAGAAAAGAACCGTCCTGTGCAGTACGAACGTGCGGAGGAGAACTATAATACGGATATTTATTGCCGCATGTATCGCAGTGTGGATGTGATTAAAGAGTACGTATCCCGCAAGGATATTTACCGTCCCTTCATCCTTTGCGAATATCTGCATGCAATGGGCAACAGTTGCGGTGGCATGAAGGAGTACTGGGATGTGTTCGAAAGTGAACCGATGGCTCAGGGTGGTTGTATTTGGGACTGGGTCGATCAGTCGTTCCGTGAAATCGATCAAGATGGCAAGTGGTACTGGACTTATGGTGGTGATTACGGTCCGAAAGATATTCCGAGTTTTGGTAATTTCTGCTGTAACGGACTTGTAAATGCTGTCCGCGAACCTCATCCCCATTTATTGGAGGTGAAGAAAATCTATCAGAATATCAAGAGTACACTGATTAATAAGAAAGATTTGACGGTCCGTGTGAAAAACTGGTTCGATTTCTCCGATTTGAATGAATATGTATTGAATTGGAATGTAACCGGTGATGACGGAACGGTGCTTGCTGAGGGTACGAAAACGGTTTCTTGTGCTCCTCATGCCACGGTAGACCTTACTTTGGGGGACGTCAGACTTCCGAAAACGCTTCGCGAGGCTTATCTTAATTTGAGTTGGAAACGGAAGGAAGCTGCTCCGTTGGTAGATACCGACTGGGAGGTGGCTTACGATCAGTTTGTACTTCCGGTATCTAAAAATGCCCGTGGCTACAGACCGGATAAAGCTGGAAATACGATTTTTACGGTTGATAAGGCGACAGGTGCCTTGAATTCTCTTTGTCTGGATGGAGAAGAGTTGCTGATGAGCCCGATGACACTGAGCTTGTTCCGTCCTGCCACCGATAATGACAATCGCGACCGGATGGGAGCCAAACTATGGAGGGCTGCCGGATTGGATGCGTTGACTCAAAAAGCGGTTTCCCTGAAAGAGAATAAAACATCGACTACCGCGCAGGTCGATATCCTGAACGCAAAAGGAGAGAAAGTGGGAGATGCCACTTTGGTCTATATGCTGAATCGTGACGGTTCTGTGAAGGTACAGACCACATTCCAACCCGACACGACACTGGTAAAATCAATGGCCCGTCTCGGTTTGACATTCGAAGTGGAGGATATGTATGATCATATAACCTATTTGGGAAGAGGTGAACACGAGACTTATATCGACCGGAAGCAGTCGGGGAAAATCGGAGTTTATGAAACGACTCCTGAGCGTATGTTCCATTATTATGTGGTACCGCAATCTACGGGAAACCGTACGGATGTCCGCTGGATGAAATTGACGGATGATGTCGGTAAGGGGTGTCTGGTTGAGTCGGATTCTCCATTTCAGTTTAGTACCATCGCTTATCCGGATGCAATGTTGGAGAAGGCGCGTCATATCAATGAACTGGAACGTAACGGAAAGATAACCGTACATCTGGATGCCAAACAGGCGGGTGTAGGTACTGCAACTTGCGGACCGGGTGTACAATCGCAGTATCTGGTTCCGTTGACAAAGCAAACTTTTGACTTCACTATTTATCCGGTGAAGAATAGGAAATAATGGAATAGATTAATATTTTGAGTAAAACAGGCTCTATGATGAGGGTATATTCAAACGGATGGGTATACCCTTATTTTATTTCTCTTATAGACGTGTAACGTTAGAAAAATCCCGTATATCAATGAATCGGAATAGAATGAAACGAAAATGTGAATGTTTTTAGAGTTTTATAAAGCGGATAAAATGAAAAATGAGTATATTGGCTGAATATTACTGATTATGATATAGAAGAATGAAAAAGTTACATTTGTATTTTGTAAGCGTACTGTTTTTTTCCCCCATGCTATGGGCGAATGAAGTAGACTACACCCGGGGGCTTTCCATTTGGTTCGATACTCCGAATAGTCTGGATGGAAGGGCGATCTGGTTCCGTGCCAACGGATCGTGGATGAATCCCGATAAAGAGTGGGAAGATGCTTCCTTGCCGATTGGAAACGGTAGCTTAGGAGCCAATATATTGGGATCGATAGCTGCGGAACGGATTACCTTGAATGAAAAAACGCTTTGGAAAGGAGGTCCGAATACGGCCGGAGGCCCTGATTATTATTGGAAGGTGAATAAACAATCAGCACCGGTGATGGGAGAGATACGACAGGCATTTGCCGATGGCGATTATGAAAAGGCTGAATTGCTGACCCGGAAAAACTTTAATGGTCTGGCACATTACGAGGAGAGGGATGAAACTCCTTTCCGTTTCGGGGCGTTCACTACGATGGGAGAGATTTATGTGGAAACCGGATTGAGTGAGATAGGGATGAGTGACTATTATCGGGCGCTCTCACTGGATTCGGCTATGGCTGTGGTCAGTTTCAAGAAGGATGATACCCGGTATATGCGTAAATATTTTATTTCGTATCCGGATAGCGTGATGGTGATGAAGTTCGCGGCCGACAAAACCGGGAAGCAGAACCTGATACTTCATTATTGCCCGAATTCGGAAGCAAAGAGCCGTTTGCGTGCGGAGGGGACTGATGGATTGTTATATACCGGTGTCTTGGAGAACAATGGAATGAAATTTGCAATCCGCATCAAAGCGATGGTGAAGGGAGGAACGACGGCTGTTGAACAAGATCGTCTGATAGTGAGGGATGCCGATGAGGTAGTCTTTTTGCTGACTGCCGATACGGACTATAAGATGAATTTTCAACCGGATTTTAAAGATCCGAAGACATACGTGGGGAGCGATCCGGAACAGATGACTCGAAAAACCATGGAAGAAGCTGCTCGGAAGGGGTATGATGAATTGTATCGTGCCCATGAAGCGGATTATACCTCTCTTTTCAATCGGGTGAAGCTGCAATTGAATCCGGAGGTAACTGCCCGGAATTTGCCCACCGGTTTGCGCTTGGCAAACTATCGGAAAGGACAACCCGATTATCGTCTGGAAGAGTTATATTACCAATACGGCCGTTATTTGCTGATTGCTTGTTCCCGTGCGGGAAACATGCCTGCAAACCTGCAAGGTATGTGGCACAATAACTTGGATGGTCCTTGGCGTGTGGATTATCATAACAATATCAATATACAGATGATCTATTGGCCGGCTTGTTCCACCAATTTAAGAGAATGTATCCAGCCGTTGGTCGATTTTATCCGAGGTCTGGTGAAACCCGGTGAAGAAACGGCTAAAGCTTATTTCAATGCCCGTGGGTGGACTGCTTCTATCTCCGGCAATATCTTCGGCTTTACATCACCTTTATCGAGCGAAGATATGTCCTGGAATTTTAATCCGATGGCAGGTCCTTGGCTGGCTACTCATATATGGGAGTATTATGACTATACGCGCGATAAGGAATTCCTGAAAAATATAGGATACGATCTGCTTAAAAGCAGTGCACAGTTTACGGTAGATTATTTGTGGCATAAACCGGACGGAACCTATACGGCTGCTCCTTCCACTTCACCGGAGCATGGTCCGGTGGATGAAGGGGTCACTTTTGTGCATGCGGTGGTGCGTGAAATCCTGTTGGATGCCATTGAAGCGAGTAAGGTGTTGGGAGTGGATAAGAAAGAGCGGAAAGAGTGGGAACATGTGCTCGCACACCTGGCTCCCTATAAAATAGGACGTTATGGGCAGTTGATGGAATGGTCCAGAGACATCGATGATCCGGAAGATGAGCATCGTCATGTGAACCATCTGTTTGGACTGCATCCGGGACATACCTTATCACCGGTGACTACTCCGGATCTGGCTCAGGCCGCCCGGGTGGTACTCGAACATCGCGGAGACGGGGCTACCGGATGGAGTATGGGTTGGAAACTGAATCAATGGGCGAGATTGCAGGATGGAAATCATGCTTACAAGCTGTATGGCAATCTGTTGAAGAATGGGACGTTGGATAATTTGTGGAATACGCATGCGCCTTTCCAAATCGATGGGAACTTCGGGGGGACAGCAGGTATCACTGAAATGTTACTGCAGAGCCACATCGGATTTATCCAGTTGCTACCTGCATTGCCGGATGCCTGGAAAGATGGTTCGGTAAGCGGAATTTGTGCAAGAGGCGGTTTTGAAGTAAATTTATCGTGGAAGAATGGTAAGTTGGCGGAAGCGGTGGTGACTTCTGAAAAAGGTGTTCCGTGTACGGTGAGATACAAAGATAAAACGTTGTCTTTTAAGACAGAGAAAGGTAATCGCTACCGGATTGTGCTTGACAATAATGAATTGAAAAAGAAAAAAATTGAATGATGAAGAATTTCTTATTATCAATGGCCCTGTTTGCTGCAGTTTGTAACGGGCAGGCGCAGAACAGAGAAGGGTATTATGTGAAGCATCTGGATTTTCCACCGGATGCCACACTGCAGGAGAAAGTGGATATGGCGGCAAGATTGGTGCCGACGCCACAACAATTGGCCTGGCAACAGATGGAACTGACTGCTTTCCTGCATTTCGGTATCAATACCTTTACCGACCGTGAATGGGGGGAAGGTACCGAAGATCCGGCCCTGTTCAATCCGGTACAACTGGATGCAGAGCAGTGGGTACGTACATTGAAAGAGACTGGTTTTAAGATGGTGATTCTCACAGCGAAGCATCATGACGGTTTTTGTCTGTGGCCTACCGGGACTACGACTCATTCGGTGGCTTCTTCCTCTTGGAAAAACGGCAAGGGGGATGTGGTAAAGGAACTACGGGATGCTTGCGATAAGTATGGCATGAAATTCGGAGTGTATCTGTCTCCCTGGGACAGAAATGCGGCATGCTATGGGGATTCTCCGAAATATAACGAGTTCTTTATCCAGCAATTGACAGAGCTGCTTTCTAACTATGGAGAAGTGCACGAGGTGTGGTTCGATGGTGCCAACGGTGAAGGGCCTAACGGTAAGAAACAGGTCTACGATTGGGATGCATTCTATAAGACCATACAGAAGTTACAACCGAAAGCTGTAATGGCCATTATGGGGGACGATGTGCGTTGGGTAGGCAACGAGAAAGGAATCGGCCGCGAGACGGAATGGAGTGCTACCGTGCTTACTCCGGGAATCTATTCCCGCTCAGAGGAAAATAACAAGCAGTTGGGGGTATTCAGCAAAGCTCAGGACTTGGGAAGCCGGGATATACTCAGAAATGCAACGGAACTCTTTTGGTATCCTTCGGAGGTAGATGTCTCTATTCGTCCGGGCTGGTTCTATCATCAAGAAGAGGATGGGAAGGTAAAAAGCCTGAAACATTTGGCGGATATTTATTTTCAGTCGGTGGGTTACAATTCGGTTTTGTTACTGAACATACCGCCGGACCGCCGGGGATTGATAAGCGAGGCGGATGTGACCCGTCTGAAAGAGTTTGCCGAATATCGTAAACAGTCTTTTGCCGATGACAGAGTGAAAGGCGGACAGAAGTTATGGAAAGCGAAACCGGACAGCGAACGTATTTATAAACTGAAACCCGGTTCGGAGATTAATGTAGTGATGTTGCAGGAGGATATTTCGAAAGGGCAACGCGTGGAAGAATTTTCGGTAGAGGTGCATACGGCTGATGGCTGGAAGGAGGTAGGACAGGGGACTACCGTAGGCTATAAACGCATGCTGCGTTTGCCTGCCGTGAAGGCCGACCGGTTGAAGATTAAAATAAAGAATTGCCGTCTGACCGCCAATATCAGTAAGGTCGCTGCCTTTTATGCGGTTCCTTTACAGGAAGAGGAAGAAAAGGTCGATTGGAATAATCTGCCGCGTACTGCCTGGAAACAAGTGTCTGCATCTCCGCTCGTTATTGATTTAGGTAGTCCGGTATCGTTGGATGCTTTCACTTATGCGCCTGCCAAAGCCGAAGCCAAGCCGACCATGGCGTTCCGTTATAAATTCTTTGTGAGCTTGGACGGTAATAGTTGGAAAGAGGTCTCTTCAAGTGGAGAGTTTAGTAACATCATGCATAATCCGCTTCCGCAAACAGTATCGTTTAAGGAAAAAGTGAAAGCCCGATTTATCAAACTGGAAGCTACTACCCCGACAGATACTCCTGCCGTGGTGGAGATGAATGAGATTGGAGTAACTGTAAGCAATGGTTCGGCAGCCGAGTAGGTCTATCAGAATCAGAACAGACTCTTAATCGTTTTCTTTTATTTCAAAGTCGGTATATACCGGTAGATGGTCACTGTATCCCCCCAGATACTTTATGCCGTAATAAGTGCGGAAGGGCTGTTCTCCTCCATACTTCTCATCATTGGATAACAGAAAAGGCAGACGGGCTACGTTTGCCTTTTTTTCATCGGTATGGAAAGGGGATGAAGCATCCAATAGGGTGCCGGATACGATCAGATGATCGAGTAACCCCCATTCTCCCTGATATTTGTAAGAGCCGAAACGATGTTTTTCGGCTTTTGCTTTTGATGCGAGCAGATGATAGAGTTGTAAGGGAGCAGGATGGTGTGGTGGAGCCTGTGCGCCCAATGTTTTGGCTACCGACTTGTCGTCGGGGTAATCATTGAAGTCTCCCATGATAATAAGTTGCGGATGCCGTCGGGTAGCCAACAGACTATCTGCTGTCGAGCGGATTTTTTCGGCAACAAATATACGGTAGGGCTCGGATACTTTGGCACCGCCGGAACGCGAGGGGAGATGAACGACCAGTATATCCAGGCTATCTCCGGTGGAGAGCAGTCCGCAAACATGGAGAATGTCTCTGGTTGGGCGGCTCTGTGGCTTGAATGTTCCGGTCGGGATGGAGCGATGGGATAGTAATTTGAAACGGTCACGTTGGTAGAGCAGTGCCACATCTATGCCGCGTTCATCCGGAGAATGCGTGATGACATAGCGGTATCCCAACTCTTTTAAAGGAGAATAGCGCACCAGATCGCGCATGACACTGTCGTTTTCCACTTCACAAAGCCCTACCAGAACCGGTGGTGCCCATTCGCCGACAGCGGTAATGCCACGGGCTATACGGGTCAATTTCTTCTTATAGCGGGGATAACTCCAACGACGGAGAGCATCGGGCAAAAACTCATAATCGTTTTTTAGGGAATCATGGCGGGTGTCGAACAGGTTTTCTACATTCCAGCACATCACGCGAAAAGGTGGATTATCGGCCTGAGCCGTGAGCCGGGGTATATATAAGAACAGGAATAATGAGATGATTATTCCTTTATTCATTTTCTTCTTCTTTCTCTTCTTGCCATTCATAACATCCGGCATCAGGCGCATCATCTATGGTCCGTGGTATACCTTTCAGGTCCAAAGGAAAGTCTTGGGCGTCTTCGTTCAACCCGATATTGATAGCGGCCGACTTGGGAGTTAACCGGAAATCGAACAATTGTTCGCTTCGTTTGTCTGTCAGCAGAAAGTTATCGTCTTTTTTCCATATCACATTGACTATCTTGTCATTCTTTTC
>CAVCAX010000035.1:7680-11449 GCA_963599995.1 Coprobacillus sp. CAG:698
AAGAAAAGTAGTAGTTGAAGGCTATGGAAGAGTCTTCCGAGCGTGAACCGCTGATTTCATCATTGGAAGAACCGGCTATGATGCAATTGTGAAAAGCCGCATTGACAATCGGGTAGGCGGTTTCTCCCGATTCGTTTTTGAGAGCAAGGGCTACTCCTTGCTTAATATCCCAGCTATAATAATTGGCCAGGGTGCAGTGCACGAATTTATAGTCTCCACCGAGCAGCTTGACACAGTTTTTTCCGGCATTACTGATTTCGCAATTGCCGATGGCGGCTTGGCAGGAAGTCATTTCCAGTCCGTTGCCCGAAACCTGCCGGATTACGGAGTTGGTAAGGGTCAGCTTCTTCCGGTCGATGGCCGATGAGTCGCACCGGATGCCATATATCCCTCCGTGTATGTCGACAAAGTTCAGTGAATTGTCATAACTTGAAGTATGGAAACGGATACCGTCCCATTGTCCGGGCAGGCGGTCGTAGGGGAGGTTGGAGAACATCTTGTCAGTACGGTCGCCACGGAAAACAACGGGAGCCTCCAGGGTACCTTCCGCTACGAGTTGTCCGTGCACCTGAATGCTCGATTGACCATGGAAATAGAAACGGGTTCCGGCACCAATGGTTAATCGGGCACCTTCCTTTACGCTCAGGCTGTCATAGATGACGATGGGACGTGCGGAACTGATAAGGGTATCTTGGGTGATCTCTTTTTGTCGTAAAGAGACAAAAGCCTGTCCGTATGCCTGCAACTTAACATCCTGCCGGTTGGTATTGGTGATGAATACGATGGAATCTTTCCGGAAGACAGGTTCGTCACTGTCTTGCGGAGTCAGTGTCGCTTCGATAAATACGTACAGGCTGTCTTTACTCCGTATTTCCACATCCGAGAAAGAACTGCCCTTTATTCCGTCCACACTGATGCGGAATCCGGAATTGGCAGCATCTGCCAAAACGATTGATGAAATGATTAATGATTCTTTGTTGCGGTTGTATACTTTTAGAATCTGGGTAGAAGTGCCGATACCGGCTAATATGGTATCCATCCTTAGGGTGTCTTGAGAAAAGGAGAGGGCAAGAGAGGGATCGGCGGAGAATTTCTCGTCATCACAGGCCGGAAATAGGACCAGACTTGCCAACAGAAAAAAGAGAATGTATACCGGGCTTTTTTTCATACCTTACTATTATATATAAATCAAGGGTGGATTTTACTTAAAACAAATCACCCTTGCCACAGATGTCTGTAGCAAGGGTGGCCTTTTACCGGAGAGTTTTGACACACCCTCTGATATAAACGGGGAATGCCCTTGTTTATTATTTCTTTTTCGGGATATTTGCCAATATATCCAGCAGGTGACGCCAGAACTTATCTACCGACGGAATGTGCATGCGTTCGTCCGGTGAGTGAACTCCCGTCAGAGTGGGACCGAAAGAAATCATATCCAGAGAGGGATACTTATCGAGGAAAAGTCCGCATTCCAGACCGGCGTGAATTGCTTTAACCTGAGCGTCTGTACCGAACAGACGTTTGTAGGAAGCGGTCGCCACTTCCAAAATGGCTGAATGCGGATTCGGCTTCCAACCCGGATACCCGTCACCGAAGCTAACGTCTGCACCTGCCAACTGGAAAGCTGCACGAACGGTGTTCGCCATATCGTCACGGGCGGAGAGGATGGAACTGCGTTGGCTGGTTTCGATGCGGATTATATTTCCCGGTTTCATTTTGACGGACGCCAGATTGGTGGAGGTCTCTACCAGTCCGGGGATATCCTGGCTCATGGCATATACTCCGTGAGGTACGGCATAGAGTGCTTTCAACAGACGGGCAGTGGTGTCTTGGTCGATGGCTTTGGCGCGGGGCGCTTCCGATTCCAATACAAGTTTTAAATCCGGTTCTGTCACTGCAAGTTCATTTTCTACTTCGGCGGTAAAGATGTTCAAATCGGCACGTACGTCATGTTTGGCAGCTTCGGGGACAGCACAGATGGCATACGCTTCGCGGGGAATGGCGTTACGAAGGTTTCCGCCGTTAATTTCGCATAAGTACAGATCATATTTGGCCATCATTTTACTGAGAAAACGGTTCAGTATCTTGTTGGCATTGCCGCGGCCCAAATGGATGTCACCGCCGGAGTGTCCGCCTTTCAGGCCTTTTACCTCTATTTTAAAGAAAAAGTAGCCGGCCGGAACGTCTACTTCCTTATAGGTGAATTGGGCTACGGAATCTATTCCGCCCGCACAACCGATGAAAAGTTCTCCCTCGTCTTCCGAATCGAGATTCAACAGGATATCACCGTTCATGAACCCCTCTTTCAAGGCAAATGCACCGGTCAGCCCGGTCTCTTCGTCTACTGTGAAAAGACATTCCAACGGACCGTGTTCGATGGTATCGTCTGCCAAAATGGCGAGCTCCGTGGCTACTCCGATTCCGTTATCGGCTCCGAGCGTCGTACCTTTGGCTTTCATCCATTCACCGTCGATCTCCGTTTCGATAGGGTCGACCAGAAAATCATGTTCCACATCATTGTTTTTTTCACAAACCATATCTACGTGTGACTGCAATATAACGGTCTGCAGATTCTCCTTTCCCAGAGTGGCCGGTTTCTTGATTAAAACGTTTCCGGCTTCATCTACTTTGGTCTCCAGATTATGTTTTTCTCCGAACGCTTTTAAGTATGCGATAATTTTCCCTTCCTTCTTTGAAGGACGCGGCACTTGGCATATTTCTGCAAAATACTTGAATACACCTGCCGGCTTAAGTTCTTGTTTTTCCATTCTTTTTTCTTTTTATTTGAGTGAATGTTTGAAATATAATCTCTTATTGCTAAAGATGGTTAAAATAAATCTACTTTTCGAACCCGTTTCTCTTTTTTTATAGGAAAAAAGGCGGTTGAGTCCATACAAAAGTCTATATTTGCACCCACAAAATTAATAGAAATGCTCAATACAATACTGTTTACTTTGTTAATAGTTACTATTTGTGTCTTATTATTAGGTATCAAAGTCTTTTTTGTGAAAGGTGGAAAATTTCCTAACGGACATGTGAGCGGCAATAAGGCTTTAAGAGATAGGGGGATTGGCTGTGTGCAGTCTCAAGACCGTGAAGCACAGAAGAAACCCCGTTTTTCTATTGACGCCCTTGAAAAGGCTTTGAATGATAGTATTAACTAATTAATTAAAAACTATATTTTTACAAGTTATGAAGAGAATAAATTGCCTCATTAACGGTTTGGCTGCTCTTGCGCTTATCGTTTTGTTTTCACAATGCGCTGGTAAAGCTGACACAAAAACTACGACATCTGCCGGAGAAGCAGCAGCTAATACTGTATCCGGTGATTTGAAGATCGCTTATGTAGAAGTGGATACCTTGCTTTCCAAATACAACTTCTGTATTGATCTGAATGAGGCTATGATGAAGAAAGAAGAGAATATTCGTTTGACGTTGAATCAAAAGGCGGCTGCTCTTGACAAAGATCAGAAAGAATTCCAGAAGAAATACGAAAACAATGCGTTTATCTCTCCGGAAAGAGCTCAACAGGAATATAACCGTTTGATGAAGATGCAACAGGATTTGCAGGAATTGCAGAATAAACTGACTAACGAACTGGCTGCCGAAACACAGAAGAACAGTTTGCAGTTGCGTGACTCTATCAATGTTTTTCTGAAAGAGTATAACAAGACGAAAGGTTACAACTTGATTCTTAGCAATACCGGTTTTGATAACTTGCTTTATGCCGACAGCTCGTTCAATATCACACAAGAGATTATCGATGGCT